>JABMNV010000031.1 GCA_013203475.1 Acidobacteriota bacterium
CGCGGCGCGCAAATCCGCCACGCCATTGAGCGGTGTGCCGTCATACATGACGCTTGACGTTTCCACCGGCACGCCACGGTCCTTGATGCGCCACGACCCTTCCACGTCAAAGTTGTCCAGCGATAGACCGATCGGGTCGATCACGTTGTGGCACGACGCACACGCCGGGTTGGCGCGGTGAATCGCCAGTTGCTCAGCGACTGACAGAAAGCGACCGTCCTTGGCATCGCCGGACTCTTCCAGGTCAGGGATGTCGGGCGGCGGCGGCGGTGGCGGACTCCCCAGCAACACTTCCAGCACCCACTTGCCGCGCAATACTGGTGAGGTGCGATTGGCATGGGACGTCAACGTAAGAATGCTGCCGTGGCCAAGCAGGCCCCGACGCCGGTCGTTCGGATACGACACCTTCTGGAACGTCGGCCCACTCACACCCGCGATGCCGTAATGCCGGGCCAGACGTTCGTTGACGAACGTATAGTCGGCCGTCAGCAGTTCCAACACTGGTCGATCGGCGCGAACGAGGTAATCAAAGAACGCCTCCGTCTCGCCTGAGAGCCCCGCTGACAGCGACTCATCGTAGTAGGGATAGTCCAGTGCGTCAGGCTCAACCTTGCTCAAGTCCTGCAGGCGCAACCACTGCGCCGCAAAGCGCGTCGACAACGCGACCGAACGGGGATCGGCCAACATGCGCCGGACCTGCTGGTCGAAGACATCCGTCTTGGACAGCTGCCCCTGGCTCGCCAGGCCTATCAGTTCCTTGTCAGGAATTGTTCCCCACAAGAAGAACGACAGTCGCGATGCCAGGTCAACGTCACTCACGCGGTAGATGCCGTCTCGAATGCCCGTGGCTGGCGCCTCCTCAAGTCGAAAGATGAAGTGCAAACTCGACAGCGTGGCCTGCACGGCGGCGCGAATACCGGCGTCAAAGCCACCGACCAGCGCGCCCTGCTCATAAAACCGCATGAGTTCGGTCACCTCTGCCGCCGACGCCGGGCGCCGATACGCGCCAGTCGCAACGTCCGTGAGAATGCGACGAGCGCACGGGCCCTCGTCCGCCATCGTCGAGGGACGACAGGACAAGATCGCGTCCCGGATGGGGTTATCCGAGACGCCCGTGACGTTCGCCGGACCGGCAATCGCAAAGTTGCGCAGGTGAGGGAGGGTGGTCACACCGTACCCGAATCCAATTTGCGTATCAGCCAGCGTGTGGTCAATCGGTTTGATGAAGTCGTCCTCAACCCCTTCAAACTCTTTCAGGAACGCTGCTGACACGCGCCGAGCACCGGCGGTGATATGGATAGGATCAGTCTGCACCATCAACCCGGCCGGACTCGACTCGGTGATCCACCGGTCAACCTCCACCAGGGCCACCCGCTCGCCATCAACCGACACGTCAATTTTGATCGCGCCAATGGTTCGGCCAAACAGGTTGCCTTCGGGCGCCCCGTGCAGCAGCAGGTCGAACCGATAGTCGCCGTCGGCCGGGAAGTTATGGACAACCGAGGCGCCACCGCGGGTGCCAAACGGGGCGCCCTCCACGCGGTCTTTCTGCGAACGCGTTCGGGGCACTTCATAAATCGTCGAACTTGGATCGGCCTCAGGATCCCCTAGCACCACGCGGCTGATGTGCGCGGCCGCGCGCAGGTACCCCTGCATCACGGTGGCTGACGGCATCTGCACGTCGGCAATATTGTCGAAGCTCGCGCTGAGGGTGTCGGCGGGCAGGAACGCGGCCACGTCAACCGTCACGTCGAAGAGGGTTCGAATCGCGGCCTCATACTCGGCGCGATTCAACCGCTGAAAGGAACGGCGGCCCGGACGCGGGCCGGTCGCGGCCTTGTCCAGCGTGGCCTCAAGCGCCGTGGCGAGTGCGATTCGAGTTGCCTCGTCAGGCTGCACCGCACCTTTGGGCGGCATCATGGCCGTGCGCAGCTTGCGAACAATTTTTTCGGCGACGTCCGCATGGGCGCCCGCGTCCGCCGCTGTGAAGCCATCAAGCGATAACTCGCCCTTCAGGTCGTAGTCGTTGTGACAGCTGCCGCAATACTCTTCAATGACCTTGTCCTGGGCCTGGGCCGACATCGGAAGCGCGGCCGCAGCCGACCACGACGCCCCCTCAGACGGCGTCAACGTGGCTGAAACATCAGGCCCGGTGGCAAGGCCAACGCGCAGGGTCAGGGCCGTACAAAACAGGCCGGTTACAAGAACCAGAACGAACTTCTTCATGAACTCCTCAGATTTCCCCCCACATCCTACACCGATACGAACACAGACATGGCTGGTTTTGGACCTTCCTGGTCCAGGAATCCTGGGCTCTTATTTGCCGCCGGAGGCGAGCTGAACCGTCCCGGGATTGTCGGAGGGCGAATTCCCTGAGAGGATTCGCAGATGGCAAGACCGAGCAAGTATTCAGCAGAGGGACGAGAACGGGCGGTTCGGATGGTGCGGGAGCACGGGCCCGAGCACGCGTCCCAGTGAGCCGCCATCACGTCGATCGCCGGCAAGATCGGCTGCACCGGCGAAACCTTGCGCAACTGGGTGCGCCAGGCGGAGCGTGATCGTGGGCAGCGCGACGGCCTGACCACCGACGAGCGGGTGCGACTCAAGGAGTTGGCGCGCGAGAACCGCGAGCTCAAGCGGACGCATGAGATCCTACGTCTGGCGTCCGCGTATTTCGCCCAGGCGGAGCTCGACCGCCGACCGAAGTGATGGTCCGACTCATCGAGGATCATCGGGAGACGTATGGGGTCGAGCCGATCTGTGCGGTGTTGCCGATCGCCCCAGCGACGTACTCTGCCCAGCGCGACGACGGGCTGCGGGCGGAAATCCAGCGCGTGTTCGACGCGAACTTCGGCGTGTATGGGCCGCGCAAGGTCTGGCGGCCATTGCGTCGGGAGGGCCACACCGTGGCCCGCTGTACCGTCGAACGCCTCATGCGGGCGCTGGGGTTGTCTGGAGCGGTCCGCGGCCGCGCGTGGGTCACCACCACCCAGTCTCAGCCCGCTCTTGATCGTCCCCGGGACTTGGTCGATCGCCAGTGTGTGGCCACGCGCCCGAATCAGCTCTGGGTGTCGGACTTCACCTACGTGGCGCCGTGGGGTGGGTTGGTCTACGTCGCCTTCGTGATCGACGTCTTCGCCCGACGCATTGTGGGCTGGCGCGTATCGTCGACCATGCGGACGGACTTCGTGCTCGATGCGCTCGAACAGGCGACCTGCGCCCGCGGGGGCGCCGTGGCCGGCGTGGTGCACCACAGCGATCAGGGCACGCAATACCTCTCGATGCGGTACACAGATCGTTTGGCCGACAGCGGGATGGCGCCCTCCGTCGGCAGTCGCGATGATGCGTATGACAACGCCCTGGCCGAATCGGTCATCGGGCTCTTCAAGACGGAGGTGATTCGACGACAAGGACCCTGGCGCAGTCTCGCGGCGGTGGAACTCGCGACGCTCACCTGGGTGGATTGGTTCCACACGCGCCGACTGCTCGAGCCGATTGGCTATGTGCCGCCGGCGGAATTTGAAGCGCGGTCGTATGAGCAGGCCGCAGTGGCCTGACTCAATTAACTCGCCCTCTGACATTCCCGGTACGATTCACTTCGGCATCGCGATCGATTTTCCGGACACCTACGAACATCTGCAACCGGAGGTCGTGCCCTCGGCCTTCATGTTCTTCGGCTTCCCGCAAGGCGGGCTGCGAGCGACACCTGACTTTCAGGTGGCTCAAGTCCTCACACTGGTGCCGTTGCTCATCGCCTGCGTCAATGTCGGACTGCTGATCTTCGCGCGGACGTCGATGCGTGCGGCGGAGTTTTCCGTGCGCACGGCCCTGGGTGCGAGCCGCGCGCGGGTCATTTCACAGGTCTTCACTGAGTCGCTCGTCCTGGCGGTGATGGCGGCGGGCGTCGGACTGCTATTGATTGGGTGGCTCCCAGGCGTTGCATTGTCATTGATCGATCTGGAAGTGCCGTACTGGATTGACCTGGGCGTCACCCGAGCCACCGTGCTGTGGGCGCTGTCGCTCGCCGTGTGCAGCGCGGCCGTGGCGGGGATCATTCCCGCGCTCCGGGCCACGGGGCGCTCAGTCAGCCAGAATATTCAACGCACCCAGGCCAAACGCGCCGGATCCCGGTTCGGCGGGCTTTCGAGTGCGCTGATTGTGGCTGATGTGGCCGTGGCGGTGGCGGTCGTGGGCATCGCTGCGGGGCTTTCAACCAGAGCACAAGGCGTCTGGGGCGGCTCTGAGGGGGACGGGATTGCGTCTGGCCAGTTCCTGTCGGCCCGGCTGAGCCTTTCCGGGCGTGAAGCGGCGGCCGACACCACAGTATCGGGCCGCACCGCGATGAGGGCGAGGATGGCTGCAGCCCAGCAGGCGCTCGTTGAACGACTCCGCGCCGAGCCTGGAGTCCGGAGCGTGGCGGTCGGCACGGTGCTCCCGCGCATGGATCACCCTATTCGGCAGATCGATCTGGACGACGACAGTGCGTCGAGCGACGACGGCTCAGAAGTCGACGTCAGAGGCATTCGGGTCAGGACTGCGGCGGTTGATCTGGACTTCTTCAGCGCATTGCAACAGCCAATCCTGGCTGGGCGAGGGTTCACAACAGGCGACCTCGGCGACGCTGCGTTGCTCGGCGACGCGTCGGCGCTCAGCGGAGGCGCGACCGTCGTGATCGTCAACACGACATTTGTCGAGCGCGTGCTGGCTGGAAGTAATCCGATTGGCCGACGCATCCGGTACCGAGTGAATGAGAACGAAACACCAGGTCCGTGGTATGAGATTGTCGGCGTCGTAGGCCGACTCGGGATGCACGTCCTCACTCCAGACCAGGACGAGGGCATCTACCACCCGCTGGTGCCCGGTTCGGTCGACTCCGTGCGGCTCGCCATTCAAGTGGGCAACGTCGGTGATCGGCCAGGGTCATTCGCACCACGACTCCGGGCTCTGGCACGGGAAGTGGACCCCCTGCCGACAGTTTCAGATCCGATCGCGCTCGACCTGGTCTTTGAAGGCACTGGTACCTGATGGTCGCCCTGACGTTCGGCGGCGTCGTGCTCATCGGAGTCTTGCTGGCGTTTGCGGCCTCGGCCCTGTACGCGTTGATGTCGTTTTCTGTCATGGAACGTACGCGGGAAATCGGCATCCGGGTTGCCTTGGGGGCAGACCGGGCTCGCATCGCGTTGACAGTCGCGCGGCGTGCGTTGATGCAACTCGGCGTGGGCGTGCTGCTGGGCATGCCCGTCGCTGGTCGAATCTTCTTCGAACTCTTCGATGATGCGGGCTCGACCTATTCGGCGGTGTCGGGGTCGGTTCTCGCGCTCATCGTAGGCATGAGCGTGATGGGCCTGATCGGTGTGGTCGCATGCACCGCGCCGCTGTTGCGTGCGCTGCGGATCGCGCCGACGGAGGCCCTCAAGGGCGGCGGCTAGGCCACCAGCCTACCCAATCGCGCCCTCGGGATACTGCATCGCAAGGCGCAGTTCTTTGACCAGCAGGTCGACGCCGGTGCCTGACCGCTTCCAAGCCCCATCGGTCTCGAATCTGAGATCGCCGATGCGGCGGCCCCAGGGAGCGATGATGCGGCCGATGGCGCGAAAATCCGCGCGGTCGGCATGTTGTTGGTCCAGGTGCTTGACGATGTCTGGTGCCACACGAATGAAGGCGCGCAGCGCGGACGCCGATTTGATGCTGTACTTGCGGCCGTTCCAGGCAGCCGTAAACACCACCGCGACCTGCTTGAAGTAGTTCACAAAAAAGCGCGTGGCTTCGTCGCGGAAGGCATCGGCCGTTTTGCCGACGCCAAAGGCATCGGACGCCAGCAGCTTCTTCAGTTCCTGCGCCAATGGGGCCTGGGCCACCCGGCCATGGCCGACACCGAGCAACTTGATATCCCCATACAACGGCGAATCCTCACGCTCACTGAGCGCCCGCACCACATCGTGCGCGGCGGCCAGGGTCTCGTCTCGATACAGCTGACGCCCAGACAGCGCGACCAGATGCGACGGATTCAGACGCGTGTGTTTGGCGTTGATCGTCACGAACATCTGGACCAGGTGATCCTCGGGTAGTCGATCGAAAATGATAGCCGGCACAGTGAAGGGTTCATCGCCGAACTCCGCGATGCCCGCATGCAACGCCAGCAGGCGGTGCTGACCGTCGATGGCCCGCAGGATGCCCTCGCGCTCGGGCACTTTCAGCGTGCCCTGCGACGGCGCCCCTGGCAGCGCCTCAAACTTCAACGTCTCGTCGCACGAAATAATGACGGCACCTGGAATGGATGGCAGGTCGCGCGCCTGCCGGCACTGGTCGTAGTAGCCGACCAATTCATCAATCTTCTTGCGAATGATTTGGCGCTGATAGGCTTTGTCACTGGAGGCAATTCGGCGCTCAAGAAAGTCCCAGCGAACCTTGGACTGCCTGGAATTCCCACGAACCCCAGCGCCTTGGTCACCGTAACTCAACACCTCGAACCGGACCAGTTTATCGATGTCCTGCGCGGTGAGAGAAGCCTGATAGAATTGCACGCCAAATTGCTGCATTCGGAGCGCTGCGACACTGATCATAGGCTGCGATTGTAGGGCGCAGCCTGTAGAATCTCAAGCCTCGCGTGGTTTTCCCCGCCACGACGTCCGATTCGTCCTCGAAGGAGTTGCCAAGATGAGAGTCCCTGGAATCCCCCGCCGCACGTCGTGGCTGTCCGCCATCGGTCTGGTTGTTTTCGTTCTGGCGGTGGTTCCGGCTCCTGCCCAGCAGTCGGTGACTGACACCCGGGACCCAAATCAGACACAAGACGAAGATTTTGCGAAAATGTACAAGGAATGGACGAGCGACGCCATGTACGGCAGCCCGCTGGTCGACCATTTGCCAAAGGTTCCTGGCATTCCCTCGCCCAAGGACGTTCTGGGCTACCACATTGGCGCACCAGAGACGCTGACCTATTACGCAGACATCCTGAAGTATTACCGCGCGCTGGCTGCGGCCAGCCCCAGGGTGCACATCGAGAGCATTGGCAAGTCTGACGAAGACCGAGAACTGGTCGTCGTCTGGGTGTCGTCAGACGACAATATCCAGAATATCCAGGGAAATCGTGACAACTTGGCGAAACTGGCGGACCCCAGAGGACTCGCCGATAGCCAGATTCAGCAGTTGATTGCCACAACCAAGCCCAACTACCACTTGATGGGTGGCCTGCACTCGGGCGAGGTCGGCCCGTCGGAAATGTTGATGGAGCTGGCCTACCGACTGGCGACGGAGACGTCGCCCATGATCAGCCAGATTCGAGACAACGTATTCGTGTCAATCACTCCGGTGGCTGATGCGGACGGTCGAGACCGGAACGTTGATTGGTTCTACAAAGGCCTGGAAACCACCAAAGCGGAGGCGGCCGAGGCGGCGGCCGAAGCGGCGGCGAGAGCGGCGGAGGGTGGCGCAGACGCGGGGCGCGGCGCGGCCGCTGGTGCAGTGGGTGCCGCGGCTGGTGGCGGCCGTGGCGGTGGGCGCGGCGGCGGGTCCGTTCCGTACTGGGGCAAGTACGTGCACCATGACAACAACCGCGACATCAACCTCTCGCAGATGCAGATGCGCGTGCTGGGCGACTGGTACTTCACGGCCTTCCCCCCCATCATGCATGACCTGCATGAATCGCTGACGCTGCTCTACACCTACAGTGGTGGCCCGCCACAGAATCCGAACCTGGACGCAGTCCTGTTCGCGGATCTGAGCTTCTTTGCCAATTTCGAACTGTCGCAGATGACCAAGTACGGCATGCCTGGCGTCTACACGCACGCCTTCATGGACGGCTGGTCGCCAGGCTATCTTGGCTCGCTGGCCTACAACCACAACGGCATGATGAAGATGTACGAAACGCAGTCGGGGCGTGACCTGGCACCGCCAGCGGCGACCACTCCGACCGGCGGCGGACGCGGGGGCGCGCCAGCGACGGCTGGCCGAGGTGGAGCCGTGGCTGCCACCGGTGGTGGCCGAGGAGCCGCGCAGGCGGCAGGTCGAGGCGGCGCAGCAGCCAGAGGCGGCGGCGCGGCCAGAGGCGGTGGCGCAGCCAGAGGCGGTGGAGGAGGACGAGCCGGTGGCGTGCCGACTGGCCGCGGCGGGGGCCAGGAGCGGGAGTGGTACCGAGGTCTGCCCGTACCACCGGACGCCGTGGCCAACTTCACGCGTCGCAACAACACCAACTACATGCAAACCGGTGTGCTCTCATCCCTGCAGTTGACGTCGATGTTTCCGAACATGGTGGTCGAGAATTTCTACATCAAGACCAGAAATTCAATCCTGAAGGGCCTCGACGAAGCGCCGCACGCCTACGTGATTCCCGTGCAGCGTGACATGACGCGTGTGGCCGAAATGCTGAGGATTTTTGCCATTCAGGGCATCGAAGTGAGCCAGGCGACCGACGAATTCACAATTGGCGAAGAGACCTACGCTGCCGGTTCCTATCTCGTGAAGGCTGGTCAGCCGTACTGGAGTCTGGCCAAGAACTTGCTCGAGAAGCAGGACTACCCAGACGAGCGACTTTCCACCTATGACGACTCGGGGTGGACGATGGGCCCGGCGATGGGCGTGAGCGTGATCGAGATCGATGACAAGGACGTGCTCGAGGTCTCCACCAGGGTGGTGAAGGGCGTGACCCAGGGGGCCCGACTCGTAGGTTCCGGGTCAGCCGGCATGGCGATTGCTCACCTGGGCTCGAACAACATGATCTCCTTCCGTTACGCGCTGAAGGATGTGCCCATGACGGTGGCTGAAAAGGCGTTCACCGCCTCAGGCGTAGACTTCCCTGCCGGCTCCTTTATTGTGTCGGCCCCTGCCGACCTCGCGGCGGCCAGGGCAGCGGTTGAGAAATTCGGTCTGACTGCGGCCACGCTCTCCGAACTGCCGACGGTGGCCACGCACGATGCCGACGCCCCGCGTGTGGCCATCTACTCGCAGTGGAGCGGAACGCAGGAGCTTGGCTGGTACCGGCATGCCTTTGACCAGTTCGGCATCCCCTTCGACCTCATCTACAAGGAACGGGTCGCCAAGGGCAACCTCAAGGCCGACTATGACGTGGTGCTGATGGCCTATCAGAACGTCAACCGGCAGGCCGTCATGCAGCAACCTGCGGCACGTCCGGTGCCGTATCTGAAGACGGACAAATACCAGTTCCTGGGCATGTATGGAGAATCGCCGGACATCACCGGCGGCTTCGGCCAGGAGGGCGTGGACGCGTTTACCGCGTTTCTCGATGCTGGCGGCACACTCATCGCCGCGCATAACGCGGTGCGATTCCCGATCGAGTTCGGATTCACGCACACGATCGACACCGACCAGGTGACCGGCATCACAGCACAGCGTCCGCTGGTCAAGGCCGAGATCACTCGAACCGATCATCCGGTGTTCTACGGCTACGACGACACGGACCTGGCCGTCAAATACGTCAACGGTCCACTCCTGCGCGTCGGCGTTGCCGACGAAGGGAACGTGCTCGCCCGCTATGTGGGGGGTGACGATTCGGTGATTTCTGGGCTGATGACCGGCGCCGAAAATCTGGCGAACAGGGCAATCGCGCTCGATATTCCCGGTGCGCACGAGGGCAAGGGACGCGTGATTCTCTTTACCACCAACCCGATCTACCGGTGGCAGAACCACGACGAGTTCAACATGATCTTCAATTCGATCGTGAACTGGAACGACGGAACGGGGCGGTGAACTATCGAATGACGACCGCTTCCCCGGGCGCTTTCAAGAAGAGCCGGGCGGTGCCGTACTCGTAAATCACCTGAACATCTTTGGGTAGATTCTGGATCTCGAACCCAGCCTCGATGCGGGTCCACTCAAACTCTGACAGCGGCACCACACAGCGATCGCTCTCCCGGAAGCGCACGTGGCCCGGCGGCAGGCGAAGCGGCGGGACGTCATAGTGAATCTGCAAGGACGCGATGTTGGCATTCAGGACCACGATATTTTCAATGTTCGGTTGGAGCACCACGCAGGCAGGCGTATAGCCTCGAACGCGCACAAGAAGTTCGGTGCCTGGAGACACCCGGGTCACGTCAAGTTCGCCGGGAATCAAGGCCCGAACGATCTGCGTGCCGGCCAACGCCCGGGCTCCGACAACCGAACTGCCGGTGGCATCCACTACACGTAAAGTGGCGCTCTGGTGCGTTATATCCACCGTCAGTGTGTGGGCACTTCCGGTCTCGACGAGGTCGATCGGGATGGCATTCGAGACGAACGCGGGGGCCATGCTGGCACGCACGGTGTAGGTGCCAAACGGAATCGCAAACAACTCGGTCGGCGTGCTGAAGTCGGAGGCAATGCCGCGGAACCGCTCCTGGCCTTCGATGACGAATTCAACCGCGTCGTCTGGCACTGCCCCATCGAGCAGGAACGTCAATTGCACCGATGCACCGGAAATGTCCAGATCAATCCGGGTCTCTCCACGCGCGACTGTCGACTGGGCCTCGGCCAATCCGAAGTCGTAGGCAGACTCGACTCGCACCAGGTAGTCGCCGCCCTCGGACACCGTCAACGAATACCGCCCCCGCTCGTCGGTGGTCGTGGTGACCGTCGAGTCGTCGGCGAGAAACACGACGTCGAGCGTCTGGCTCGCCAGAAGTCGCCCGTTGTACGAGACCGAGCCACTGATGCGAAACTCGTCAATCATGGGTGGCAACTGGGGAACAACCTCGGTGGTCGCGCGATCCTGAATCACAAATTCGAGCGAGGACCCGACCGGCATCTCAAGCGGACCAAAGCGGAGGGTGTAAGTGCCTGGCGCCAGTCCAGGAATCGACACGAACCGGGATCCTTGAGTCCCTACGACCCGTATCTCCGGGCCCTCGACCAAGACCGAGGACGCCTGCTGCTCTCGTTCGCCCAACACCAGAAACAGCTCGCCGCCAGCGGCCGGAACTGGCAGGCCCACGAACACCGGATCGGCGGTGCCCGGTTCAGACGACTCGACCGCAAACGTGACGGGAGAGCCCCCCACGTGATGCACGCGCATCAGCCGCGCCTCGGCAGCCATCGGGACCGCCCGGGGCACACCGGGATCAAACGGCCGCATCGCCAGCACCGAGGAGAGTTGGTCCTGCCACGTTCGCCACTCGATCATGACGGCGCCAGGAGACGACACGATCGGCATGAAGAGGCGCGTGGCCGCCACCAGCGTCGCTCTTTCGCCTTGGCACAGCGCGACAAGATCCAGGTCGCGAGGTTCTGTTCCCGGTATCGAGCAACGCGCGGACCCGGTGAGCGCACACTGGGCTTGAAAGGCACCGGGCAGGTTGGCGTACGGCCGAATGACCGGCGCGCCGGTGTCGGCCACGCAGGCCGACACGGCCTCTGCCGCGATGCCGACGGGCAACACGAGGTTCACGGCGCGCCAGGGGCCCTGCCCCTCCTGCGTCCTGGCAACGACCACGCTGGTCGCCGCGGCGAGAACTGTCGCGCAGAGTGCGAACCGCTTCACCACCGCTGTCCGGCCCCTCTACTTCGTGATCGTGAACGACGTCGTAAAGTCGATGTCGGATCGCAGGGAGTTTGAGACGGAGCAGTACTTTTCGCGAGACAGCGCGAGGGCGCGCTCCACTGCCTCCATGGGCACGTCGCCAGTAATGTCGAAGATCAAATGCAGCCGGGTGTAGCGCTTTGGATGGTCCTCGGAACGGGCTCCGTCAAACGCGATCTTCAACCCCTTCAAATCGTGCCGGCCCTTCTGGAGGATCAAGACCAGGTCCATCGCCATGCACCCCATCGCCCCATAGGCCAGCGCCTCCATGGGAGACATGGCGTCTGGGTTGCCGCTGTCAAGTGAAATCGGCGGTGCCCCGACGCTGTTGGAAAACTTGAAGTGACCGTTCCAGTCGAGTGACAAAGATGCCATGAGCGGATTGTACTCTGCCCCGCGATTGAACTTTCACTCGCCGCATCCGCATTTTGCCTACAATGACGGCTAAGCGACTCGGTCCCCCTTCCGTTGGCGAATTTGAGCACCTGCTCTTGTTGGCTGTCCTCCAATGCCAACAGGACGACACCGACGCGTACACCGTCCCCATCCGCCAGTTGCTGACTGACCGAACCGGTCGGACCGTGGCTCGCGGTGCGGTCCACACGTCGCTGGATCGCCTGGAGGCCAAGGGCCTGGTCACGTCCACGAAGGGCGACCCGTTGGCGATTCGAGGCGGCCGCGCCCGCCGGTACTACACGGTCACACCGCTGGGCCTGAAGGCCGTCCGCCATGCGCAGGCCGCGGTCATGACGTTGTCGGTCGGGCTCGATACCCTGCTGGAACCTCGGCGGTCCTGAGTGATGTCCCGGTCCACATCCAACCAGGTCGCACCTCCCCGCCTCGCCGAAGCGCTGTTACAGCGCCTGCTGCGCGACGACCCGTGGCGCGAGACCACACTGGGTGATCTGCGCGAGGAACTCACCGCTGCCGCTGTCGCGCGCGACCCACTGCGCGCCGACCTCTGGTACTGGCGCGAGACAAATACGCTCGTCAGCGACCATCTGCGCGCGCGTCGGCAGGCTCGTCTTCGGCAGCGACGGGCCCATCCCCTTCCCGGAAAGGACTCTGTTGTGGGTACTCTGTTTTCTGAAGGCCGTCTCGCTGCGCGCGCGCTCTGGCGGCAGCCACTCGTCAGCGGCGTGATCGTCATGACCCTTGCGCTTGGCCTGGGAGCCGATGCCGCCACGTTCGGCATGATCGACTCGCTGCTTCTGCGGCCATTCATGATTCCGAACGTCGACCGCCTGGTTCTGCTCTCCGAGAACTCTCCAGAAGCACCCTTCCCCCAGGAATCGGTCTCTCCAGCCAACTACGCCGACCTGCGCCGGGAAGGCGCGGACGTGATCACTCGCATGAGCACCGTGAGTTGGTGGGACGTCAATCTCTCCGGCACCGATCAACCCGAACGCATTCAGGGGTCGCGTGTAGGCGCTCCCTTCTTTCCCATGCTGGGTATCACCGCGGCAGACGGTCGTTTCTTTTCCGCAGACGATGAGGCGGTGGGCGCGGCAAGGACGGTCGTCATCAGCGACGGACTCTGGAAGCGGCGATTTGGAGGCAGCGAGAGCTTCGTCGGTCAGACCATCCGCCTCGACGGCGAACCCTACACGGTGATTGGCCGGGCGCCACAAGACTTCGGATTCCCCAATGGCAGTGACCTGTGGACTCCCGAGATCCTGACGGCGGAAGATTTGGCCACGCGCGACCAGCGGTACCTCACCG
>JABMNV010000258.1 GCA_013203475.1 Acidobacteriota bacterium
GCGACGTGGTTTTCTGTTCGATGGAAATGGCCGGCGACAGGCCTTCGATGGAATCCACGTCGGGTTTCTGCATCATTTCCAGGAACTGGCGGGCATAGGACGACAGACTTTCCACATAGCGCCGCTGGCCTTCGGCATACAGCGTGTCAAACGCCAGCGACGACTTGCCTGAACCGCTCACGCCGGTGAACACCACCAACGACCGGTGCGGCAGCGTCAGATCCACCCCTTTGAGATTGTGGGTGCGGGCCCCGCGGACTACCAGGGCCCTTGGGGAGCGGACGGGCGACGTGGGCGTCTCGTCTGACATTGGGTACACAGGGCCCGGGAAGAGCCAGGCCACCAAGCCGATGATCTTATCTTATCGGCCAGCCCACATTAGGAGCACATTTGCGATTCTGGACCACGTTTGTTATCCTCGGTTCATTCAAACACCATCCCCTGGTTGTTTCACGTTTTGACGCTCGTGCAAAAATTCCCCCCGGCAACGCTTCAGTCTCCTGACAGGGCGATTGCGTCATCCAGATCCAGATAAAGAGGACCGAGACAGTGGCAGTACGTTTGTTCGTTGGCAATATGCCCTACGGGGCGACGGAGGCGGACCTCCGCACGCATTTCGGGTCGGTTGGCGACCCGTCTCAGGTGGTCCTTCCCGTGGACCGAGATACCGGCCGCCCCCGCGGCTTCGCGTTTGTGGAGTACCTCGAGCGCGACAAAGCGGAAGAAGCGATCAAGCACTTCGACCAACAGCCCTTCATGGGCCGGTCGCTCTCAGTCAGCGAGGCGCGACCACGGGAGGAACGGCCACCCGGCGGCTTCGCCCCACGCCCCGCCGGCGGTGGGTTCTCGCCGCGCCCGCCTGGCGAAGGGTTCAGCCCTCGACCCGGTGGTGGCGGGTTCAGGCCTGGCGGCCCCCCTGCCGCAGGCAACCACAATTTCGGCCCGCCGAAGAAGAAGAGCACAGGCTGGGACAATAAGGACCGTGGGCCAAAGGGTCCGCTCAAGGAACGCTTCAGCGGCCGCCTGGGTGGCCTGTACGACGCACCCGACGACGAACCGATCGTGTTGCCGGATTTTGACGATCCGGCAGCAACCGCGGCCAAAGACGACGACGAATAGGCCGAGGGCGGCCGAAAGGACGCAATGACGACCCACGTCAGGATTCTTGGCACACTCTTTATCGTGTTTGGCGCGTTCTACGTGCTGTTGGCGTTCGGGTCGTCCATATTGCTGGGTTTTCTGGCAGCGCTGGTTGGCGCGCAGGGCGGGAACGACGCCGTGATTGGAGCCTCCGTACTTGGGTTCACCGGCGCGGCGCTATTCGGCTTCTGGTTGACGATCGGAATCCCGGGCATCGTCGCGGGCATCGGGCTGCTGCAACTGAAGCGCTGGGCGCGCATCCTCGGCATCGTTCTCTCGGCAATCAGCTTGATTCAGTTCCCCTTCGGCACCATGCTCGGTGGCTACGGTCTGTGGGTGCTGTTCAACAAGGACACCGAGGCCCTGTTTCCGAACAGTTGAGGCGATCGGCTCTCGATCCCGAGACTTGTGTGGCATCCTTCACCCTCAAGTTTTCTCCGAGGGTGACCATGCTTCGAATTACTCGTGTCGTTTGTGCGTGCGCCGCTGCTGCGGCGCTGTTCGTCTCTTCCCCACTGGCGCAGTCCCCGCAGGACAATGACAAGGCCGCTGCGTCGGCCGACAAGAACAAGACACTGCCGCTCGCCACGACCCGGACGATGTCGTTCACGACATCCGAAGGCACGTGGATGTCGCTCGATCTGTCGCCCGACGGGAAGACGATCGTCTTCGAGTTGCTCGGCGACCTGTACACGATGCCGGTGACCGGCGGCCAGGCCACGCGCATTACCAGCGGACAGGCGTACGACATGCAAGCCGCCTTTTCGCCCGACGGCACGCGCATCGTCTTCATCAGCGATCGTAACGGCGCAGAGAACATCTGGATCGCTCGCGCCGACGGGACGCAACCCCGAGCGCTGACGTCCACCGAGCGCACCAACTACATGTCGCCGCTGTGGACGAAGGACGGCGAGTACATCATCGCAGCCAAGGGGTCGCAGTTGTGGCTGTATCACGAGACCGGGGTTGGGTCTGGCGTCCAGATGACCGGCGGTTCGGCGCCGGCAGCAGCCCGAGGCGGCGGTCCTGGTGGCGGTGCGACACCCACTATGCTCGGTCCGGTGTTTGCAGCCGACAGCCGTTACCTCTGGGTGAACGTGCGAGGCACCGTGCCCTCGGGCTTCAATCGGGAAGTGCCAGGCGACACGCCGACCGGGGCGTCACACGAGGCATCAGACCCTGCGGCCGAATCGTCGGCAAACTACGACCCGCATGATCAGATCCGAAGCTCCACGCGCGAAGTGGGGCAGTACCAGATCGCCCAACTCGATCGGGACACAGGCCAACTGCATCAGCGCACCCACGAGCACATGGGTGCGTTCCGGCCCGTGGCCAGTCCCGATGGCCGCTGGCTCGCGTACACGACACGCTACGACGCCCGGCCCGCACTCAAGGTGCTCGACTTGCAGACAGGCGAGGACCGCTGGCTGAAAATGGACGTGCAACGCGACGACAGTGAAGGAGGCGGCGCGCGCGATCGCGACGTCTACCCGGCGTCAGCGTTCCTGCCTGACTCATCTGCGATCATCACGACCTACGACGGCAAATTCTGGCGCGTCGCCGTGCCTTCCGGGGACGCGACCGAGATTCCGTTCACGGCAAGGGTCGAGCAGGAATTGGGCCCCCTGGTGAAATTCGACTACCCGATTGACGACGAGAAGCTGACCGTGTCACAGATTCGGGGCGCGCGGCCGTCTCCCGATGGTCGGCGCCTCGTCTTCACGGCCCTCGACCACCTCTACATCGCCGACCTCCCCGCCGGCCGGGGCACGCGCAAAGAAAAGGCGGCCAAGCCTGAGGCCAGCGAAACAGGAAACGAAGCTGAAGAGGAAGCGGCCGCCGCCACTCCAACCCCCACGGCACAACCTCTCGCCGCCGTGATCCGCGATGCGCGTCGCCTGACAGTCAGCACGGACGTGGAGCACGCACCTGTGTGGTCGCCCGACGGTCAGTTCATTGCGTACATCACCTGGAACGACGAGACCGGCGGCGACATCTATCGCCTGCGGGCCGATGGTTCAGGCCAGCCTGAGAAGCTCACACCCGTGTCGGCCTTTTTCGACAAACTCACCTATTCCACCGATGGCACCCGCCTCGTCGCCGTGCGGGGGTCCAAGATGCATCGTCTGCGAACGCTTGAAGACTTCGGCAATCACGGCGGCGCGGCCGAACTTGAGTATGTCTGGATCTCCGCGTCCGGCGGACCGGCCACGCCCATCACGTGGGTGGCGACAGGGGAGACGGAGCAGGGGCGCAATGCTCCGCACGTCGGGCCCGATCCCAATCGCATCTACGTCTGGGCGGGATCCGACGGCCTGCTCTCGATGCGGCTGGATGGCACCGACGTCAAGACTGTGGTGAACGTGACCGCTCCCTCGGCGACCGGCGGCGGCGCGTCCGCGCCCGATGAAGTGGTCCTGTCCCCCGATGGCCGGCGTGCACTCGTGCGTGCCAACCGCAATGTCTATATGGTCACCGTGCCGCCGATCGGCAACCCCACCCCTACCGTGTCCATCGCGGCGTCGTCTTCAGTGCCCACCTGGCGCCTGACAAAGGTTGGCGGAGACTTTGTAGGTTGGACCAACAACAGCGCGACGGCGTTCTATTCCATCGGCCGCAGTTTCTTCATGCACAACCTCGCGATGGCCGCCGAAGTGGATGCCACCAATCGTGCAACGGCCCTGGCAGAGACGGAACGGGCGGCAACCGCCACCACCGCGGCGGCCCCAACCTCTGAGACTCCGGCCGCACCGAAACCACCCAAGCCGCCAACCTACGAGTATGACCCCCATCGCGTCGACATCGAGGTCATCGTCGACAAAGACAAGCCGACGGGCGTGATCGCCCTGCGCAATGCGCGCTTGATCACGATGAAGGGCGACGAGGTCATCACCCGCGGCGACATCGTTATTACCGACAACCGGATTACGGCCATTGGCGAAGCCGGCAAGGTGACCATTCCAAAAGGCGCGACGGTACGTGACCTCAAGGGCAAAACCATCATGCCCGGCTTGGTTGATGTCCACGCACACACCTGGGTGGCGTGGGGTGTTCACCGGTCCCAGGTGTCGCAGTTCCTTGCGCAGTTGGCGTTTGGCGTCACTACCCAGCGAGACCCGCAGACGTCGTCTGAAGATGCCCTGACCTATCAGGACCTGATGGAAGTCGGTCAGCTCATTGGGCCGCGGCTCTACTCCACTGGCCCCGGCATCTTCGCCCAGGACGCCATCAAGAGTCTGGATGACGCGCGTGATGTCTTGCGCCGGTACTCGGACCACTACAACACCAAGACGATCAAGCAGTATCTCGCCGGCGATCGAAAAGTGCGGCAGTGGGTCATCATCGCAGCCCGCGAGCTTGGGCTCACGCCAACCACCGAAGGCGGATCCAACTTCACGATGAACCTCACGCTGATGCAGGACGGCTACGCGGGCCTTGAGCACTCTCTTCCCATCAGCCCGTTTTATGACGACGTCGTGAAGTTGGGCGCCGCCAGTGGCCTGACGTATACGCCGACACTGATTGTGAGTTATGGCGGGCCGACCGGACGACAGTACTACCTGACACATACCGATCTTGACGACGACGTGCGCGTCCGAACGTTCACGCCGCACGATGAAATCGATAAATGGAAGCGCACGGCCTTCAACCGCGATGACCAGTACGTTTTCCCACTGCACGCCCAGCAACTGCGCAAGTGGGTGGACGGTGGCGCCAAGGCAGGCCTGGGTTCACACGGCGAGGTGCAAGGCATCGGCACCCACTGGGAGTTGTGGATGATGGCGTCGGGCGGGATGCGACCGATCGACGCGCTGCGCGCCGCCACGATCGACGGTGCAGATTCGATTGGGCTTGACAACGATATCGGATCGCTGGAGGTCGGCAAGCTGGCAGACCTGATCGTGCTGGACGCCAATCCACTGGAAGACCTGAAGAACACGAAGTCGATCTCTCAAGTCATGAAGAATGGTCGGCTTTACGATGCGGCCACGCTGAACGAGACGTATCCGCGAAACCGGCCGCTGCCGCCGCAGTGGTGGTCGAAAGTGGAACCGCCCCCAGCGATCAAGGGCGGGCGGTAAGTCGAGAGAACCCTGCATGTTATTCTCGGGTATGAGCCGATTTCTACTTGCAGCTGTAGTCGGCCTGACTCTGACGGCGTCGAGCGCACCGGTGGCCCAGGCGGCGAACGACGAGACCACCCGGATCAATGTCTGGTTTGAGGCGCGATTTGAAGAACAGATCGCGTTCAGCCCAATTCAGCAGACGTTCCTCGGCCGGAAGTCCCGCGCGATTAACGACATGTCGGTCGAAGCCCAGGACAAGCAGACCGCCTGGCAACGCACCACGGTGGCCAACATGAAGAAGAACTTCGACTACGCCAAGCTCAGTCCTGAAGCGAAGACATCCTACGACACGTGGATCTATCAGCTCGAACAGACCGAGGCGGCACTGCCGTTCCGGGACAACGCCTACATCTTCGATCAGATGACCGCCATCCATAGCTTCTTCCCGCAACTGCTGATCGCGTTCCACGTTGTCGAGGACGCGACCGACATGGATGCGTACATCAATCGCATCAGCGAATCAGGACGAGCGCTTCGTCAGCTCATCGCGCTCTCGAAGCACAACGCGACAGAGGGCGTGCGTCCGCCGAAGTTCTCGTATGGTTTCGTGATCGACGAATCCACCAAGATCATCACCGGGGCTCCGTTCGATGAAAGCGGCACAGACAGCGCGGTGTGGGCCGACGCCAAGGCCAAGATCGAGGAACTGAAGAAGAACGACAAGATCGACAACGCCCGAGCGGACGCCCTGTTGGCGTCAGTTCGGACCGCGCTGACGGGTCCGTTTCAGGCCGCCTACCAGGAACTCATCGCCTGGGAGAAGGAAGACATGGCCAATGCGCCGGAGGTCACCTCTGGCGTGAACGCACTCCCCAACGGCGCCGCGTTCTACAACGAGCGACTGGCCAATCAGACCACGACGGACCTGACGGCAGACGAGATTCACAACATCGGCTTGAAGGAAGTCGCGCGACTCCGCTCCGAAATGCTCGCTATCAAGGACGAGGTCGGCTTCGAGGGCGACTTGCCGGCCTTCTTCGCCGAACTCCGCGACAACAAGGACAACCGGACCTACTACTACCCCGATACCGATGAAGGTCGACAGGCCTACATCACCGATGCCACGGCTGCCATCAACCGCATCAAGGCGGTGCTCCCGCAGTATTTCGGTCTCCTCCCGAAGGCTGACATCGTCGTCAAGCGTGTCGAGGCGTTCCGCGAGCAGCCGGGCGCCGCGCAGCACTACTTCTCGAGCACACCGGACGGGTCGCGCCCTGGCGTCTACTACGCCCACCTGTCAGACATGACCGCCATGCCCAAACGCGAACTCGAAGTCATCGCGTACCACGAAGGCCTGCCGGGACACCACATGCAGATTGCGATCGCGCAGGAACTCAAGGGCGTGCCCACGTTCCGCACCCAGGCTGGCTTCACGGCCTACTCTGAAGGCTGGGGCCTGTACTCCGAGTGGCTCGCCACGCAGATGCCAGGGACTTATCAGGATCCCTACTCGCGCTTTGGACGCCTCGGCTCTGAAATCTGGCGGGCGATTCGACTCGTGGTCGACACGGGACTGCACTCCAAGGGCTGGACCGAGCAGCAGGCCGTCGACTACTTCAAGGCGAACTCCGCCATCACCGAGGGGCAGGCCCAGTCTGAAGTGCGGCGCTACATGGTGTTGCCAGGCCAGGCCACCAGCTACAAAATCGGCATGCTGAAGATTCAGGAATTGCGCCGCACGGCTGAAGCCGCCCTTGGCGACACGTTCGACATCCGTGCCTTTCACGACACGGTTCTCGGAGGTGGCGCGCTGCCGCTGTCGATTCTCGAGAAGCGAGTCGACCGCTGGATTGCGTCGCTTCAGAAGTAGGGTTCTACTCGACCGCGTGGCCGTTGGCCGCAGCATTGGCGCGCACTCGTGCGTCGCGCGTCACCACCGTGAGCAGTTGAGGCTCATCGGCGAGCAGATCCGCGCTCACAAGATGAATCGCGTCGAGGGTGCGCACCGGTTCGACGGGAAACGGTCGTCCCCCCCCTTGACAGCACGTCTTCAGTGACGGCCATCACAAAACACCGGTGGCGAAATTGGCTCAGGGCGCATAGAGCCGAGCGTTCCTGCTGGGCCGTCAGCCGATGGTCCAGCCGCGCCCGAAGCACGCCGCGTTTCGCTTCTGCAAACGTCAGCGCCGACGTCGCCAGCAGACGAGCTGATCGCAAAGACCGCCGCGCCGCCTGATCGCCTTCGAGCAGCGCTGCCAGCAGCGCGCTGGTTTCGACATAGGAGACGTCCTGCGTGGCTGGCGATGGCCGGGCCTCAGGCTTCGCCACGGTCGGCCTCGATCAGGGCCTTGACTGTCCCGCGCGGCAACCGGAAAGATGGCCACCCTTCCAGAGGGTCACCTGCCGTGGTCGCCGGTTCAACGACACCAGCGGCCACCAAGGCATCCAGACGCGTCGGGCCCACGGAGCCGCCCGATTTGGACGGCGGCACCAATTCGGCAACCACGCGACCGTTGGCGGTGACCGCGATCCGCGCGCCCGCCCCAGCCTCGCGCACGTAGCGGCTCAGATTGTCTTTCAGTTCACGAATTCCGGCGACCGTCATGCATCAAGCATGGCCACATGTGGCCACATGCGGCAAGCCCCAACGTCACTCGTGCTCGAAGAACTCTGTCGCCACCCACGTGGGCGTCACTTCGTCAAACGGTCGGTCGACACTGGTCGCCTTCGGCGTGTTCCAGTTGGGAGGTTCCACACCGCGCAGGTGCCGCACGAAGAAGTCGAAACGCTTGCGCTCGCCGTAGGCCCCCCCCGACGTGTGATTGGCACCTGGAATGACCAGCAGATCAAAAGTCTTGTCGGCCTTGACCAGCGCATTCACCACCTGCATCGTCGACGAGGGGTCGACGTTGGTGTCCATCTCCCCAACCACGAGCAACAGGTGTCCCTGAAGCTTCCCGGCATGATCCACGTTTGACGAATCTGAATACTGCTGAGCGATGGGCCAGCCCATCCACTGCTCGTTCCACCAAATCTTGTCCATGCGGTTGTCGTGGCACCCGGCCGCTGATACCGCCACGTCGTAGAACTCGGGATGAAACAACACGGCTCCGGTGGCATTCTGGCCGCCAGCGGACGTGCCGTAGATGCCCACCCTGGTGATGTCGTAGTACGCGTACTTCTCGGCCACCGCCTGGTGCCAGATGATGCGATCAGGGAACCCGGCGTCACCGAGATTTTTCCAGGCCACATCGTGGAAGGCCTTGGACCGGTTGGACGTACCCATCCCATCGATCTGGACTACGATGAAGCCCAGTTCAGCCTGTGCTTGCATGCCCGTCTGGGTGCTGAACGTCTTGGGGACGAACGAGCCCTGCGGCCCCGCGTAAATGTTCTCGATGACTGGATACGTCTTCGAGGGATCAAAATTCGTCGGACGAATGATGACGCCCCAAATGTCGGTCACGCCGTCGCGCGCCTTCGAGACGAAGACCTCCGGAGCACGCCAGCCAGTGGCCAGCAGTGGAGTCATATCTCCCTGCTCCAGCGGCATCACCAGCGATTGGTCGGTGGCGCGTCTCAACTCTGAGACCGGTGCCACATCGACGCGTGACCAGCGGTCCACATAGAACTGCCGGTCGGACGAGAACGTCACGGTGTGTGTACCGTCGGCTGTCGTCAACGGCGTCAAGCCGGTGCCGTCGAAGTTGATTCGGTAGAAGTGGACGAAGTACGGATCCTGCGTCGGGTTCATGCCGCTGGCGCTGAACCACAGCTGACGGGCGGTCGCGTCCACATGCTGGACGTCGCGGATCACCCACTCGCCCTTGGTGATCTGGTTCTTCACTCGCCCTATCGCGCCGTCATACAGATAGAGATGACTCCACCCGTCACGCTCCGACGCCCAGATGATCTCGCGTCCGTCCATGACGTCCTCGCGCACCCGTTTGCCCGAATACTCGACAAACGTTTGACTGGTCTCCTCGATGAGAGTGCGTGTTCGTCCACTCAATGCATCCAGCTCCAGCACGCGGTAGACCTGATGTCCGCGCTGGTTGTATTCAAACGTGATGGCACGACTGTCTTCGCGCCAGGCGAGCCGACTGTTCGCGTAGGGGTTCGGGTACAACGCGGGATCGCCGTCAGCACGCTGCTTCGTGGCCACGGTAAACACCACCGGGTGATCGAAGTCCACCTCATCACCAGGCTTTCGGTAGAACCTCGACGAGGCCTTCGGCTGCAACTGATCGCCTGGCGACGACTCGACGTACGTGACCTGCCGGTCGTAGCCAGGCCGCCGCTTGAACACCGCCAGCTTCTTCGAATCTGGCGACCATCGCAGCGACTGGAACGTGTAGCCGTTGCCTTCCGAACCATCCGTACTGAGCTCGACCGGTTCACCGTCCGGCAGCGGCCGCACCCACACATTGAAGTTGCGGATCATGGCCTCGGCAGATTCATCAGGCGCCCGGCGCACCTGCGGCGCGCCGGGCGTCTGGCCCGCGCCACCCGCGCGGCCCTGTCTGCCGCCACGGCCTTGCCCAGCCACAGCGTCGCCAGTCACACGCACGCAGTCGTACTCGGCCAGACCGCAACGCCACCGCCGCGCAGCCGCACCGTTCCCAATCGAAAACTCGATGCGCTGCTGGTTCTCGGCGAACTGAAAATTACTGAACGGCAATGTGACGGCTGTGTACGTCTCGTCAGCCTCCGCCGACAGTGCGGTGGCGAGCCGCGCGTGATCAAACGCGGGAGCCTTCGCTGTCGCCGCTCCATCAACGAGCACAAACTGATGCCCGCCTGCGACGGACTTCCGGTAATAAAATTTCGCCGTGCCTTCAATCCAGACCGGCGCATCGGCCACGTCGAAGGCCTTGTCCTGGATGCGGTCACGCAGACTCGACGCACGATCGTAATCGGCCTGGACGCCCGCGCTCTGCGCGGACGTCCAGACACTTCCCTGCCACGCGACAACCAGCGCCGCACCTGCCAGCATTAACCGCCGCGTCTGCACTAGCGGCCCCCGCCGCCGCCCTGTGGCTTGGCGTTGACCGGATTCTCGTCAGCCTTCTGAGGATTCTTGACGTACTTGTCGAGCCAGGCCCCCCACCGCGCCCACATGTCGAGCATCGTCTCCTTGGTCACCGGACCGTGATCCTCAAGGGGATACATGTAGAGCCCCACCGTCTTACCCAGACCGTTCAGGGCGTGGAACAGGCGAATGGAGTTGTCCGGGTCGGTACCCACGTTCTGGTCATGGATGCCGTGATACATGAGCAGTGCGCCCGTCAGGTTGTTGGCCGACATGAACGGCGACATGCCCAGATACACGTTCGGCGCCTGCCAGAAGTCACGCCGCTCACTCTGGAAACCCAGCGGTGTCAACGTGCGGTTGTACGCGCCGTCCCCGGCAATGCCGGCCTTGAAGAACGGCGTGTTGACCATCGCATTGACCGTGGAGAACGCGCCGTAGCTGTGACCACCGATGGCCAACCGTGTGCGGTCGACCAGCTCCCGACGATCCAGCTCATCAATGGTCGCCGACAGGTTGTTGCGCAGGTCGTTGACGTAGTTGTTGTTCATCTCGCCCGCCGGCCCGACGATGGGCGCATCGGGTTCGATGACGGCGTACCCTTGGCGAACAAAGTACTCCATCGACCGCACGCCGAAGTTCTGGAACGCATTCTTGTTGTACGTCCGATCCGGCTCGTCGTAGGCCTCCTGCGTGGAGTATTCCCTCGGGTAGAACCAGAACAGGGCTGGCAACTTCGTGCCCCGCACGTAGCCCGGAGGCAGGTTCACCACCATCCGGAATTTGAACCCGTCTGGGCGCTCCACCACGACCCGCTCTCTGGGAGCATTGGTGAGGTCGGGATGCATGTCTTCGTTGTTCGTCAACTGCTTGCGAGTGCCATTCTCGAGCAGGAACTGCTGCGGTTGCCGCGTCGGGCTCTCCACACCGATGACCATTCGCTTCGCGTCGATGTCGAGCACACTGGTCACGCGCTCATACAAATTGTCATTGCTGCTCTCAAAGATCCGTGCCTTGTCGCCCGTCTTGATCGCGACCTGGTCAATGAACGTCTTGGGACCGGCGTCGGACGGATTCTTGTCGTAGACGGTGCCCGAGTAATAGACGTTTGCCTTGTCAGCGGACAGCAGCACGGCGCCGCCACCACCGCCACCA
>JABMNV010000032.1 GCA_013203475.1 Acidobacteriota bacterium
CATCGTCGTTGTTGCCGGCGCCGACGAGCATGTAGTTGTTGTTGCGCGGGTCCTGTCCGTTGGCCGGGATCGAGTCGCTGCCGAAAGACTCCGCACTGATTGACGGGACGATGCCGGGCAGGAGCCCGACAAAGCCGACGAAGTTCCGATTGACCGAGGGAAGCAAGAGCAACTCACGCGAGGTGATATGGCCACCCACTTGCTTGGATGTGGTATCAACGAGGCTTGTCTCGCCGACCACGGTCACCGACTCTGTGACGCTGCCGATAGCCAGCGGAATGTCAAGGCTCGTCGTCTTGCCAACCTCCAGCACGACATCCCGACGCAGGAACGTACTGAACCCTTGCAGTGATGCCGTCACTTCATACCGGCCAGGCACGATGCCTGAGATGAAATAGGTGCCATCGGCTGTGGCGACGGTTTCGCGAAACATGCCGGTGTCCTGATTTCGGACGATGACGGTGACGCCAGGAAGCGGAGCTTGCTGGGCGTCCATGACAGTCCCGCGGACTTCTGCGGTGCCTTGCTGCGCGAACGCCGAAGCGGGCGCGAACAGTGCGAGAGCGACAAACAAACAAACCAATCGACGCATGAGACTCCTCCATTGGAACCCGGGCAGATTACGGGACAGTCGATACTCGTGGTGACTACGAGTATGCGTCACAAAGTAAGGTTGTTGCAACGTGTTCTTGTTCTTGTTCTTGTTTTCGGTCACTGCCCGTGGTCGAAAGTGTTCCTTCAAACGCCAATAACGAACACTCGAGACGCTTTCGATTGGGGCAGTCAACCCATTTCCACGTTAGCCCCGGGGGGCGTCTCGCGTCACGGCGTTTTCGAATTCCACTCGTTCCTGTGTGCTCAGTGACGGCGGGTGCCGCACAGCTTGCTGCCCCTTGAGCTCAAGAACATGTTTCCACAGCACCGGCGACGGCGTCCGCCTTCTCGACTCCCACTGATACACCACGGCTTTTCGAGCGGCACCGATGCGTCGCGCTAATGCGCCTTGAGTCAGGCGCCTACGCTGACGCAGATCTCGTAGTTGCTGATCGTAGTCGTCTGGAACACTCGACAGCGGCACTGGACACACTGCTTGGCCACTGAAGCACCGGTAGTGCTTGGCGAGGAACTCGTATCCCGCCGCGCGAGAGGCGAGACGCATCGGCCGTCCGAAGACGGACCGCACGCTGAAGTGGGCCGCCAGTCGGCCCGTTCGTGTCGCGGCTTGCAGGGTCCGGACATGTACGCCGAGTTCCGTGGCTAGCTGGGCAAGCGACAACAACTGGTTCTGCCGCTGGTGGAGAGCCACGGCGGCTCTGGCTCGGTGCAACACCGGCCCCGGAACCGATCGTCGCCCACTGTCCCAGGTTCGCAGCGTCTCGAGTGGCACGGCCAGCAGGTCGGCAAACTCCCGCTGGCCCAGTCCAGCCGATCGACGAAGTTCACGAAGCTCGTACACCCTGTTGAACACGATGCCATCCGTAGACGTCGTAGCCAAGCGACTACCGGCGTCCTTGGCCGGCGATCACCAGACGTTCGCCAAGCTCCGCCAATCTGACGGACTACGCGCACATCGAAATCGTGCCTGAATTCTTCGATCAAGACATCGGCGAATCATGGCGCGAACTTGCGAGACCGGTCATTCTGTTCGATGGATGACAGCCTGAGCGGAGGCGCCCGTAGGAGTCTTCGACGGAGGGCGCCGGAGCCGAGGCAGGGTGCAGCCGCCTTCGCCAAGGCTACGGCGAGCCGGAGGGGGGGCCGATATAAAAAGTGCGCCCGACAGGACTCGAACCTGTGACCCCCGGCTTAGAAGGCCGGTGCTCTATCCAGCTGAGCTACGGGCGCGCACGGGACGCCTACTTCTTCCTGAGCTTCTGCACTTTCCTGGTGGTCGCCTTGGCGACCTTGGTGGCCCGTTTGACTGCACGGGTTGACGACTTTCGTGCCGTCTTCACAACTGCGCGTGTCGTCTTCTTCGCCGTCTTGGCTGCCTTCTTCGCTCTCTTGACGGCCTTGGTCGCGGTCTTGACGGCTGACGTCTTCCCGCGCTTCACGGATTTCTGCGTGCCCTTGAGCGCGGCCTTCGCACGCGTCGTAGCCGCTTTAGCACCCCGCGTCGCACGCTTCGCACCGGCCTCGGCGACATTCGTCGCTCGGCCCAGTGCGTGACCAAGAGCTTCTGCCGCGGCGACTAACTTCGTGTCTTTACGCTTTGCTGCCATGTATCCTCCGTCTGTACCTGGAGACAAGAATACACGGCAACGGTATCGGTCGCCGCCCAGCGCCCCTGACACGACACCACCGCAATCGCCGTACAATCGACCGATGCTGCCACGTCTTCTGTCCTCTACGGCGCTGGCTCTGCTGGCCACCGGACTGGTGAACCACGCAAGTCCGGCCCCGGCGTCAATGCCAACACCGCGGCTCACCATCACCCACGAGGCCCGCTCGCTCCAACCAGGCGAACTGGTCGTCCTCATCATTGAGTCGGACACCGCGCTTTCAACAATCGCCGTGACCGCCTTCGACCGCACCGAGCGCGTGCAACCGTTGCCGCCATCAGAGGACCGACCCCACGCATGGCTGGCGCTGGTTGGCATCGACCTCGATGTCCGGCCAAGCACGCATCGGATTTCGGTCTCTGCCACAGCCTTGACCGGTACCGCCGCTGCCACCCACACACTCGCCGTCTCGGCCAAGTCTTTCCCGACGCGAAAACTGACGGTCGATCCAGGTTTTGTCAATCCACCCGCAACAGTCACCGCGCGCATCCAGAAGGAAGCCGTGATCCTCAACGCCCTGTGGAAAGGCACGGCCGGACCAAATCCGGCGACTGACCTGGCATTTGTTGCACCTGTGCCCCACAAGGCGAACTCGGCCTTTGGCACGCGCAGCGTCTTTAACGGACAGCCACGCAGCCCGCACGGTGGAGCAGATTTTCTGAGTCCTGCCGGCGCCCCAATCAAGGCACCCGCCCCTGGCACGGTCGTCCTCGCAGACGACCTCTACTACACCGGCGGCACCGTCGTCATCGACCACGGCCTGGGTATCATCTCGCTGTTCGCCCACATGTCGCGCATGGACGCGATGGTCGGCACCACCGTGGCCCGCGGAGACGTGCTGGGCCTGGTGGGCGCAACAGGACGGGTGACCGGCGCGCACCTGCACTGGACCGTGCGCGTCAATGGCTCGCGAATCGACCCGTTGTCGCTGGTCGCCGTGTTGTCTGGTAACCAGACGCGCTGACAGCGACGAAGTGCTCAGCAGGTGTTAGCACCCAGCACCGAGCACCCAGCACCCAGCACTGCTCCCCCCTAGACCCCGCCCCCCCACGCCCTCTACAATCCCCCGATGTCACTGCGCCGCCAGTTGCTGTGCCTGTGCCTCTGCGTTGTTGCCGGTCTCACGACCGCATCCTTCGCGCAGGCGCCCGCGCCTTCCGTCGTGATCGACGTCACGGCCGTAGCCGCCGACGGAACGCCGATCACGAGCCTCAAGGCTGTGGACCTGACGTTGCGCATCGACGGACGACCGCAACCCATTACAGATATCCGCCTCATCGAACACGCTGAAGGCCCAGACACCGCGAGCCCGCTGCCGGCGCCGTACGCCACGAATCAACTCGTGCAGGGCCGGACAATGGCTATAGCGGTGGATGTCACGCGCGTATCGGCGTCGCTGGCATCGTCAGTCACCGAAGGCGTCACCGCGCTCGTTGGTGCGCTCACCCCGCGTGACCGGTTGGCCCTGGTTGTGCTGGCCGGTGATGGGTTCTCCACCGATTTCACCACGCGCCACACACTAATTCAAGATGCCGCGGCCACGATCAAGACTGGCGCGCCCGAGGGCGGCGACGCCAAGGAACGCGAGGCCGCCGTGGTCGCGTCACTGACGCTGCTCAATCGGCTCTGCACCACTCTGGCGGTCGAACCTGGATACAAGACGGTCGTCTTTCTCTCCTCACCTTTCTCGCCAACGTCCGACTCCCGACGAGCGATTCAGCTGGTGGCCGAGACCGTGGCACGTCAGCGGATTCATCTGGTGGTGGTCGATCCGTCTGCCGCCACAATCGCTCGGAATGGCGGACTCGCCGCACTGGCCGCGGCCAGCGGTGGCGTGATGATGCCGACCGCGGGCTCGACCACCAACGCGTTTGCGACCATCGCTGCGCGCAGCGAGAGCCGCTACGAGGTCTCATTCGAACCGACGTCGGACCACCAGAACGACCGTGTGCATCGTGTGGTGGTCCGAAGCACCCGGGCCGGCGTGCAGCTCTCGGCCCCACCGGCCGTGTTCATCGGCAAACCCGACCCATCAGCCGAACCCATGGTGGCGCTCACAGACATGCTGGGACAAACCCGGGCCTTTCGCGATCTGCCGCTGCGGGCGGCCGTCTTCCCCGTCAGAAGCGATGCCCCCTCTGAAGTACGACTGATGCTCCTGGCCGAAACCGAGGATCCCGCGCGCACACTGGGTTGGGCTGAGTTTGCCCTGATTGCTCCGTCGGGCTCCGTCGTGGCTCGGTGGAAAGCCGACAGCGCCGATGCGGCACTGCGGCCGATCATGACGGCCGCGCTCGCGCCGGAAGGCTCGTATCGACTGCGCATGGCCGCCTCTGAGTTCTCTGGCCGACGAGGGGCCGTCGACGTGGAGTTTGATGCGCGATTGGGCACCGCCGGTCCGTTCAAGACGAGCGCGCTGATGTTTGGTGTACTCGAGCAGGAAGCGTTCATGCCCATGCTTCGACCCGCGGCTGACGCCACGACAGTGATGGGTTACATCGAAATCTACGGCACCCCGGACGCCGGGGAGACACTCGATGTGCAGTTCGAGATTGCCCAATCGCCTGACGCCGACCCACTGCTGGCGACGCCGGGGACGATGCGCACCACACCAGCGTCCGACCGACGCGCAGCGGTCGCCACACTCGATCTTTCCACGCTGTCGCCGGGCGACTACCTCGTCACGGCCGTGATTGCCGTCAATGGAAACACCGTCGGACGCGTGACCCGCACGTTGCGCCGAGCGGTGAGGTGAAACGCGCAGGACTGATTTTCCCCCGTGGGCTCACGCCGATCTCATCCCGCGATCTGGGGAGATGGGGAGATGGGGAGATATTTTTGGGCTCGGGAATAATTGAGCCATGCGCCGAGTCTCAGTCCACGTAGCACTTTGCAGCGGCTGGGGGCGCTCAGATGCCTGACAAGTCTGACAGGGACGTAGACTTCGATATCGTCAGCCAGGCCCTGGGCGGCGACCTGGCAGCATTTGGCGAACTGGTCGGGCGACACCAGCATCGGCTCGTGCACTTCCTTCGCATGATGCTGTCGAGCGGCCAGGACCGGGAATCCGCTGAAGACGTCGCGCAAGAAACATTCATGCGCGCCTACCGTTCGCTCGGACAATTTCGTGGGCAGAGTACATTCAAGACGTGGCTCTACCAAATCGGCACCAACGTGGCGCGCACGCATATGTCAAAGCGCCGCGATCGTCGGGAAGAACAGGAACCGGACGTCTCACATCGCCGCGAGATGCCCAGCGGCGAGAACGTCGAGCAACGTGTCATCGCACACGACCAGTTGAGGCGAGCCATGGCGACGTTGCCGGACGACTGGCGCGAGGCCGTGGTCCTGCGTGACATCGAGGGCCTCGACTATCGAGATATTGCCGAACGGCTCGGCATTCCGATGGGCACGGTGGAATCACGGATTTTCAGAGGCCGAAAGCGGCTCAAAGCCGCGTTGGAGGACACGCGATGACTGCCCCCTGCACATCGTTCACGTCATGGTTGGTGCGCGCGGCCGAAGACCGCCTCGCCCCACCAGAGCAAGCCCAACTGGATGCTCACCTCACCTCGTGTGACGCCTGCCGACAGGCACTGGCCGATCAACGCTCGGTGCGCACGCTCCTGCAGACCCACCCGGTCGATGGCGCGCCCTTGGGCTTTGACACCCGCGTGATGGCCGCCATTGCCGCCGAGGCCGAACGCCGACACAGTTCCTGGTTCGACAGTCTCGATTACCGTCGATGGACGTGGCGTCTTCTGCCCGTCGCCGCGGCCCTCGCCTTGGTGATCGCGGCGGTGACGCCGACCGACGCGGCCAGTCCGTCCGTCGAAAACACCGGCACGACGCTGGCCCAGTCAACAGACAACCTCCCCGTCTCGGCCGCACTGTGGTCAGAGTCCGTCTCGGAAAGCTCACTGCTCTCGCTGATGCTCAGCGCTGGCGCCGACGACGCGTTGGCTGACCACCGGACCGACCTCGCCGACGGATCCACCACGCCCATCACGCCCGTAAGAAAGGACCAGCAATGAACAGCCAAACTCCCCGTGTGTGGATCGCGACGTTCGTAGGTCTGGTGTTCACGATCGGTCTTCTGGCAGGCGTGGTCGTTGAGCGGACGTGGTTGGGCCGCCGCGGATTTGGTGTCGGCCGTGCCGCGACCATCGCGGCAGGAGCCCCGATCCGGGGCGGTGGCCCGGCCGGCCGAGGTCGTGGAGCCGGCGGCGCCGGGCTGGGACGCGGTGGCCAGGCGTTCGGACCGCCGCCGACCCAGTACGTGGCCGACCTGGCCAGAGCGGTGCAGTTGACGGACGACCAGCGCACAGAGGTGCTGGCCCTGCTCCACGCCCAGGAGTCTCTACTGCGGGGCCTCCAAGACGATGCCCGACAGGTGTTTGTCCGAGAGCAGAATGACCTGCACGACAAGATCGCCGCGGTGCTCACACCCGATCAGGTCGCCACCTTCCGCACCTGGGCTAATCGACGACTAAGGAGGTGAGGAGGTGGGGAGG
>JABMNV010000259.1 GCA_013203475.1 Acidobacteriota bacterium
CCCTGGTGCTGCCGGGCGAGGAAGACTTCGGCATCGCTCCGGTCGAGGCCCAGGCGTGTGGTCGCCCGGTCGTCGCGCTCGGGCGCGGTGGGGCCTGTGAGACGGTCGAACACGGCGTCTCTGGCTGGCTGGTGCAACCCGACGGACGCGATGACGTCGCACAGTTTGCCGAGGCGATGTCACAGGTCGACGCGCTCCCCCTGTCACCGGCGGACCTGCATGCCCGCGTTGACCACTTCAGTCTGGACCGCTTCGACGCCGCGCTCCTGGACCGTGTGTCCGAGACGCTGGAGACTCCCCTCGCATGGTGAAACGTTTCGGCCGACTGTTTGTGCTGGTGCATGTCCTGGCCGACATCGTCGCAGCGGCCGCCGCCTTCGTGCTGGCGTATGTCATCCGATTCCAGACCGGCCTCATCGAGAGCCCGAAGGGTCAGCCGCCGCTCGACCAGTATCTGTCCGTTCTGCCGTTTGTTGCGCTCATGGTGCCCGTGGCCTTTCACGTCCAGCGACTGTACCGACTCCGACGTGGCCGCACACGGATGGACGATTTCTTTGCCGTCTTGGTCGGAAGCCTTTTGACCGTGCTGCTCGCGTTGGTGGGCACACTCTACGTCCAGACCTATCACCTTGGTGACGCACTCAAAGCCCAGGGCTACCTTGAAGTCTCTCAGTGGGTGTGGGTCATTTTTCTGGGCTTGAACGTGGTCTTCACGTTCACGACACGCGAAGTGGTCCGCAGCCAACTCCGGCGTCGGTGGCGCAAGGGCGTTGGGCTGCGCCGCGTCTTGATCGTCGGCGCGGGCGATTTGGGTCGCCTGGTCGCGGATCGCATCCTGGAACACCGCGAACTGGGTTTCCGGCTCGTCGGATTTGTGGACGACCGCTTCACCACCACCGACCCCATCGGATACCGGGGCCTGCCCATTCTTGGGTCGCTGGGTGACACCGTCGACGCGTGTACGCGCGAACAGATTGACGAAATCTATGTCGCCCTGCCTCTCGACGAGCACGTCAAGATGCTCAACGTGGTCGAGATGGCCAGTCGCGAGTGTATCGAGATTCACGTCGTCCCCGACCTGCTGCAGTTCCTCGCCCTGCGTGCTCGACTGGAAGACCTCGACGGCCTCCCAATTATCTCCATCAACGATATGCCGCTGCGAGGCTTCAACAGCCTGTTGAAGCGCTCGGTGGACATCGCATTTTCTACCGCTGTGCTGGTGGGAGGACTGGTGCCGGCGCTCATCGTGGCGCTCATCATCAAGCGCAGTGCTCCAGGTCCCGTGTTTTATACGCAGGAACGCATGGGCCTCGATGGCAAGTCATTTACCGTGTACAAATTTCGCTCGATGCCCATTGACGCCGAAGAAGTCACGGGACCGATCTGGGCGCGCGACGATGACCCGCGCGCCACGGCCGTGGGTCGCTGGCTCCGCAAGACCGACGTTGATGAACTCCCGCAGTTCTGGAATGTCTTCAGGGGCGACATGTCGATTGTCGGGCCGCGCCCGGAGCGACCGTTCTTTGTCGAGCAATTCAAACACCAGATTCCGCAGTACATGCTCCGCCACAAGGTCAAGGCCGGCATCACAGGCTGGGCTCAGGTCAATGGCTGGCGCGGGAACACGTCCCTCGAAAAACGAATCGAATTTGACCTCTACTACATCGAAAACTGGTCGCTCAGTCTTGACATGAAAATCATGTGGCTGACTGTGATGCGCGGGATCCACCGCGCGGCCTACTAACCACCGGAGTTTCTGTGCGTGTAGTCATTACCGGCGCGGCCGGCTTCATCGGGTCCCACTTGAGCGAGACCTTGCTCGAAGGCGGCCACAGTGTCGTGGGCATCGACAACCTGCTGACGGGAGACCTGAACAACATCGCGCACCTGCGAGACCAGGACTTCCAGTTCATCAAACACGACGTGACGCACTACATCGACGTCAGCGGCCCGGTCGACCTGGTGCTGCACTGGGCGAGCCCGGCCAGTCCGGTCGACTATCTGGAATGGCCGATTCCCACGCTCAAAGTCGGCGCCCTGGGAACACATAACGCGCTGGGGTTGGCCAAAGCCAAGGCGGCGCGCTTTGTGCTGGCCTCCACGTCGGAAGTCTACGGCGACCCACTCGAGCACCCTCAGAAGGAATCTTACTGGGGCAACGTGAATCCCATCGGCCCACGCGGTGTGTACGACGAAGCGAAGCGCTTCGCCGAAGCGATCACGGTGGCCTACCACCGCTATCACGGTCTCGATGCCAAGATTATCCGGATTTTCAACACGTACGGCCCGCGGATGCGCATCAACGATGGCCGCGCTGTCCCGACGTTCATTGCACAGGCGTTGCGTGGCGAAGATGTGACGATCTTTGGCAATGGCTCACAGACGCGGAGCTTCTGCTACATCACAGATTTGGTGAGAGGCATCCTCGCGCTGGCCCAATCCGACGTCAACGACCCCGTCAATGTCGGAAATCCGAATGAGATGTCGATTGAGGCCATTGCGCGCACCATTATCCAGATGACGGGCTCTGCCAGTCAGTTGATCTTCAAGCCACTGCCGACCGACGACCCCAAAGTACGACAGCCCGACATTACGCGGGCGCGCACGCTTCTCACGTGGGAACCCCGTGTCTCGCTCGAAGAGGGTCTGGCGTCGACGATCGCGTATTTCAGGACGAAGATCTAGCTACGCCTGTTTCTTGACTTCGCCCACGCTGGTGCGAGCCTTGAGCGTGCGAATCCCCTGCTCGATCCGTTCAGCCAACGCGCGCTCAGTCTGCAGCGAGCGCAACGTGCTCTGCGCCTGGTGGGTCATATCTTCCAGACGGGCGAGATTGGCGAGAACATGGTCGAGCACCAGACGCTGAGCCCCGACGGTCTCCACATTCACCTGGACATCGGCGAGCATGGCGGTAATCACGCTGACTTTGAGTTGTACCTCATCGACCATGCGCTGCCGGGCGTCAATCTCCGTCAACTTCTCATCCGTCCTCTGCGCCGTCGCCAGCAGGGCATCAACCTTCACTCGCAGCGCCGTGACCGCGCCGCGCTGCGCCTCGACAAACTTCAGGTCTGCCTTGCTGCGCGCCGAGACCGCATGCACCCCTTCGACCTCGCTGCGAACGGCATCGAGCGTCGTTCTCCGTACGGCCAGGTCATCCATGCGCGACTCCACGTCCGCGGTCAGCGCCTGCAATTCCGCGAGCCGCGCCTCGAACGTCACCATGCGGCGCTCGGCGAACGCCACCTGATCGCGACGCTCTTCAATCTGCGTGAAGGCCGCCTCCAGCAGGCCAATTTGGTGCTCTGCGGTGGACAGTTGACCGGCGACGTCACGCTGCCGGCCCTGCACGACCGACAGTTCCTGCACCAGTTCGTTCTTGACCTTTGTCGAACGCCCCAGCGCTCCGGTGAGCCCGTCAAGCTGGGCGAGGCGCTCGGTGGTTTCGCCTGAGAGCCTCCGGAGCGGCTCCAACATGGTGGTGATGCGCTTCTCCTGACCGACCAGTTCCTTCGCGTCCTGTCGCCGCCGCCAAGCGCTTCTGCGCGCGATCCACCTCGGTGCGGAGCGAGTCGACCTGCTCGACGAGGGTTAGGACTCTGGACTGCTCCTGACCGACAGCGTCGAGTTGATGCCGCAAATCGGAGACTCGGAGTTGCACGCCGTCACACGAGGCGCGCAACGCATCGACTTCCGCCTGTCGCGCAATCTGCTCCGTCAATCGTCGATCCACGTCTGCCGTCATGGAGTTGAGCGTGTTCAGCCGTCCATCGAGCCGCTCAACAAACTGCTGGTATCCCGTCAGGCGGGTCATGTGCCGATCCAGGTCATCGGCAATCAGCACGAGGTTGGCCGCCTTCTGGGTTCCCTCTTCCACGGTCGACAGCTTTTCCCGAACAGATGTCAGGCGCCCATCGAGATCCGGCAAGGTGGCGGCAAAGACGGTGGTCCGCTCCATGAACCCTTCTATCGCCTGCCGATCGGCAGAGAGGCGATCGCGCATCTGGATGGCCTCAGCATGCTCGACATAAAACGCCTCAATATCTGACCTCAACTCCTCGAGATCCAGCCGCGAGGCTTTGAGGCTCTCCATCTGCCAGACTGCCCGTCGCGCTGTCTCGTCCAACTGCTGCAAGTCCGTGCGAACCGATTCGACAGTGGCGACCTTCTTCGCCACCTCATCGGCGATGACACCGAACGACATCATCTGGATCTCAAGTTGCGATAGTCGTTCCATGAGCGCGGCCACGGTCGGTTCGCGAGTCGACAGTCCCTGATGGGCTCGTTCGAGTCCCGCGACGGATTCCTGGAGATTCGCCAGCCGCACTTGCGACGCGTCAAGCGCCCGGCGCTCTCCCGACAGTCGATCGACATACGTCCGGACCAGGAGTGCGGCCGCTCCGCGCTGCTCCTCAAGGCGCGCCAGATCCGCCACAAACGCCTCCCGGCGTCGGGTTGCGTCCTCGAGCTGTTGGGCAGACTCGCGGACGAGTTGGCCAACACGTTCGGCCTGCTCCTCTGCGCGCTGCGCCTCCTGAGTCGTTCCTTCCAGGCGCACCACCTGCTCGTCCATGTTCGCGACCATTTCGCTGAGCCGATGGGCGGCCAGAATCGCCTGTTCCACTGTATGTTTCTGCTGGTCGAGGACCCGAGCCTTCAGCGTGACGTGTTCTGTCAGCGCGTTGAGGGCGCCGACGCGCTGATCCAGCGTCTTGGCCAGTTCCTGCAGCTTGATCAGGCCGGCTAATTTCGGTTCCACCTCACGCACGGTGACGGCGGCCGCAGACGCGTCGTCGCGGGCCTCCTGAGCCAAGTCCCGCACGCGGTCCTGGTCGGTGACGACCTGGGCGATTCCAGACCGGCAGTCGCTCACACTCGCGGTCACCCCGGCTGCCAGTGCACGCGCCGCCTGCAGGTCATCGTTCGCCGTCCTCAGCGCGTTCGTGAGGGCATCGAGGGAGGCCTGCTCTGTGGAGAGGGTCTGCAACGTTGCTCGGGCCTGCATCGTGGTCGACGCCAACTGCTGGGCCTGCTGCTGCTGCTTGAGCCGCTCGTCCATCCAGGCCTCGGCTATGGCGGTAGCGGTCTGCCACTCGCTCCGCTGCGCGGCCGCCTGGCTGAGCAGCCCCAGCAACTCAGTCTTCGCCTCACGGAGGTCATCGAGAAGACGCACAGTTTCCTGATGGTCAGGTTGTGCGGCACGCTCGCTCAACCGCTTCAGGGCATCCAGCATGATGATGAGAGGATGACGCGGTTTGATGTCAGTTGGCGCGCCGGGCGCCAGAGAAACCCATAATCCGGCGCAGGTAGTCCGCCGCCGAGATCAAGGTGATCGCCAGTGAGAGATAGATAAAGGTCGGCAGGACGCCGTCGGGAACACCGCGATAGTTTCCGTACAGCGCAACCACGCCCGTCAGGATGTAGATGCCGGTGGCGGCCTTGCCCAACATCGACGGCATGAATGTCCGCCGAGCGACCGCCAGATTGATGACAGCCGCCGTCAGCACAATGGCAACATCTCGACTGATCACAAGGACGGTTAACCACAACGGAAGGCGGTATTGGAAGCCCAGGTCCGGCAAGGTCAACATCACAAACATGGTCAGAAGAAGCAACTTGTCGGCCATTGGGTCGAGCCAGGCGCCCAGGGCGGTCTGCTGCCGCGTCCAGCGGGCAATCAAGCCGTCAAGCAGGTCGGTGACCCCGGCCACCGAAAACGTCAGCAGCGCCCAGCCTGGATGGCCGTACAACATGCAGAGGGCGAACACCGGGACCAGCCCCATGCGGGACAGCGTCAGGAGATTGGCCGGCGTGAAAACCGTCACTGGCGCACCCGCCGTCCGGACAACTGTTCAAGTCTGGCGACTGCGGCGATGACATCAGCTCCGGCCGCCTGACGATTTGGCTGAAACCGATCACGATCGCCCAGGCCCATGACTCCGCTCGCCAAGGCACCGGCAATCGCCCGATACGCCAGGTGTGTTTGTGAGACATCAGGCACATCGAGTTGAGCCGCCTGCCACCGCGCCAGGTCCTGGGGCTGATCTGCTGCCAGATCCTGAACGACCCGCCAGACCGCCAGCGCCAAATCGGAGCGGCGGACGTCGGCCGATGGCTGAAACGTGTGATTGGCGAACGACTCCATCCATCCGACTCGGGTGACAGGAAGAATCCACGCAGCAGCCCAGTGAGCCTGCACGTCTGTCAGCACCACGGTCACGCGCCGAGGCGCACGGGCCAACGCGGGCTGGAGCCGGATGCCCAGCGCGGCGGCCAGTTGCCCCCGCGTCACGTGCGATGCGGACGGAATCGCGCGATACTCCTCGGGTAGCGCTTCAAATTCCACGCGCGCACGCAGTGTCGCTGCCCGCTCCCGCCACTCGGGTCTGGGGTCAAGCGCCGCGGCTCGAGCGAAGGCCTCAGCCGCATCGCGCAGTCGACCATGAGCCTCAAGCACGGTCGCCAGGACGGCATGGGTCTCGGCGTCGCCCGCGTCAAGATCCAACGACCGGCGAGCGTGAGCCTCGGCGGCGTCGAACGCGCCCCTGGCGATCTCAACGAGCGCGACCTCACGCAAAACGACGGCGCTGTCTGGCGCCATCACCAGTGCCTGATCGAGAGCGACCTGCGCCTGGTCCCATTCTCCGTTGGAGCGCGCCGAGGCGGCGCGCGCTAACTGGGCCTGAATCACGCGCAACCGGAGCACGTCCTGCTGTCCACGCACATCCTCACGTGTCGGATCCGACGCCAGAATCAACTCTGAGGTGGCCAGCGCCGACACGTCATCCCCCGTCACCAGTGCCACGTCCATGCGTCCGAGCAGCGCAGGTAAGTACGTCTGGTCAGCTCCGATCGCGGCATCAAACCGCCGCGCGGCTTCCTCGTATCGACGTTCAAGCGATGCGACATACGCCAAGCCGACTTCCGCGGGAAAAAACGCTACGTCTCCCCGTAGAGCCTCCTCGTAGGCCCGTCCGGCGGCCTTGAGGTCTCCCGCCTGTAACTCTCGCCACGCCGCCTCATGTCGGCCACGCACCTCGGCCGACGTGATGAGAGAATCAGGCAGTGTCAATCGAGGCAAGTCCGGGTACGCGGCCACGAGGGAGACGGCCGGCGGAACTGACGCGCACGAGGCGGCGATTCCCAGACCGAGAGCCAGCAGTAGTTGGCGCATCACGCAATCTCCGGGAGCCGCTGCAGCCGGTCCAGTACCCGTCTTGGCACGTCGGCTTCCACCGTCACCGTGGCCCCCACGGTCACCTGGCTGGTGACCCGTGCATGTCGATGGAGGTCGGTCAACGCGCGGCGGTCGGCATCACTCGAAAAATCGAACGTGAACGTGGCGTGCTCCGTATCCATCTCCAGCCGCGAGGCCATTAGATCGATCAACCCAGCCACTCCGTCTCCGCGAGCTGCCGACACACAGACTGCGGCTGGCGCCACGACCGAAAGCCGTGCCGTCTCGGCCTGTGACAGGCGGTCACACTTGTTGTACACATCGAGAATGGGCACCTGGGTCGCGCCAATCTCCGTCAACACATCCCGCACGGCGCGCTCTCGACGTTCGCGGTCGGGGGCTGACGCGTCGATGACATGCAGCAGCAGGTCCGCATGCACAACCTCTTCAAGCGTCGCCCGAAACGCTGCGACCAACTGATGCGGCAGGCGGTCGATGAATCCGACCGTATCAGACACCATGATCTGCCGCGCATCTGGCAACCTGACACGACGAACCACCGGGTCCAAGGTGACAAACAGTGCATCAGACGCGACCGAGGAATCCCCGGTGGCCGCGTTGAACAACGTCGTCTTTCCCGCGTTGGTATAGCCCACCAACCCCACGGTTGGCACCTCGACCCGGCGACGGCGCGCCCTGACGTACCCGCGTCGCTCACTGACCTCGGCAATGTCGCGCTTGAGCGCGGCGATCCGGTCTCTGATCCGTCGCCGATCGGTTTCCAATTTGGTTTCGCCGGGGCCGCGAGTGCCGATACCGCCGCCGGTCCGTGAGAGCGCCGTGCTCGATCCCACGAGTCGCGGCAGCAGGTACTGCAACTGTGCGAGCTCCACTTGCAACTTGCCTTCTCGTGTCCTGGCCCGCTGGGCAAAGATGTCAAGAATCAGTTCTGTGCGATCGATCACGCGACAGAGGAAGATCGCTTCAAGGTTTCTGGCCTGCGCCGGACTCAGGGTGTGATCGACGATCACGATCGCCACATCCGACGCCTGACAAAGGAGGGCGAGTTCCGCAGCCTTCCCTTTTCCAAACAGGGTCGCCGAGTCGGGTGTCTGGCGCTCCTGGCTGGCGCGCACGACGACAGTCGCGCCAGCGGCCTTGGCCAAGCCCGCCAGCTCATCCATCGATACCTCGGGATCCGTGCCGCGCGTGGCGCGGGTCATGAGCGTGAGCAACGCCGCGCGCTCGGCGGACGGCTCAGGCTGGGTCGCCCTGCGCGTGATCATGCGTCCAGGAATTCTAACACGCGGCTCCAGGGGATCGCGCCCTCTCTCAGGAGCACGGGCACCGACATGCGGACATCCACCAGTGTCGAGGGGGCGCCTCCCGTAGTCACTCCAGCGTCCACGACGAAGACACCGGAATCGTCCCCGATCGCGCCGAGTAACTCCACGCGATCGACGGCGGGCGCACCGGAGAGATTCGCACTCGTGGCGGACACCGGGCTCCCCCACGCCTCGCACAGGTCCCTCGCGACAGCGTGCGCCGGTACGCGGATGGCTACTGTGCGGTGTCCACCATGCACCTCCGGGGTAATCCACGCGGGCGCGTCGCGGACGAGCGAGAGCGGGCCGGGCCAGAACGCCGCGGCAACTCGCGCCTCGCGGGCATCGAGTCGCCCGCCGCACATGGCCACCTGCCCGGCATTGGAAGCAATCAGCGGCAAGGCCGCACGCGCCGTGCGCCCCTTCAGTGCGAACAGTCTCCGAACGGCCGCCGCGTTGCGAACGTCCACGGCAAGTCCGTAGAACGTGTCGGTCGGAATCGCGACAATCCCCCCTCGCCGTAGCCACGCCACGGCCGGGGCCAAGGCGCCACGGTCGCCCCCGTCAGGGTCCACCCGAAGACGCCGTTCATCACTCATGTCATTCTCCGCACCGACCACGCGATGGCGAGCAACCCCAAGGCGTCAGCCACAAAGACACCGCGCATCGTGACCGCACCGAGCAAGCCAGACACAACAGGACTCAGGGCCAACCCCGATAGCGACGCCGTCGTCAGAAACCCAAATGCGACGCCACGTGAGCGGTCTGGTACCCGCTGCCCAGCAACGGTGTAGACCGTGGTAAACGCCACGCCGATCCCCAAGCCGAAGAGGGCGGCAGCCGCGAGAATCATCGCTGGGCTTGGGCCCAGACTGAAGACCAGCGCCCCGACGGCCGCCAGGCTCGCTGACCAGGCCACAAGACGTCTGGGGCCGCCGTGACGCATCAGCCATCCACAGATCTGATTGCCCCCCGCAGCCGCGCCGGCGGCCGTCGTAAAGATGAGACCAGCCACGATCGGAACCCGCGAGAGCGGAGTTCCTGTCTCGAGCAAATACAACGACAGCACCGGACCAAAACTGCGATCCACCATTTGAAGGCCGAATATCATCGCGAGAAACAAACCAAAATTCGGCACGGTCAGCAACGTCTTCAGAGTGACACGTGGTCCGACATCGACAGGGGCGCCCGGCGTTCGCTGCCGGTCCTCACGGTACCCGACCAGCACCAGTATCAACGCCCCCAGGAACAACCCTGCGGCCGCCACGAACGCCATGCGGAGTCCCACGGCCTGCGCCAGTCCCCCCCCAATGGCTGGTCCCAGCGCGGGACCGAGTCTCTGCGCGGTCTGTACCCACCCAATGGCCGTCGCCATCTGGGCCGTCGGTGCCGACTCCGCCGCCATCGTCAGGGCCAACATGCCGTAGCCAGCGAAAAACCCCTGGACCGCCCGAAGGGCAAGCACCTGCCATGGGGCGGTGACGAGTGCCATGGCGGCCATGATGACCACAAAGCTCAACAACGAACGGGCCACCATCAGTTTTCGCCCGTACCGCTCGGCCACTCGCGCCCACAGTGGCGCCATCAGCGCTGTCACGGCGGGCGTGACACCAAGACTCAGCCCAGACCACACCGCAATCGACCCTGGGTCAGACACCCCGAGTTGTTCGAAGTACAGCGGCAGGAACGGCATCACCAAGGTGAAGCCGGTAAACCCTATGAACGTGGCGACGGTGACCGCCGCCAGATTGCGTCGCCAGTCTGGTGCGCCAACGGCGGTCAGCCCCACGGCGACGGATCAAAAGCGGATGCGGAGGTCATCGCTGCGGTCGGTCACGTGGATCGTGTCAATAAAACGAATTTGGTGCGGACTCCGCTGCATGACGATTGAGCTTGTCCGGGTACCGTGGCCGAAGAATCGTACGCCTTTCATCAAGGCGCCATCGGTGACACCGGTCGCAGCAAACGTGATGGAATCGCCCGAAGCCAGATCGCTCGCAGCATAGATGCGACGGAAGTCCTCGATCCCCATCTTCCGGCACCGCGCCTCATCCTCGGGCGTTGACACCACCAAGCGGGCATAGATCTCGCCACCCAGACACCGCATCGCCGCCGCGGTGAGCACGCCTTCAGGCGCGCCGCCGGTTCCCATCACCGCATGGACGCCTGACCCATCGACCGCGGCCGCGATACCGGCCGACAAGTCCCCGTCACCGATCAGCCGAATTCGGGCCCCGGCCGCACGAATTTCGGAAATCAGTTTCTCGTGCCGCGTTCGGTCCAGCACCATGATGACCAAGTCCTTGACGGCGCGATCCAGAGCTTTGGCGATCGATCGCAAATTGTCCTTGACGGGTCGGTCGAGGCTCACCGCGTGTTTGGCTCGGGGGCCGACCACCAACTTCTCCATGTAGAGGTCGGGCGCATGCAGCAACCCCCCCTTGGACGCGGCCGCGAGCACGGCGATGGCATTGGCTTCGCCCAGTGCGCACAGGTTGGTCCCTTCGAGGGGGTCGACCGCGATATCGACCTCGGGCAGGTCCGGCACACCCGTTGCGCCTAGCCCAACCTTTTCACCGATAAACAACATCGGCGCCTCATCGCGCTCCCCCTCCCCAATAACGATCGTACCGTCGATCGGCACGGTTTCCAGCGTGCTCCGCATCGCCTCGACGGCCACCCGGTCAGATCCGTGACGGTCGCCCTTCCCCATGGTGTGGGCACAAGCGATAGCAGCATTTTCAGCGACACGCAGCAGTTGCAGTGAAAGGTCGGTGGGCATGGGATCGGCTCCTGGTGATTCGTTCAGACGTCCGTCAGCAATACTACCCTGCTCCGGTGTTACCGTCGGCGCACCCGCACGGTGGCTCCCACGTCCACGCCCAGCACCTCGGCGGCGCTGGCCGCCTGGGTCACGCACTCGAGATGGTCAGTGCTGCCAAACAGCGCCCCGACTTCGCCGCTGACAATTTCAGAAAACGTAGAGACCAGATGCTGGATTGCCTGGCCGCCGACTTCGATGGCAAGCGGTTCGCTGTTTGGCCTGAGTTTCTCGCACAACCGCCGATCGATGTTCGTAACGACATTGCCGAACCGATCAATGCGGACGACTGCACCCTCAATCGTGCCTTCCGCGAACGTCGGCTGGACCAACTCGACCTGCACGAAGTCAGTAACGGGGCGCCCCAACGCGGGCAACTGAATACCCCTGGCCAAAAAGGCCGCCGCAGGCGCGAAGCGATCCCGCCCTTCAAACGTTCGAGACACGGTGGGCCGTGCGTACCGTCGCTCTGTCAGTTCGACCACCTTCTTCGGGGGCGCTTCCTGAAACACCCCGGTCAGAACGCCGTTGTCCGGTGCCACAAACCGCCAGTCACCCACATCGGCCGCGATGCCGCGCCTGGCGGATCCCACGCCCGGATCCACGACGACGAGAAAAATAGTGCCGGCGGGAAAGTACTTGTACGTGGCCGCCAGTTCCCTGGCCGCGAACGGAATGTCATGCGCCGGCAGGTCATGTGAAATATCCACGAGAACCGCGTCCGGGCAAATGCTCAAAACCACGCCTTTCATGACGCCGGCATAGTGATCCCTCGTCCCAAAGTCGCTCAGAAAGGCAATCGTCGGCTTACTGGACATAGGACCGACGATACCTCAGTTTTGACGGCGAGCGCTCAGTCGAGGCGTCGAAACAACGTCTCACGGGTGCTGGTCTTGAGCAGAACCGAGTCAGTCACCGTGAGTTGGTCAAACATCTTGTTGATATCGCGAGTCATGAGGACGTCCCGTGAGATCGGACTGGCGGGCTCACGCCTCAAACAAAACCGGTCGTCTCGGTCAATGACATACCGGGTGTACTGCTTGAGCTCGATCGGCGTCGTTCCAAAAAAACCATACACGGCCCCACCCTGGCGAAGCAGTGTCGACAGCCGTGCGGCGACCGCCGTGACGAGGGGACGATCAAGAAAATCGAAGAGGTCCCAACACAGGATGCCATCCACCGAATCCGGCCCCTGATCCAGCCGACCAAGGAGTGCCGCCTCGAGCGCGTCATGAGATCCCGACCGAGAGGCCGCCTCAATGTCGAGGAACAGGTTCTCAATGTACAGCTTGCACGCGAATCGCCCGCCGAAGAAATCGACATTGCTACCCACGGCCGGCCCCAGATCGAGCAGCACCGGTCGCTCAACGCGAGCGACCGCCGCAAGGAATTTGGGAAACACCGTGGAAACGGTCACGATCGCTTCCCGATTCGCAGAATCAGGCAGCGTCGGTGCTGGCGTTTGGACGATCTCCGGTTCTTTGGGCCCCTTCCGAAACACGGCCTAGCGTGCCGGGGCTTTGAACGACGATGCGGCAGGCGGCACCTCTGGCATAGCGGGCTTGTCCGCAACCTTTGGCTGTCCGGCCCGCTGCATGTCGATCGATCCACGAAAATGTGCGCCGTCAGATATCGCAACCCGTGGGGCCACCACATCTCCATCGACCGAGCCTGAGTCGCGGATCTCCACCTTTTCCGTCGCCGTGATATTGCCGAGGACCTCGCCCTCCACGATGACGGATTTGGCGAACACTTCCGCTTTGATTTTTCCGTTGGCGCCGATCGTCAGCACATTCTGCTTCAGTTCGATCTTTCCCTCGACAGTCCCGTCGATCGTCAGGTCTTCGCTGCCGTTGAGTTCGCCCTTGATGACAACGCTCTTGCCAACACTCACCATATCCCCCGCTGTTGTGCGCGCTGCGCCGCGGTCGGCGCTCACCGGTGCCGAACCGGCATCTGTCGCTGAAGTTGGCCTGACGGCCTCATCTCGTTTCCACATGCAGTACCTCCGCCCTTCCAACCGCCACGCGAATCGGACAGTTGTGTTTTGGCGAGTATACCGCGTGGTGTCCCCCACCAAGTCGTTCGAATGCTACGATGAAACGATTCTCCGTGCGTATCTACCTTGACTTCAATGCCACCGCGCCCGCCGCACCAGGTGTGATTGATGCGGTTTGCCGCGTCCTTCGCGATATTCCAGGCAACCCGTCGTCGATTCACGCGTCTGGACAGCAGGCTCGAGCCGTCCTGGATGACGCACGCGGGGTCGTCGCCACGCTCATCGAGGCCGCGCCAAGCGATTTGGTCTTCACCGGTGGAGGCACCGAGGCCGACAATCTGGCGTTGCGCGGTGCGGCCGAAGCCCGCGAGTCGTCTGGACGCCGCCACCTCATCTGCAGTTCGATTGAACATGAGGCCATCCTCAACACCCTGACTGGCCTGGAACGACGAGGGTGGCGCGTCACGCGCCTCCCTGTCGACCGATCCGGCAGCGTGTCGCCCACCAGCCTCGCGTCGGCCATTGACGAGGAAACGGCCCTGGTCAGCGTCATGCACGCCAACAATGAGATTGGCACGCTCCAGCCCATCGCGGAACTGGCCGACATCGCACACAGCGTCGGCGCCTGGTTTCATACCGACGCCGTCCAGACCGTAGGCAAAGTGCCGGTCTCCGTCCGCACGCTTGGCGTGGACCTCCTGTCGCTCTCGGGCCACAAGTTTGGCGGCCCCAAAGGCACCGGCGCCCTGTGGGTACGACGCGGCCTGCGCCTGCACGCCCAACACACCGGCGGGCGACAGGAGCGCTCCCGCCGGGGCGGCACCGAGAATGTTGCTGGACTCGCGGGCCTGGCGGTGGCCGCTGCCTATGCAAGGGCGTCCATGGCGCAGCACGCGTCAGAGACCGCTCGTCTGCGCGATCGGCTCGAATCAGCCATCCTGGAAACGGTGCCTGGCAGTGCAGTGAACGGTGCGCGAGAGCATCGCGTGCCAAACACGACCAATATCAGTTTCGACGGTGTGGAGGCAGAGTCACTCCTGATTGCCCTCGACCTGGACGGCATCGCGGTGTCCACCGGTTCGGCGTGTTCCTCGGGCACCCTCGAACCGTCGCACGTCCTCCAGGCGATGGGGCTTCCAGCTGCCCACGTCCGCAGCTCGCTCCGATTCAGCCTTGGCCCACAAACGACCGATGCCGAGGTCGACGCCGTGGTTGACCGACTGCCGCGTCTGGTGGAGAAGCTCCGCCGTTTGACACACCGGGCGACACATCTGGTCGGAGCCGGTGCGCCCACCCGAGGTACAACCCGAGACGCAGTCCGAGGGGATACGTGATGCGGGTCGTAGTGGCCATGTCAGGCGGCGTCGATTCATCGGTGGCGGCCGCGTTGCTGACCGAGGCAGGACACGATGTGGTCGGCCTCTCGATGCAACTCTACGATCAGCGCGAGACTTCGGACGGTGCCCCTGCATTTGGGTCCTGCTGCAGCCTCGACGACCTGCATGATGCGCGGCGGGTCGCCCACGACCTCGGCTTCCCCCACTACATCGTCAACTTCGAACGCGAGTTCAAGTCGACCGTCGTCGACAACTTCCTGCGCGAGTACTCAGCGGGCCGCACCCCAATTCCGTGCGTGCATTGCAACGCCGATCTGAAGTTTTCGACACTCGCAGAACGCGCGGCGGGTTTTGATGCCGCGGCAGTTGCGACCGGGCACTATGCGCGCGTGAGCTTCGACGAGGACTTGCGGCGGTACCGACTGCAGCGCGGGAAGGATGACGACAAGGACCAGTCGTATTTCCTCTTTACGCTGACCCAGGATCAACTGGCCCACGCCATGTTTCCTGTCGGACACCTCACCAAACCAGAGGTCCGGGTGCACGCTGAGCGGCTTGGCCTCTCAGTCGCCGATAAACCCGACAGCCATGAAATCTGTTTTATCCCAGATGGAAACACGGCACGTTTTGTTGAGCGTCACTCGCCACAGGTGCCCTCGAAGGGTGAGATTGTCAACGAAGAAGGCCGCGTCCTCGGTGAACATGGGGGTGTGCACCACTTCACGGTGGGACAACGCAAGGGCCTTGGCCTGAGTACCGGCGCCCCCCTCTATGTGCTGAAGCTCCAACCAGTGGACCAGCGGGTGGTCGTCGGCTCACGAGACTCGCTGGGCATCAGCGACGTGTCAGCCAGCAAAGTGAACTGGATCGCCGGGAGCGCGCCCGACGGCCCGACCCGGGTCACGGCCCGCATTCGTCACCGGCATCGCGATGCGCCGGCAACTGTCGAATCCACGGGCGACGCGACGGCCCACCTGCGTTTTGACACGCCACAGATCGCGGTCGCACCGGGACAGGCGATCGTGTTCTACGATGGCGACGAGGTGGTGGGCGGCGGCTGGATTGATTCGTGACTCGTGGCTTAGTGGCCCTGAGCTTCGAGGAACCGCTCGGCGTCGAGCGCGGCCATACAGCCTGAACCCGCAGCCGTAATTGCCTGACGATAGACGTGATCCTGCACGTCTCCGCAAGCAAACACACCGTCGATACTGGTCCGCGACCCGTCGTGGGTCACCAGATAACCTGTTCCATCAGTCTCCAAAGAATCGCCAAACAGGGTCGTGTTTGGTGTGTGTCCAATCGCCACAAAAATGCCGTCAACGGCCAGCGTCTTCTCGGCACCGGTTTTCAGGTTGCGCAAGACGATGCCGGTCACCGCCCCATGGGTCGGGTCAAGCATCTCGACGACCTCGCTATCCCATTCCACGGAGATCTTGGAATTCGCCAGTGCCTTGTCTTGCATGATCTTCGATGCGCGAAACGCGTCGCGCCGGTGCACCACGGTGACAGTCGACGCAAACCGTGTCAGGAAAATCGCTTCCTCAAGCGCGGAGTCTCCTCCGCCAACCACGGCAATGGGCTTGCCGCGAAAGAAGAAGCCATCACAGGTCGCACAGGTAGACACGCCATGCCCCATCAACGCCCGCTCTGACGGTAGCCCGAGCAGTTTGGCCGAGGCGCCGGTGGCGATAATCAGGGTCTGCGTTTCGATGCGATCGTCGCCGGCCACAATCACGAACGGTCGGGCTGACAGGTCAACGCTCGTCACATTTCCGCGCACGATTTCTGCGCCAAACCGTTCAGCCTGGCCGCGCATGGCGGCCATTAAATCCGGCCCCATGATGCCGTCAGTGAACCCGGGGAAATTCTCAACGGCCGTCGTGAGCATCAGCTGTCCGCCGGCCTCAAGTCCTTCAATGACAAGGGGCTTGAGGTTGGCGCGCGCGCTATACAACGCTGCGGTAAGGCCGGCGGGGCCGGACCCGATGACCGTGACATCCCTGGTCCGCGTGGCCATCAGAGATATTTGTCCAGTTTCTTCTGAAACTCCGCTTGATCCGCAAGTCCGACAATCTGTTCGACGATCTCTCCACCCTTGAACAGGATCACGGTCGGAATCCCTCGCACCATGTACTTCATCGTGATGGCGGGGTTCTCGTCGACATTCAACTTGCCGACTGAGACCCGGCCTTCGTTGGCCTCCGCAAGCGCGTCTATCGTCGGTCCCAGCGCGCGGCACGGGCCACACCACTCAGCCCAGAAGTCCACCAACACGGGCGTCGTCGCCTGCAGCACGTTGGTGTCGAAGTTGCCATCCGTAAACGTTGTCACTTTGTCCGAAGCCATTACTCGCCCTACCCTCTCTTCACGTCAGTTCCCGGCCAAGCGTCACTCGGCCCACCGCTGGGCGGCCTCATGCCGCGCCCGCCGATACACTTTGACATACTCACGGGCCGACGGTGCCCACGAGTGATCGGCCTTCATGCCCGCCCGAACCAAATCGGCCCATCGATCCGCGCGCCGATACACCCGAAGGGCCTGCCGCAGGGTTCCGACCAACGCCTCGGGCGTCGCGTCCTTGAACTTGAACCCATTGGCTCGTTTCGCCCTTGGGCCGTACTGCCGAACCGTATCGTCGAGTCCCCCAACCGCGCGCACCACCGGCACCGTGCCGTACCGAAGGCTGTACATCTGGTTCAGTCCGCACGGCTCAAACCGCGACGGCATCAAGAACAGATCGGCACCGCCTTCCACCAAATGGGCTAGTCCCTCATCAAAGCCAATCCGCACCGCCATCCGGCTGGGAAACCGACGGGCCAACGCCTGGAATCCCCGCTCATACTCGGCGTCGCCGCTCCCCACCACCACCCAGGTCGCGTCCAACTCCATCAGCGTGTCCGCGGCCGCCAACACCACATCAAACCCTTTTTGCTCCACAAGCCTCGACACAATGCCAATCACGGGCCTGTCAATCGCGTCATCGCCGACCGGTAACCCAAATGTCTCAAGGAGCACCCGTTTCGTTACGCGCTTACCTGCCAGGTCCTCTGAACTGTAGTGCGCTGGCAACTGTGGGTCTGATGCCGGATCCCATACAGAGGTGTCGATGCCATTGAGGATACCCACATACCGGTCGCTCAACCCCCGCAGTACTCCGTCAAAACCAAACCCAAGCTCGGCCTGCGTCGTCTCGATGGCATACGACGGGCTGACAGTCGTCACCACGTCGGCAGACGCCACACCGCACTTGAGATAGCTCAAGTGGCCCCAGAACTCGCCCACATCCATGGTGAAGAGATCCCAGCTCAGGCCCAGCCGGTCAATCACTTCCTTTGGAAACAGACCTTGGAACGCCAGGTTATGAATCGTAAGGACCAACCCGGCCCGAGCGACCCGGGTCCAGCGAGCCGGCTGTTGTCGAATGAGCGAAGGAACCAGGCCAGCTTGCCAGTCGTGGGCATGGACAATGTCGATCCGTCCGCCGTCCAGATCCTGCTGGGCAAAGTCGAGGGCGGCATGGGCAAGACCCGCAAACCGCTCGGCGTTGTCGGCGTAGTCTGTGCCACCAATGGCATACAGCCCGTCGCGATCGAACCACTCGGGCATGTCGACACCCACCACCCGACGTGACGGGCTGAGCGACACGATCTGCAGCGCGCCATGCCACGTGCGAGAACCAAACGTGAGCGTGAGAGGGCGTCGTTCACCCTCCGGGAAATCACTCCCCCGATGGAGCGGCAGGACGGTGGTGACCCGGTGGCCGAGCGACTCCAGTGCGGAGGGAAGTGCTGATGCGACGTCTGCCAAGCCACCTGTTTTTGACCAAGGGGCAACTTCCGACGCCACATGCAATACGCCGAGTCGAGGCGTGCGGCCCGCCAGAGTTTTACGGGGACGACTATCGTTCAACGAGTGCGGCACCGCCCACCGGTCCATTGGTGCGGCCGACCACCCAATTGAAGAGGTGACGGGCCTCCGCGAAGCGGATCGTGCTTGACGACGCCCCAAGGACGACCACGGCCACCTGGCTGCCGTGCGGAATCTGTATCAGGGTCGCCAAGCAGTACCCGGCCTTCCTGATAAACCCCGTCTTGCCCGCAACAACATCGACCCCAGTGCCCAGGAGCCTGTTCGTGCTCTTGATCTTGACCGTGCGGCGATTGGTGTGCACCTCGTAGGAGGTCTTGCGCATGACAGAAGCGAGTTGCTCGTTCTGACTGGCAAACGCGATCAAATGAGACAAGTCGTAGGCCGACGAGACATTCCTGGCATCTAGGCCGGACGGGTCGGCATAGTGGCTGCTGGTCAACCCCAACTGCATCGCCATCTGGTTCATCCGGACGAGGAACGCCTTGGTCCCACCTTCCGCGGTCCGAGCCAGCACCCGCGCTGCGCCGTTGTCAGACGCGATCAACGTCAGATGCAGGACATCCCCCAAGGCGATGGACTCACCCGAGCGCAGATAGGTCACCGACGCGTTCCGAACATCAGACGCCACAACCTTGACCTTCCGGTTCAAGTCGGGCTCATCGGCAAGGAACGTCACCGCGGTCATCAATTTCGTCAGACTGGCAATGGGTCGCTGATCGTGAGAGTTTTCCTCCCACAAGACCTCGTTGGTCTGGGGATTGAACACAATCGCCGCCGCCGCGCGGACATCGGGGATCAGGTTACCGAGCATGTCCTTCTTGAACAGGGGCTTGTCGGAAGCCCGTTGCGTCGGACTCGACGACCGCGCTGTGGCATCAGCCGTCGCGCGAGCTCTCGCCACCTCAGTGCGCGTCGTCATGCGAATCGGCGTTGCCGCTGTGGCCAAAGATGTCTGCGCCGGCTCCTCAGCGGACATCGCGTGTGGCGTCCCACCAAATGCAGACACCAACAAGGCGATCGCCAACACGACAATTCGGCGCCGCACGGTTCGATTCAGTCGGCTCTGTACAAACACTCTGTTCCCTCCGGCGACTCCTCGTGAGGAGCCTCCGACCTGAGCGACACACACCCACCCCTGCGCGACAAGGCCAGGATTGGGCCGGATGGTACCATCCCAACTTCTGATTCCGCAACAGGTACCAGCCTCGTGTAGTATCGGCACACGTCCGGTCCGGCTTCAGTCACGATCACATATTCGCCATGCCCGATACCTACGCGCAGCCACCAGACCCCACCAAGCACCGCGAACGCGTTGAGGAGTTTCGTGCCTTGCGAGCCACGATTCGCGAGCGGGGCTCGTGCCGCGTCGTGCTGGCGGTAGCCGGCCTCTCGATTTGGGCACTCCTCCATCTCGCCATCCAGATATGGCTGCCAACGCCCGTGACATTCCTGGTGGCATTGCTCGTGCTGGCGGCGGCGTTCGAAGCCGTATTCGCCCTCCACGTCGGCGTGGAGCGCATTGGTCGTTACCTGGAAGCCGCCTACGAAGCCACCGACAAGAACGCCAAGAACCAGGTGAGCGACGACCCGGGCCCCGGCTGGGAACATGCGGCGCATGCGTTCGGGGCGCTGTCGGGAGACGCTGCCGGCCGCGTCGATCCGCTGTTTGGCGTTCTGTTTGTGTCAGCGACACTCCTGAACGTCGTTCCGGTCGTCCTGATGACGTTGGGAACGGGCGGCCCAGGGGCAGGCCCCCTCTCTGAGCTCGCCCTCTATGGAGGGCTTCATCTTGCCGTGATTGTCCGCATCGCCCGGGCGCGACGGTTTGCCGGCCGTCAACGCGACCAGGAGTTGGACATCTTCACGAAGCTCACGCGGCGCGACTGACCCTGCTCACCAATCCAATAGGTTGGCGGCAGGAATCCAATTCCTAGCTCAAATCAACACAGCCGGACCCGATGCTCGTGCTCGTACTGGAGTCGATCGGTAGATCCGCCGATTATCTCTAGGGAAACTCAAGATGTGTTGCGCGGCCGGACATGACAGACCGGCCACAAACCGGGCACGCGGTTTGCAAGGACAAATATCGAAAGGCATTTAAGGAGGTCATTGCCATGAGCTTGGTCAGATTGTTAGGGTTCACGACGCTGACCTGTGGGTGCGTCACCGGTCGGTATCGGGACATCGGTTCCAACCGGGAAGTCACCTACATCGAGGAGAAAGGCACAGAGTGTGCGTCCTCGGGCCACGCCAGGAATCAACCCGTGAGCGCCGAAAGAGTCGCGCATGGATTTGCTCCCGCCGTGGCGGTTCGCGCGTAATAGTTTCGCCGGGGTACTGTACTTCTTGCCCTGAACAGCCGAGAAGCCTTGTTATATGGCTCTCGCGCTTCGCTCCACACGCCCGGTCAGGCCCGCGACATCGCGCGCCAGACCGACATCCGGATCCAACCGCCCCGTCACGCTGCCAGGCTCACGCCTGGGTCCCAAGCCGGTCTCGCGAAGCTTGGCCAGCCAACGCCGCCCTCGATACGAATTCCAGATCGGGCGCTCAACATTCCGCTTCTACCACGGTGACTGTCTCTCGGTGTTGCCGGCGCTTGAACGTGGCTCCATCGACGCCATCGTGACGTCGCCGCCATACAACATCGGCATCAAATACCGCACGTACGAGGATGACTTGCCGCGCGGCGAGTACCTTGCCTGGACCGACCAATGGCTCCGTGCCGCCTCCCGGGTGTGCAGACCCCAGGCATCACTGTTCCTGAATGTCGGAGCCAAACCCACAGACCCGTGGATCCCTTTGGAAGTAGCCCAGGTGGCGCGCCACTGTTTCAAGCTGCAAAACACCATTCATTGGGTTAAGTCGATCGCCATCGACCGCGAGTCAACCAGCGGTGCCCTGGGACTCGAGCGAGATGTCGCGGTGGGCCACTACAAACCCATCAATAGCGAACGCTTTGTGAACGACTGCCACGAATTCATCTTCCATTTCACGCCGACGGGGCGCACGCCTCTCGATCGCCGCGCGGTTGGAGTGCCGTATCAGGACAAATCGAATGCCGCTCGGTGGGCCACCGGCGGCGACGGCAAGCGCTGCCGCGGCAACACGTGGTTCATTCCGTACGAGACCATCCAGAGCCGCGATCGCGACCGTCCGCACCCGGCCTCCTTCCCCGCCAAGATCCCGGAGCAGTGCTTCCGCCTCCACGGTCTCTCACGGCTCACCACCGTGCTCGACCCCTTCCTGGGCCTGGGCAATACGGCCATCGCCGCCGGCCGTCTTGGCCTGAACTTTGTCGGGGTTGAGCTCGATGAGCACTATCTGGCCGAGGCCGTCTCGCGGGTCAAAGAGGCGCTCGACCCGAAATAGAACGGGCGCGACCTCCAACCCCAAAAAAAGAACGGCCCGGCCAGCGAACGCTGACCGGGCCGTTTGTGTGTGCGAGCCGCCTACGGTCTTAGAACCGGAGTCGGCCGCCGAGTTGCATCTGCCACCGCGAGCGGAGGTCGTCCCGGTTGTACCGCCGGAACGACGACCCTGTCAGGAAGCCGATGTTGTAGTTGGTGATCTGCCCACCGGACACCGTCGCGGTCACGGGTGAGATGGAGTTGAACGTGGCGTACTGCTGAATGCCCTTCCCGGAATCAATCAGGTTGAGCACATTCAGGATGTCGAGCGTGATTTCAGCCTTCACCCGCTGGAACGGCAGGGCCACGTTCAGGCGGAAGTCGAGCTGATTGCTCCAGGGCGCGCGGCACACGTTGCGGGGAATGATCTGCCCGATGTATTCGGCGAGGCAGCCCCCGTCCTCCTGGAGGAAGTTCGTCAGATCCTGATACGTGCCACCGGTGAACGACACCTCGCTCGCGCTCGCTGGAATGTAGAGCAGGTCGCTCGTACGGCCATCACCGTTCACGTCATTGAAAAACCGAAGGGTGTAGGGGCGCCCCGACTGTCCCGAGTAGTACATCGACGCAGTCGCGGTCGAACCTCCGAACAGGCCGAACTGGTACGACGAAGACATCGTGATCCGGTGTCCCGGGTCATAGACCGACGTCGAGAGCGGCAAGTTGTTCGCGTCCCCCGGAGTCAAGGCGTTGCCCCAGTTTGACGCGGCCTGACTCGACGTGCCGTCCGTGATGCTCTTGGACTGGCCGTAGAGATAAGACGCGTTGAGGAACCACCCATTGCTGAAGGGACGACGGACCTCGACCAGTCCGCTCCACGTGGAACCCTCACTCGAATTCGAGAGCAGAATCACGTCGCTGAACGACGAGTCCTTGGAACCAAAGTAGGGACGGTTACCCAGCGTCTGCGTGCCTGTCTGCACTTTGTTCAGGTTCTGATATCGGATGTCCTCAATGTTCCGCGTGAAGAGGAACTCGGTAGATCCCACCAAGCCCCAGGGCAAGTTGGTGTCATATGCCAGGTTGCCGCGCAGCAGTGTCGGGTACTTGTAGTCCGGATCAATCAGGTCGATCTCGTTCGTGAACCCACGACCAAACGCACCCGTCACCGTCGTCGGCTGCGCGAGCGCATTCGCCACGAACGGAATCTGGTTGGCGTTGTTGTTCGAGGCGCCTATCCGCTGGAACTCAAGGCCCGTGTTGCTGTACTGGTTCGACAGCCACACGTACGGTGTGCGGCCCGAGAACATGCCAATGCCGCCTCGGATCTGCTTTTCGCCGTCGGAGTTGAGATCCCAGTTGAAACCAACACGGGGCGAATACCGTACGCCACCGGGCGTGGTGTCGGTGGAGTACCCGAAGTTGGCCTGCGCAGCCGGATTGGCGCTAGGCGTGTCCGGGAAGCTGGGCACATCAATTCGCATGCCCAGAGTCAGCGTCACATTCGGACGCCACCGGAACTGGTCCCCGACGTACAGGCCCATCGTGCGCACACCGAACTCGGCGGCGCTCTTGGACGGGTTCACGGCATAGCTATAATCAAACTGCTGCGCCAGCCCCTGGTCGAACTTGTCGAGCGAGTTGAACGTGTAGGTGCCGAAGTTGTCGCGGATGAACAGGTTCCGGAAATCGAAGAACTCGTTGTGCGTGCCAACCGTGATCGTGTGGCTGCCCTTGAGCCACGTGAAGTCATCGTGAATCTCGATGATGTTCTGGTCCAGTTCGTTTGCCGTTGAGAAGTTCTCTCGACCCACGGTGATCTGCAGCGAACTGGGCAGACGCACCGTCACGCGCGGAAACGGCGTCGTCTCGGTCGGCTGTGCGCCGCGTCGATCCCGCACGCGCGTGTAGGCCACGCGCAGCTCGTTCACAGCACTGCCGAACGTCGAGTTCAACTGCGCAACCGTGCCATTGGTGGTCGACCGGAAGCGGTAGCCCCCATCTGGCGTGATGTAGCGCGTCTCGCTCGGGAACGCAATGTCGTTGAGCCCCTTGACGTAGTTGTGACGGAGCGTGAGCCGACTGTTATTCGACAAATTGACATCAATCTTGCCAAGAAATTTGTTCGAGTCAGTGGTTCGGCTGAACTCGTCCTTCGCCCCTGGCACGGTGTAGTTGTACTTGCTCTGCAGGATGCTGAAGAAACGATCGACGTCCGCTGTCGTGCCGCGAAATTCCTGCGCACAGCCCGTGATGCAGAATCCGGTCGGCGTCAACTTACGCCCCCAGTCGGCGTTCGCAAAGAAAAACGCTTTGTTCTCGACGAGCCGTCCGCCCACGCTGAAGCCGAGCTGCTTATCGCTGAAGTTCGAAATGGGCGTCTTCGAAATGCCGTCGCCGACCCAGCTCTGATTCCGTCCAAAGTAGAATGCCGTGCCGCTCAGTTGGTTCGTGCCGCTCTTGGTGATGGCGTTGATGCCGCCACCGGAGAAGCCCCCCTGCCTCACGTCATACGGCGAGACGACCAGCTGAATCTGCGCGATGGCGTCGAGACTGACCGGTTGCGTTTCCGTCTGACCACCAGGCGTGCCCGTGTTGGCCAAACCGAACAAGTCGTTGTTGACCGCGCCGTCAATCTGGATGCTGTTGTACCGCTCGTTACGACCCGCCACCGAAATTCCGGCCACGCCGTTGTTGGTGGCGATCGCGCTGAAGTAAGGGTTCGTGCGCACCACGTCTGTGAGGCTGCGCGAAATGGTTGGCAGTGACTCTTTGATGTCGCTGGAGATGTTCCCACCCGCGCCCGCGCGCAACGTGTCAATCGCCGGCGTTTCGGCCGTCACCGTCACCGTTTCGCTGACACTGCTCAGGTCCAACTTGAACACCAGCGAGCGTTCCTCGCCGAGATTCACGATGAGATTGGCCTGTTCGTTCGCGCGGAAACCAGACATGGTCACGGTCACCGTGTACGGCCCGCCAGCCTGCACATTCAACAGCGTGAAACGGCCATCGGCCGCAACGACGCCTTCGTAGGTCGTGCCCGTCGGCCGGTGCACGGCCACGACGGTCGCCCCCGGCAGTACCCCGCCTTGGGAGTCGACCACCGAGCCAGACAGCACGCCAGTGGTGACGGTCTGCGCGGTGGCAGGTGCCGACACGACCAGCGCTGCGCACAGCACAAAGCTGAGAAACAGCGTCGTCTTACTTACAAGCTTCATTCCTAGTCTCCAGTTCCAAATATTAAGAAGTCCAAGTCAACCGTTCCCACACGCAGAACAACGGCAAACGCGACACCGCGCTTCGACGAAATACGAGAAAGTTATGAATCGTATCGAACCACGTTGCAACCGCCGAAGCTACGGAAACATCAGATCACAAATCAGGGTGAATCCTGCCCGATCAAACAGGTCCGAGTATAGCGCGGCTAGGACCTGACCAGATTACGAACAGGTTAATTCTGAGGCGTCAGCGGTCCTTCTTCTGAAACGGAAGTGTCCACTGGGAACGATGGGTCACGTCCACGTCGTCCCGGCCCACTTTGACCTCGATTTTCCGCACGCGGCGCAAGGGGTCCGGATTCGAAGAGTAGTACCGAAGGATGTAATAGTCGCTGGTTTCCGAGTCAATCCGCTCCAACCCGCGCTTGAAATCGTTGGAATTGCAGATGCAGAACCCGCCGGTCAGGTCGGCGATGGTCCGAAGCGAGTCTACAGAAGTCGTGATGTGGGTGCGCCACTCCCGGCTGCTCAAGCTCTGGTTGATATCGGGGCCGGCCACCAGACCACGCGGGTCAATCGTATAAAACGTGGCGTTTGCACGATTGGCTGCGCGGGTCAACTCGGCCAACTCCGACACCAGGTCGGCCACGGCGAACGCCTGCGTGCCTCTCTCAAACGGATTGTCTCCGGCCGCAATGCTGCCGCCGTTGGTCTCGACCGAGGAGTTGATGCCAAGCCCCTCCTGATCGTCTCGAAGCGGCCTGGAATACTTGTCCTGCTCCTGCTTCCACCGCGACTCGGTGAACGGGTTAAAGTCGTAGCCTGAACTCAAATACACAAACGCCTTCCGGCGATTGTTAATCGACTCCATCTGCTTGAGCAGATCGTAGGCCGTCGAAAACGCAACGTGCACCCGGTGGCGTAACTCCAGCGGTCCAGACGAGGACGCTGGCGCCAATAAAATGTCCTCCGGAGACATCCCGGATCCCATCACCTTCTTGATGGACTCGGTCAGACGACTGCGGTCATACGTCGGATTCACTTCGATGGACGACGGGCCGGTCGACACGACCGCGAACAAGTCGCCGTCGTGTACGAGCGTGTTCGTGATCTGTGTGAGCAGATTACGAACCCTCGGCGAGTCTCCCGCCTGCAAGTGCAGGTCATCAATAAAAATAATGAACACGCGCCCGGCCACGTCCGCCACGGGGCGAGAGGGGGGCAGAATCATGCCGTTCGGCGCCATCAAAGCAGCAGGCGCCTCAGCCGAAAGTTGCCGACCGCCGTAAATCAGATGTGGCTCAAGAATCTCCTGGGGCACGCCATCTTCGAGCACCACAAACTCATCTCGACGCAAGTCTGGAAGAAACTGCCCGCGCTTGTCTCGGACGATGACATCCAGAGTGACCAGGTCAACTTGGCTGACGAACGTTGGCCTCTGCGTCTGCTGGGCCGGCTGGGGCGGCTGCTGCCCCCTGACCGTCACGGTCACCAGCAGGGCGACCATCACCAGACCGATCGGGGCCAGAACTCTCCGGAACAGTCGTGACCGGCGGGGCCACCGCAGGCTCAGGAACGGCGACTTCAGCGTGTGTTGTTCTCTCATCGGATTCATTTCGCTCTCCGATTATGACATCGCTCGGCGGCAACTGGTCTTTTCCATCTTTTCCGCCTCGGCGTCCGCGGCGACGCCTGGGTAATTCGCCGGTGATGGCATCCCACTGCGCGTCAACCTTGGATTGTGCCGCCCGAACGGCGGTCTCGTCGGTCCAAGTGTCGGGATTGGTGCCCGCCAGCGCCTCGAGAAGCCGATCTCGTTCTTCTGGCGTCCTCCCTCGCCGTGCGATGCGATGGTTCAGTTCCGCATACCGCGCGCGGAGCCGGGTGGCCTCAATCGCCCCAAGCGTCCGCCCCAGCAGAGAACCATCCTCGACGACGACGGGTGGCCGCGCTTCTCTGGCCGCCCGTTCGCTGCGCGCCGCGCGCTGCCGTGGCCCACGCTCGCGCGGATCAGGCCTGGGCGGCGGCGGCATCGGTTCGCGCAGGAGCCCGACCCAGTCGAACGTCAAATCAGGGTGGGTGTGCTCCAAGGCCTCCCGCACCTCTGCGTCCAGTGATGTTCGGCCCATCGGCACGCCCGATGGCGACCGAAACATGTAGAGGACGCGCGCACGCGCACTGCCCTGCCCCTGGCGGTAGGCGTGCATCACATACGTACATTCGTAGCCTCGCTTGTCGCGGGCATACCGAACAAAAGGCAGAACTTACCTCTTTCTGGCGCCGAGCATCTTCGTGGACCGGACCTTCGCCGCCGGCCGTCCCTTGGCTACGACCTTCCGGCCGGTCGGCTTCGTCACACGGGTCTTTGGTGACTTGGCTGAGTTAGACGACTTGGTCACCTTGGCGGCTTTCGCTGGTCTTGTCGACTTGATCGGCTTCGCCCCTTTGGTTGGCTTGGCCACATTGGCGGCTTTAGCCGGCTTGGCGGCCTTGGCCGACTTGGCGGCTTTGGCCGACTTGGCGGCTTTGGCCCGCTTGGCGGCCTTGGCTGGCTTGGCGGCCTTGGCTGGCTTGGCGGCCTTGGCTGGCTTGGCGGCTTTGGCCGGCTTGGCGGCCTTGGCTGGCTTGGTGGCTTTAGCCGGTTTGGTGGCCTTGGCTGGCGCGACCGACTTACCGGCCTTGGCCTCGCCAGCGGCTGCCTCGGCCCTTGCCACACTGGCGGCCTTTTCCACGGCAGCCGCCTGTCGCTTCGACCCGCCCCTGGATGAACGTCGCCTGGCCTCGGCAGCGGCCACCACGGCCTGGAGTTCACGTTCGAGCTCGACCTGCACAAGCATCCGTTCCACCACCCGGTCGACGGCCTTCTCTGCCTTGACCGTCGCCACCGGTGGAAGCAATTTTGCTTTGACCGAGGAGGCCTTCGGCGCCCGAGTCACCGCCGTCGGATCATGGAACATCTGGACGAGGTCGAATCCCTCGAACAGGGGCCGATAGGTCCAGATTTCGCTGATGACCACCTTATTGGCAGCGCAAAAACGCTTGGCCGCATCGACCATCAACACGGGCACGTACAGGTGGAACGGGACCTTCGCGCGACCGAAATGCTGCCACTGCGCCAACGCCTCAAGGTTATTGGTTGATTCCCCTGTTTCGACCTCAATCAATCCGGCCACCTTCTTGTCTGACGACAAGAGGACCAGATCTGGAAAGCGGGTCGTCGCGCCGAATTTGACAGGCGCGGTCTGGTCGTCGCCCACGTTGACAACGACCTCGAACTTCTTTTTCTGATAAAGACCTTGCAAAAACCGGATGAGCCGGTCATGTTCGGCCTGTTCACGAGCTGGGCGAATATAAATGGGTGACACGCGGCCTCCGACTCAGTTAGGTCGCACGACAGAGCGAGCCAACTAACTGCCCGCTTGGCAGGGGTAATGGCCCGTATCCTAACACTAGTCGGCGCTCCATGAACGAAACAACGTCGAAAACGCTTCGAAATCGACGAATCGACGTAGAATCGAGCCCGTGGCCCACATTCTCATCGTCGATGACGACCAGATCGTGGGCGATACCTTCGCCCGGATGCTCACCCTGTCTGGCCACAAGGTCACGACCGTCCAGAGCGCCGACGAGGCGCTGGTGGCGAGCACCCTGGAACCTCCCGACGCCCTGATTCTCGACATGCGGATGCCGGGGGTGAGTGGCCTGGAGTTCCTCCGAATCCTGCGACGCGATGCGCGGCTTCGCGAAACGCCGGTCGGCATTGTCACCGGCGACTACTTTCTGAACGAACCGGTTCTGGCTGAGATGCGGGCACTCGGCGCCACCGTGCGATACAAGCCGCTGTGGATGGATGACCTCAACGCGCTGGCGCAATCCCTGTTGACTCGGGCCAGCTGATGTTGGGAGATTTCATGAAGAGGTTCGCCGTCACGTCGCTCATCACTGCGCTCATGGTCGGAGGTGCGGCCTGCCGTGTGCCCCCATCGCCCGCAGAGACTCCGTCCGTTGAGCCGCGACTCCAGGCCGACCAATCGGCCCTGCTTCAATCCATCAGGGACAAGGACCAGGGACAACTCGCGGTGTCTGAAGAGGACGGCAAGTTTCTCAGGGTCCTGGTCGCCACGCGAGGCACCAGGCGGGCCTTGGAGATTGGTGGGGCCAGCGGGTATTCCGGCATCTGGATTGGGCAAGGTCTGCGGCAGACCGGCGGACGCCTGGTGTCGATCGAGTACGACCCGGTACGGGCTGCCGAGGCCGCCGCCAATATTGAACGGGCCGGTCTCTCAGACATTGTCCAGGTCATCCACGGGGACGCGTTTGTGGAGATTCCAAAGCTGGAGGGCACCTTTGACATGGTCTTTCTCGACGCTTGGAAGCAGGACTACCAGCGGTTCTTTGAGGTGACGTTTCCGCGCCTCGATCCGGGTGGCGTCTTTCTCGCGCACAACGTCGTCAACAAACAGGCGGAGATGGGCGACTTTCTGCGCACCATCACGACGTCCCCTGACGCGTGGTCAACGATTATCGCGCCCTCTGGTGAAGGTATCTCGCTCACGTACAAGATTCGGTAACGTCCATGACTCCCCCAGCGCTCTCCAATCCATCGACTCCCTCAAGTTCCTCGAAGCCACGACACGTCCATATCATCGGGGTGCCCCTTGACCTCGGTGGCGGTCGGCGCGGAGTCGACATGGGCCCATCGGCGGTGCGCATCGCCGGCTTGAGTGAACGCCTGACCGCGATTGGGTACCGGGCCTTCGACAAGGGAGACCTCGTCGCGCCGATCCCTGAGACCCGGGTGGCTCGCGACCCCAGCAAACGCTATATCAAGGACATCGCCAAAGTCTGCCAACGGGTCTATCAGCAAACATGGCAGTCGCTGGCCGAAGGTGCCCTTCCGATTGTGATCGGCGGGGATCACTCGGTCGCGGCGGGGTCTGTCGGGGCGTCCGCGGACTTTGCGGCGGCCAAAGGCGGCCATCTCGGCGTGTTGTGGATCGACGCCCATGGCGACATGAACACGCCAAAGACCACGACCTCGGGAAACGTCCACGGCATGCCATTGGCCGCGTTGGTCGGCTCCGAGCCAGTCGAACTGTCGACGCTGGGCGACGGACGCACGCCGAAGGTGCTGGCCGAACACGTGGTGCTGATTGGGATTCGGAATCTCGATGAAGCCGAGAAAACGCAAATTCGCGAGGCAGGCATCCAGGTGTTTACGATGAAAGACATTGACCGTCACGGCATCGCGACGGTGATGGAACGCGCGCTGAAAATCGCGTGCACGGGCACCATCGGCCTGCATGTGTCGTTTGACCTGGACGTGTGTGACCCGACCATCGCGCCGGGCGTTGGCACCCCTGTCAAGGGAGGCCTCGACTATCGTGAAGCCCACATGGTCATGGAAATGATTGCCGACTCAGGCCGCATGACCGCCCTCGATTTGGTCGAAATCAACCCCATCCTCGACACGCAGAATCAGACAGCGACGCTGGGCGCCGAACTCGCCTTGTCGGCACTGGGCATGGGCATTCTCTGAAACAGTAGGATACAATCCAGCGTTCGGGCGGGCCGCTAGCTCAGGGGTAGAGCACCTGGCTTTTAACCAGAGGGTCGCTGGTTCGATTCCAGCGCGGCCCACCATCTTTTTCGCGCGACTTCCGCGCTTTTGTGCGTCTAAGTCACTCGTATTCCCAGACACCGTGAATGCTCGTGTTAGAGTCGGCCCCTGATGGCGACCTGTCCTAAGTGCGGCAGTCACCTCACGTCCCGCCACCGTTGTCAGCGGTCAACCGGGCAGGTGATCTCGGACGCCGTGCTGTCAGGCATGGCAGGCGGCCTCTGGGCGCTGGCATGGCCGCCGTCTTTGACCACCAAGGCATCACGGGAGACCTCGATCTGATTTTTTCTGGTGGGGGCCCTGCTGGCCATCGGGACGCAGGTGTATTTGCAGCGCCGAAGTTAGCGCGCCGCGCGCCATCGCTCCAATCCGCGTGTCGCCTCCACCAGACCGGCGGCAAAAATATCGGGCTGCTGTCCAATCCCGAGACGCAGATGATGCTCATAACCAAACGCGGCGCCGGGCGCCAGCATCACGCTGTATTCGGTCGCCAGCATATCTGCCAAAGTGAGCGAGTCTACCGGCAAGTCGTACTTCAAGAGTGCCAGCAGTCCCCCGCGCGGTGGCGTCCACGACAACACCTCTCCACTGGCCGCCATCCACGCTGAGGCGGCCTTGAGATTTGTCGTGATGATGTCGCGATTGCGCGCCATGATCTGGTCATGGTGCCGCAACGCTAGGCACGCCAGAGCGTCGTTGAGTTTCCCCGGGCTCAGCGTGATGTAGTCACGCATGCCCCAACAGCGCTCCACGACGTCAGCCGGACCGGCGATCCAGCCGATACGTAACCCCGGCAGACCGTAGGGCTTGGACAAAGTCCCGACACTAATCCCCCTGGCTCCCATCTCGACGACAGGCGGCGCGAACGGATCGCCATCGGGGACGCTCAACCAACGGTATGCCTCATCACCCAGGACCCAGGCGCCGACGGAGTCGGCCAATGCATACACGCGCGCGGCATCGGCTGGCGACAACATCGCGCCCGTGGGATTGTGCGGCGTGTTCACCACGATGAGTTTGGTCTGCGGCGTAATCAACCGCTCCAGCGCATCGACATCGTATCGATAGTCGGTTTCCGGTCCCACGCGCCACAACGAGACGTCACACCCAATCGCCTTGGGCACGCTGTACAGCTGTTGATAGGCCGGGTACGGCGCGATGACATGGTCACCGGCGTCGAGCAACACGTTGAACAACAGGTAGTTCGCCTCGATCGCCCCAGTCGTCACGAGGATCTGGTCGGCCGTCACAGCGGCATAGGTCGACGCCAATGCCTTGCGTAGCGCGAGAGTGCCACGCGCCTCGCTGTAACCCAGCGGTAAGTGCAGCAGCGCTTCACGCGTGGACGCCCGCTGGTCTTCGGGTTCGAACTGCAGCAGATCGTGCGTCGAGAGCGGCAAGATGCCACTTTCCGCAATGTCGAATTTCACGTGCGTCTCGTGGCGCGTCATCCAGCGTTCAAGTAAAAACGGTTCGATCTTCATGGCATCACAAACCTTACACGAACAGCGCGGCCAGATTGAAGTAGATGAGCAGCGTGCAAACATCGGTAGTCGCCAGCACGATTGGACCCGCCGCAATCTTGGGATCAAGTTTCGCCGCGTGCAGCAGAGTGGGCAGCAGGAGACCCAACAGCGCCGCCGCCACCATCGAGCAGGCGATCGCGCCCCCGACCATCAGCCCCAGAGCGCTGCTCGCCTTCCACGCCCAGGCGACCCCACCGACCAACGACCCAGACGCCAGACCAAGCAGGGCCGACACGCCGAACTCGCGTCGCATGGCCGGCCCCAGGAGTTGCCACGTCATGCCCGTGCTGTGGAGGCCCTGAAGCGTCAACGTCGCCGACTGCATGCTCACGCTCTCGGCCAAGGCCAGCACCATGGGAACAAACAACGCCAGAACGACCATGGCGTCGAGCAGGGCCTCATACCGACTGGCCAGCAGTGAGCAAAGCAGGCCGCCCCCAACGTTGGTGAGGAGCCACGGAAAGCGGTCGCTGAACGACAACCAGACCGTCCGGCCCTTGGTCGCGTGAACGTCAATGATTTGAGAAATGTCATCAAACGACCGCGTGGCATGCCCAACGACCGCATCGGTAAAGACCGACACATCCACCTGGCCCACCAGCGTCCCGCCGGCCGAAACTACGGGAAACGCAAGAAAGCGCTGCGACACAAATTACTCGGCCGCGACAAGCACCGTGGCCCAGTCGGGAACGGCGACCACGTCGGCCTGCATGATCTCGCCCAGTGGACGCTCAGGCCGCGAAGCCAGCAATGCCCGTGTCGGCACCACGCCGATCAACCGCCCATCGTCGTCCACGATATACACGTAGACGATGTCGTGCGCGTACTCATGCTCGCGCTGACCTTCCCGCAGAGCCTCCAGCGCGTGGCCGACGGTGTGATCGGCACGAAGCTTGAGAATGTCACGTTGAATGTGGCGGAGTACCGACTCGTGGAGATCAATCTTCATGCCAGCTAGAGAATGTCACACCACCCGTCTGACGCAACTGGTGTAACGTTCCGCACATGCGCATCCGACAACTCGTCGCGGCCCTGTTCGTCCTGATCTTGTCCGTAACCGCCGGTCCGGCCGTCGGCGCGTTCGGGCAAGCGGGCCTCCTGATCGAGGACGTCACGCTCATCGACGGCCGCGGCAAGTGGCTGATCCCTGGCCTGATGGACATGCACATTCATCTTGAGGGGGGCCGGGGGCGCGGCGGCTCCAACGAGACCGCCGGCGTCTCAGCGCTGCACGGGTTTCTCTACGCCTGGTTCACCAGCGTGTTCGATGCGGGTAACACGGCAGATTTCATCTTCGACCTGCGCCGCCGTGAACGGGCCGGTGAACTGATCGCCCCGCGCATCTTCGCGACCGGCGCATTGGTCACGGTCCCCGGCGGGCACGGGGGAGGCGGCGGCTCCACGCTGGTCGAGAGCTGGCCGGAGGCCATCCCGGCGCTCGACGCACACATCGCGCGCGAACCGGATGTGGTGAAGCTCACGTTCGATGAACATGGCTGGGGCACGCGCCCGCTCATTCCATTGCTGCCGCCGGCACTCATGGCCCGCGTCGGCCAGTACTTCAATGAGCACGGCATCCGGACCACCGTCCATATTTCGCACGAGTTCCGCGCGCGGCAGGCCATGGCCGCGGGCATCAACACGTTGGCGCACCCAATCATTCAGGGGCCGGTGAGCGAAGGCTTTGTCACGTTGATGGCGGCCACCAAGACCCCCATGGTCTCGACGTTGACTATCGGCGAAGGGTACAGCCGCCTGGTCGAGCATCCGGAGTTCCTCGACCGGCCGATCTACCGCGACACCTGGGACGCGGATCGAATCGCGCGTCTCAAGACCGACACGCGCGAGGCCTACGCGGCACGCGCGTGGACGACGTGGATGAAGGTCATGACGCCAGTCGCCCAGGAGAACCTGCGGCAGATTTCGGCCGGCGGTGGCGTCATCGTCCTCGGCTCGGATCAGTCTGCGGGCGCACAGTCACACCGTGAGCTGGAGCTGATGGTTGCCGGGGGCATTCCCGCGATCGAGGCCATTCGCATCGGGACGTTGAACGCCGCCGTGTTCCTCGGACGCGAGCGCGACATGGGGTCGGTCGAAGAGGGCAAGCTCGCGGATCTCGTCCTGCTCAACGCCGACCCCGTGGCCAACATTTCGAATGCGCAGGACATCGCAATGGTGATCAAGGGCGGCGTCGTGATCGACCGAACGACGCTTGCGCTGCCTGTGAACCGTCGATAAGGACTCGAGACCTATGACCGTCAATCGCACTCCTCCGCCACCACTGAATCCTCCCGAACGACTGCTCATGGGGCCCGGCCCAAGCAACCCGGATCCGCGTGTGCTGACCGCAATGGGCATGAATCCGATCGGCCATCTCGATCCGTATTTCGTGGAGCTGATGGACCAAACGATGGGGGCCCTGCGCGGCGTGTTTCAGACCACCAATCACCACACCCTGCCCATTTCAGCCACGGGGTCGGCGGGCCTCGAAGCCATCATGGCCAACCTGCTTGAGTCTGGTGACAGCTGCGTGGTGGCGGTCAATGGCTACTTCGGTCTGCGCCTGGCAGAGCTCGCGCGCCGGGCGGGCGCCGACGTTCGAACGGTCGAGGCGGCGCCGGGCGACACGGTCGATCCGGCTGCCATCGAGGCGCTGCTCGTCGAGCGTCCAGCCAAAGTGTTGGCGTTCGTCCACGCCGAGACCACAACAGGAGCCTGTCAGTCCATTCCAGAGATGGTGAGCGTAGCCCGTCGGCACGACGCTCTCGTGGTCGTCGACTGTGTCACGACCCTGGGAGGTGTGCCGCTGGATGTGGACGCCATGGGGATTGATGCGGCGGGCTCGTGCAGTCAGAAATGCCTCGGTGCGCCAGCTGGTCTTGGACCGATCACGGTGGGCCCGCGCGCCATGGAGGCCGTCCGCGCACGCAAGCAGCCACCCGCCACGTGGTATCTGGATTTTGGATTGCTGTTTCAGTATTGGGGAGAGCCGGGAGGCTCGCCCAAGCGCGCGTTCCACCACACGGCGCCGATCGCGGCGATCTATGGCTTCCACGAGGCGCTCCGGCTCATCCTCGAAGAGGGGCTCGACGCGCGTTGGGCGCGACATCAGGCTGCGCACGAGGTGCTCGTTCGCGGCCTGGACGTGCTGGGGCTCTCGCTGTTCACACCCCCGGCGCACCGGTGCTCGACGATCAACGTCATCAGGACACCTGACGGAATCGACGAAGCGTCCGTTCGCGCGCGACTCCTGACCATGGGCGTGGAGATGGGCGGCGGTCTGGGTGTGCTGGCGGGCAAAGTGTGGCGCGTCGGCGTGATGGGACACAACGCACAGACCGCGCGCATTGAGCAATTTCTGGGCGCCCTGGACGCTGCGCTGCGGGCCGAAGGTTATTCGGCGTAGGCCCTGCTCCTATCCAGATACAATGAACAGCAGGCGGGTCGGCATGCTTAGACCGTGCAGTCTTGCTTAGGGCCGCTTGCGCGTTAGCGCGCGCTTGCGGCCCGTCTTTCTTGAGAAGAATCCAAGCCAATGACCCCAGAGACTCAACCGATTGCCTGCCCTTCGTGCCGAGTGGGGTCTCTCAGCCCGGGCCGCAAGACCGTGGGACTCACCCGAAACGACGTCACTATCACGATGCGCAACGTGCCCGTGATGATGTGCGACACGTGCGAAAAGGCCACCACAACACCGGCAGTCACCACCAACCTTCAGAGGATCTCGGAAGACGGACTTGCCGCCGGCACACTGGAGATCGAATACACCCCGCCGGCAGCGTGACCAGACCGAGCGCACCCCGCGACGTCACGCAAGAACGCCTCATCGATGGCCAGGTCAGACATGCGCAGCTTTCCATCCCCGTAGAACCGATTGCGCTTGAGCGCGAGCTGATGCTCGTAGCTGGCCCCGCGGCGCAGTGCGTCACACGCCACCGCCCGCAACGCGGGAAGGTGTGCCGCGTTCCCGCCACCGCCATCGGATGAGAGGATGACCCGAGCGGGATCAACCAGAGACCACATCGACCGGAAGGTCGTCGGCCGGCCCGCGGGGGCTTCGTCCGGGTGCTGCACGTCGAGATAGGCGATGTCGAGCTGGTTGTGAATGGCCACCCGGTCGTAGAGGTCACCGATCCGCATGTTCCCGTACTGCCCAGGCGTGTCCTCGTCCCGGTTGACCGTCACCTCGCCGGTCCAGCCACACGCTCGAAGCGCGGCCAGCATCCGCTCGTGCAGGGCCTTGTCGGGCAGCTCGTTTCCGATCTCGGGCAGCCAGGCGGTGCCCTTGAGCGTCTCGACCACACGACAGATAAAGGACGTCATCCACGTGTCCGGCAGTGAGGCGAATGTCGAATCGTCGGGGCCTCCCCACCTGACACCGTTCACGTTGAAGCGATACGGCTGCTGATGAACGTCTGGCACAAACGGCAAGTCGGCCTTGCGGTCGCTCCAGGTGTAGAGCTCAAGCAGCGTCAGGTTGGCGAAAACGCCATGGCGGTTCAGTGTGTCGACGTCTGACCGCAAGTCGACAAAGTACGCCTCATTCCAGCGCTCCAGATTCCATGGGGAATCAGGCCCGGCCGAGCGCTCGACCGGAATGCTCCCCGCGTACTGCCCGCGCTTGAATGCCCCGTCCTGGTCACGCTCACCCAGAGCCCACGCATCGAGCAACCAGATGCGCGTACACGTCGCGCCCACCGACTGCAGAAACGCGGCGAACCGGGGCATGTCGACATCGAGATCCGTGATCGCCGTGTAGTAGGACGCGCACAGGGCCGGCCACTTGACCACAGGGGGCGTCGCTGCGACCAGTGGCGGCGACGGCAGACCGCAGGAGGCCACCAACAGCAGCAGGAGGAGGAGGAACAGCACGATCAAGCGTCTCATGGTCTCTCCCATCCGGCCACGGCTCGGCTGCGCATCCCGATTCCCGATTCCCGATTCCCGATTCCCGA
>JABMNV010000003.1 GCA_013203475.1 Acidobacteriota bacterium
ATCATGACCCACGGTGACGACAGCGGGTTGGTGCTGCCCCCGGCCGTGGCGCCCCACCAGGTGGTCATCATTCCGATTCCCCGGGGCAATTGGAAAGAGACAGTGTTACCGACCTGTGAGGCCATTCGCGACCAGTTGACCGCACTGGGCGTGCGGGTGAAGCTGGACGCCTCGGAAGGGAACTCGCCTGGCTGGAAATACGCCGAATGGGAGTTGCGAGGCGTGCCACTCCGTCTGGAAGTGGGGCCCAAGGATATCGAGAAGGGGGCGGTCTTTTCGGCGCGGCGCGACACTCGCGAAAAGGCGTCGATTCCGATGGCGGACCTGGCGACTCGAGTGCCCGAGCTCCTGCTGGCCATTCAGGACAATCTTCTGGCGCGTGCACGCGAATTCCGGGAGACACACACCGCTGAAGTGGCGACCTGGGCCGAGTTCACCGCCGCGATGGAGGGCCGTCCCGGGTTTCTCATTGCCAGTTGGTGCGGCAGTGCTGAGTGCGAAACCGCCATCAAGGCTGAGACGCAGGCGACGCTCCGGAATATTCCGATGGGCTCACCCGCGGTTGACGGCACGTGCATCAAGTGTGATGGCGCGTCGCAGGTGAAGGCTTGGTTCGCCAAATCGTATTAAGAGGCCCGGCATGAAAATGGTCGCCCTGCTGCGTGGCGTCAACGTCGGTCGCGGCAAGCGGGTGGCCATGGCGGACTTGCGTCAACTGGCCGAGTCGTTCGGCTGGCGTGACGTGTCGACGATTCTGGCGACAGGGAACGTGATTTTTTCAGCCCCACGGATGTCGCCGGCAAAGGCGCGCACCACACTCGTGACAGGACTGCGGGTGGAACTCGGTCTGCAGACGCGCGTCGGCGTGCTCACGGCCGCCGAGGTCTCGACACTCATCGATGAGCAGCCGTTCGGCGACACGGTCACAAATCCCTCTCGGCTACTGGGCGCCGCGTACCTGGATTCCCGGGCCAGGGCCGCACTGGAGCCGCTGGCACACCGCAACTGGTCTCCCGGTGCGCTCGCGTTGGGGACACACGCGGCCTATGTCTGGTGTCCTGATGGCATTCTGGCCAGCCCACTGGTGGAGGCCGCTGCAAAAGCGGCGCGTGACGGTCTCACATCCCGCAACTGGGCGACGTGGGCGAAGATCTCCCAGAAGCTACTTCTTCGCCATCGCGACTAACACGCCAGCTGTCGGCCATCGCTCAAGGATTCGCTTGAGCGCTGGGTGACGTCGCGTGAGGTGTTCACGCGTGACGATGGCGCGAAAGGCCTCGGCCACGTGGTCTCGCCACCAGCGGTCATCGCTCGCGGATTCGGCCCAGGCTCGGGCCAGGGCCGGCAGGCACGTCACGTCACCCACCACTGCCGTCGCTGAGATGAAGCCGACCGGGAGTGGCCCGGTCGCTCCTTCGAGGGTCTCGCGCAGGTCATAGAGCGCGAGGCGGCTGTTCCGTGCCGCCAGATGCTGATGCAACACACCCCGCACCACGCTCCAATGGGCTCGCGCCGCCGGGTCGTCCGCGTTCGCCTCCCGCCCACGTACCGCCTCAATCGCTCGTTTGAGTGTCGCCAGAGGCGCCCGCTCCCCGTCGTCACGAGCGACGGCCGCGACCACGCCCGGGTCGAGAGGCAGCTCGCGATCCACGAGTGTTTCGAGAGGCTCGACCGCGCCGGCCTGCCGGCGCGTGACCCGGGCGACGACCTTGGAGGCGGGGTCTTTGGCCAACGCCTCGTAGAGCGGCCGCAGCAGCGTCTCTGGCTGGCCTTCAAGGGCCGCCAGAGCGGCGAGGCGTCTCCCGGTTGGGGCGTCGGCCGCGGTGGCGAGCGATGCGAGGCGGTCAAAGGCCTTCGTGGCTCGCGCATCGTCGCCTCGCGCAATCGGCCCCAGGGCGCCAATGGCCGCCACAGCCACGTCGTCGCTCGGCCCGATGATGGCCGCCAGAGCGGTCGTCAGGATTCGGGTGTCACCGATGGCTTCGAGCGCCTCGAATGCGGCGACGCGAGAGTGGTCTGCCTGCGCGCCGTCGGACGCGACGGCGAGTAGTGGCGTAGTGGCGCGCGACCCGATCACGGCCAACCGCGCGAGCGCCATCTCTCGGCGCAGGGCGTCGCCGCCGGTGAGCTCAGCAATCAGGCGGGCGACGTCGGCAGACGAGGAGTGGCGAATAGACATAGGGAAAAGACAACGGGCCGGAGCAGTTGATGCTCCGGCCCGTTGTTGGTCACATGCGTGTGAAGGCCCGTGACTACTGCAGTCGCACCACCAGAGCCGCGCGGCGGTTCAGGCGTCGGGTCTCTTCACGCAAGTTATCAAACTTTGGCTGCTCTTCTCCGAAACTGACGATTCGGAGTCGGTCTGGATTGATACCCCTGGAGTTCAGGTAGTCGCGCACGGCGGCCGCGCGACGTTCGCCCAGCGCCAGGTTGTATTCGGCCGTGCCAATGTTGCACGTGTGGCCCTCAATCTCGAGCCGCAGCGTGGCGTTGGCCTGCATAGCGGTGATGGCTTCGTCGAGAATGCGGAGCGCATCCGCACGGAGCGTGAACCGGTCAAAGTCGAAGTGCACATCTTCGAACACGAACTCTTTGGCCACCGGTTGCATGACCTGGATGGTGACGGATGCGCTGGCCGTAGCGCCGCGGCTATCAGTGACTGTCACGGTGATTGGCACGGCGCCCACAGTATTGGGTGCCGTCCAAGGCGTCTGGCGGGTCGTGTCGCTTGTGAACGAGCCTGTGTTGGCCGTCCAGCGATAGGTCAGTGCGTCGCCATCCGGATCCTGGGCGTCAGCCGAGACGGTCGCGACTTTGCTGACTTCAACCGTACACGGGTCACAGGCGACGCGGACGGATGGAGCTCGGTTAGCCTGTGTCGACGGTGGTGGCGGTGCCACGACCGGTGTGGGTGCCGGTGGCGGTGGCATGGGGGCGACATACGTGCGAGCACCTGGGTGATACCCGATGCGAAACTGCAGGCCGATGGAGTCGCCGCTACTGTCCCCGAAACTGCTGCAGGTCAGTGATGCGACCGGGCAACGCGCGGCGCTTCGCGCGTCGAGTGTGCCCGCCCAATTGACGCCGGCGCCAAGAAAGAACCCGGACTGCGCTTGGTACGTCACCCCGAGCGCCGCGTAGATTGGGCTTGAGAGTGTGGTGGAGGTGGGGGCCACCGACAGGTCGATGCCGGCAAAACCCGCCGGCGCGACGGCGGTCGTGTCGAGGTATTTTTCCCCCGTAAGTTCTGCGGTGAAGCGCAGCTTGGCCGTGGCCGGGAATCCGGCGCCCAGGCCCCAACGAATGCCATTGCTGACGGAAAATCCGTCTGGGCTGCTCCGGAAGATGCCGCCGCCGTAGGCTGACAGTTCCATCGAGCTGAACTGTTTACTCAGGATGCCATCGAGGCTGAAGTCGGTCTTGCCAGTTGAGGCCCCGACGGCGTCGTCGCCCGTGCCAATCTTGACGGCTCCGCGAACGGCAAACGATGCGGCCCTGTTGTCAGCCTGCGAAACCAGATTCACCTTGGCCCCGATTCGGAGGTCGCCCCGAGCGTTGCCGCTCCATCCCCCCCGCACCAGCGGGTATTCGTTGACGATGCCACCGCCGGCTCCGGCGGGAGCGCCGCTCGGACTTGTGAAGAAGATGGGGCGGGTGTCACGGTCGATCCGCGTGATGGTCGTGTAGCTGCCGAACAATTCAAACCGGTTTCCGATGCCGACGGCGATCGATGCGGGGAAGTTGGAGACGTCGGTGAAGCCCTGCCCGTAATCTGCGTTCTCACGGTAGAAGCTGACCGCCCATTTCTTATTTGGCAGCACTTCAGCCGTTGGGACAAACCACAGGCCGGTGTCTCCACTCACGGTAGTCGTCGCCGGACGAGTTTCCGAGGTCTGAGGCTGAGAGGTGGTCTGGCCCAGCGCCGGGCCAGCCGCCGCGAGCATCGCCCCCATCATGCTCATTCCAAACAATCGCTTCATCATCGCCAAGTCCTGTTCTTCAGATGTCTCGGAGAGATCCCGAGCCGCGTGTCGGCATTAATGCTACACCTGAAACCGTCCAAGTCAATGATTTCAGGCGACTTTTGGACCCCTGCGGTATACTGCTGACGTACGTGTTTCCTCAGGAGGAACCCCCCGAATGTTTGGCTCGCTCGGCATGCCCGAACTCATCATCATCTTCATCGTGGCCCTTATTGTCTTCGGCCCGCGGAAGTTGCCCGAGCTTGGCCGTTCACTCGGCAAGAGTCTGGGGGAATTCAAGCGCGCGTCAAACGAATTGAAGCACACGCTCAACGAGGAAATTTCGATCGAAGAAAAACGGATGGCGACACCCCCTCCGGTGCCCCCTGACGTGCCCGCCACGCCCGCCGAGATTGATGCCCGCTTCGACCACTCGCACGGCGACGCGCCTTTAGGGGCGGAGACTGTTGCCCGTGGGCAAGAGCAGCAAGAGCAGTAGGTCGGCGAGTCGACTTGCGTGATGACCACCCCCGGAACGCTCGGTGAAGCTGGAGAGCCCGCTGGAAACGACGACTCGCCTGATAGTCCGGGGCGGATGAGTTTTCTCGATCACCTCGACGAACTCCGTCGGCGCATTCTGTATTCCGTCTATTCCGTCCTGGCGGCGGCCGTGATCTCGTTTTCGATCATCAAGCGGGTCCTCAATGAGGTCACCAGGCCGATGCTTGAGGAGGTCTCGAGTGGCAAGCTCCTGGGGACCGAAGCCCTGGACCCGATCATGTTCTTCTTCAAGGCCGGGTTGTTTCTGGCCGTGATCATTGCTTCGCCCCTGATCCTCCTGCAGGTCTGGTATTTCATCGCGCCCGGGCTGTATTCCAAAGAGAAGCGGCTGGCGGTGCCGTTTGTCTTCTTTTCGACCGCGTTGTTCCTGGGCGGCGCGTACTTTGGCCATCAGTACGCCTTCCGAATTACGTGGGAGTTTCTGGCGACGTTCAATCGTGAAGTCGTCGATTTCATGGTGTGGACTCCGACGGCCACGTCTGCCTTCTCGTTGTACCTGCGGATAGTTCTGGGGTTGGGCCTGATTTTTGAGATGCCCATCGTGATCTTCGTCCTGGCGCGCTTTGGCATCGTGACGTGGCGGTTCCTTCTGAAGAACTTCAAATACGCGGTTCTCATCATCTTTATTGTCGCCGCAGTGGCCAGTCCCGGACAGGACCCCGCCAGCCAGTTGCTGTTCGCCGCGCCGATGCTGGTGCTCTATGTCATCAGCATCGGTGTTGCCTGGCTCTTCGGGAAGAAAAAACGGGTCGAAGAGGCCTAAGCCGCCGAAGGCGAAGTGCTACCATGCGGACATCTATGCGCACACTTGGAATTCCCACAGCAGCGGTTGTGGTCGTCGTCGCCACCCTGGCAGGCGGGATGCTCGGCCGAAGCGTCAGCGCGACCGATGATCGAATCAACGAACGGCATCGGATGTTCACGGCAGCGCTGGCCGCGGTCGAACACGATTTTGTGGTTGAACTCGATTCCGAAGATCTGGTCTACGGTGCGATCGACGGGATGTTGCACACGCTCGATCCTCATTCGAGCTTTTTTGATCCCCGCTCCTACGCGCAAATGCGCGAGCGTCAGGAGGGCGTGTACTACGGCCTCGGCCTGAGCATTGTCGTGGTCAACGGTGACATCACGGTCACTAACCTGTTTGAGGGGTCTCCGGCGTACCGCGCCGGTATCCGCCGCGGCGACGTGATCGCGATCATCAAGGGCGAGAGCGCCAAAGGGTGGACCGCTGACCAGGCGGTGAAGGAACTGCGCGGCGCCAAGGGCACGACCGTGGATATTTCCATCCGGCGCCTCGACACGCTGATTCCTCTCACCGTGGGCCGGGACGAAATCAACATCACGACCGTGCGCACGGCGTTCATGATTGAGCCGGGCACGGGCTACATTCGGCTGCAGGATTTCTCCGAGACCACGGATCGCGAGTTGGGTGAGGCGTTGACCAAACTTCGCGGCGAGGGCCTCAAGCGCCTGGTGCTGGACCTGCGCGACAATCCCGGGGGGCCCCTCACTCAGGCGATTGCCGTCTCCAATCGTTTTCTCACGCGCGGCCAGATGATTGTGTACACCCGCGGTCGAGTAATCCCCGATGAAGACTTCCTCGCCGTGGAGCAGGGCGACGTGGCAACGCCCTTGATCGTGCTCGTGAATCGCAACAGCGCAAGCGCCTCGGAAATTGTCGCGGGTGCGATGCAGGATCACGATCGAGGGCTGGTGATCGGTGAGGCGACCTTTGGAAAGGCGCTCGTGCAGTCGGTGTACCGCATCAGCAATGGCGCCGGGTTGGCGTTGACGACCGGCCGCTACCACACGCCCAGTGGTCGGATGATTCAGCGTCCCTGGGACGGCACGTTTGACGAGTACTTGAACTACTCCCAGCGCGACCAACCGGAGATTCGCGAACACGCGGATGATGAACTAAAACTCACCGACGCGGGTCGCAAGGTCTACGGCGGTGGGGGCATCGAACCGGATCGCTTCAAGGCTGGTCCTGTTGAAGGGTTCAATCCCGCGCGGTTTTCCCGACAGATTCTCGCCCGCGGATTCTTCGTTGGCTTCGCCGAGCGGTTCACGGCCGAGGGGGATACCCGCCCGGCGTCGTCTGGGGCGGCCATCCACGAGGTCGCGCGAGGGTTTGCGGTGACTGAGGCTATGCTCGTCGAGTTCGCCACGTACCTGGCCGACCGTCATCTGACCGTGGACGCGGCCGCACTCTCGGCCGACGCCACGTTTGTGCGAGCGATGATCCACTACGAGGTCGATCTCGACCTCTTTGGCGTGGAAGAAGCTCGCCGAAATCTCTCCAAGGTCGACCCGCAGACGCAGTTCGCGTTGACGTTCTTCGACGAAGCCCAGCGGTTGATTGCCACCAAAACGACGACCGCCGCACCAGGAAAGACCGGGAAGACCCCGTAACACATGCGCCTGTCGAGACTGCACATCAGTGGATTCAAAAGTTTTGCCGACCGAGCCGAGTTGTCATTTGACGATGGCGTAACCGCGATCGTCGGACCGAACGGGTGCGGCAAGAGCAACGTCGTGGACGCCATCACGTGGGTGCTCGGCGAACAGAGCGCCAAGAGCCTGCGCGGTGAACGGATGGAAGACATCATGTTCAACGGCAGCGACGCCCGCCGTCCCACGGGGGCGGCCGAAGTACGCCTTCGGTTGGCGAACGTGGCGCAGGCCGCGATGTTGTCCGCAACCGAGGCCGCGGGCGTCTCCGCCGATACCGATACCGGGGCTGAGGCCGCCGACCCGGCCGTGGCTGTGGCGGACGGACAGAATGGCCGACTGCCGCTCGTCACGCGCGATGTGGAAATCGGCCGTCGGCTGTTCCGCTCAGGCGAAAGTGAATACCTGATCGACGGCGAAGTGTGCCGCCTGCGAGACGTGCACGACCTCCTGATGGACTCAGGCTTGGGCGTCAAGGCCTACGCCGTGATTGAGCAGGGCAAGATTGGACAGATCCTGTCGTCCCGGCCGGCGGAGCGTCGACTGCTGATCGAGGAAGCAGCCGGCGTCACCAAATACAAAGCCCGTCGCCGATCGGCCGAACTGAAGCTCGAAGCTGCCACACAGAATTTGACTCGTGTGGACGACATCGTTTACGAGGTGGAAAAGCAGCGAGGAGCGTTGAAACGCCAGGCGGCCAAAGCCCGGCGGTACCGGCGGCTGCGCGAGGAGTTGCGCCGCTGGGAACAGGTGCAGTTTGCTCACCGGCACGCGGCCCTGGCGCGAGATATTGACGCCGCCGAGTCGCGGTTGCAGGAGTCCCGGGCGCGCGAGACCGCAGGCGCCGCCCACGTCGCCGAACTGGAAGCCGCTCTCGAAGCGCTGCGGCTTGGACTGACTGCCGCAGAGCATCGCGCGACGGAGACGCGCGAGCAGGCGCATCAACGCGAACTGGAAATTGGGCGACGTCAGCAGCAGGTGACGTTCGATCGACAGCAAGTGGAAGACTTGGGCGTTCGCCTGGAACAGTTTCACGGCGAGGCGCGCGACCTTGATGCCCGTCGGGAGCCGGCGAGGCAGGCCCTCGAGGTGCAACGTGCCTTGATCGAGAGCGCGCGTGCCTCGCTCCAGGACGCGCAGAGCCGCTCGGCCGCCTGCGAAGAAGACTATCAACGCGCGCTGACGACGGTGCAGAGTGTGGAGCACGATGCGGATCAGACGCGCGCGGCGGTCATGGCGTCAGCCACGACGCTGACCGCTCTGCGTCAGGCGCGTGACAACGCCACCGCCGCGCGGGATCGCGTCGCACAGGAACGCAGCCGTTTTGAGGTGGAACTGCGCGACTTGCATCAGGAGTTGGAGCGCGCCACGGGCGACCGTCAGGGCGCTGACACCGCGCTGACGCGAGCCCGTGAATCCTCCGAGGCCGCCCTGCAGGATCGCGTCGTCGCCGAGAGAGGGCTGGCTGGGGCACGAACAGAACGCGATCGCCTGACGCACGCGCTGGGGTCCAAGCAGCGGGAACTGGCGGGCCTGGAAGCTCGCCTTCGATCGCTTGAAGAAATCGATCGGAAGCGCTCGACCTTCGGCGATGCTGCCCGGTTCTTGTTGGCCGAGGCCCCAGAAACCGTGGGACAGCACGGGGCGTTTGCCGACCACCTCCGCGTGGAACGCACGTTCGAGCGTGCGGTCGATGCCTTGCTCGGCGATCTGCTTCAGCATGTGGTGGTTGACCGTACGGATCAGGTGACGCAAGCCTTGGCTCGACTCGACGAGCAGCAGGCAGGCCGGTGTGGGTTCCTGGTGCTCGACCAGGCACGAGCCGCGCGACCCCTGGCCGCGCTGGCTGCGGCCACAGGGGCACGAGTGCTTCGCGATGTCGTTCAGGCGAGTGGGCCGTACGCCGACTTGATCATGCGCACGCTGCCCGACGCGTATGTCGTGGAGTCGTTCGCGGCTGCCGAGGCGCTCGCGCTCGCCACGGGACTGCCGGTGGCCACGCTGGATGGCGAGGTGTTTCGTGGTGCCGGGCTGGTCGAGGGCGGCGCCCGAGGCGGGGCTCTTGGAATCCTCGAGGTGCGCGCCGACGCGCGGGCGGTGCGCGCCGACGTGAAAGCCATTGAGCTCGATGTGCATCACCTGGCCAACGATGTGACCGCCATCGAATTGGACATCTTCAACGGCGAAGCCGATGTGGCGGTGAAGTTGACCGCCCTGCATGACCTCGAAAAATCCATCGTTTCGCATCAGGCGCAACTGACCCGTGCCACTGATGAAGTGACACGGGTGTCACGACGGATCGAAGTGGTGACCACCGAACGACGTCGCAGCGAGGACGAGGAGCAGGCCGCAGACGACCGGCGCGAGCAGTCTGCCATGGCGATCATTGCGCACGAATCCGGCCAGGTGGAAGCCGAGCAGACCCTCGGATCGGTCATGGCGCGCCTGCAGAGCGTCCGCGTTGATGCGGAAGGGCACCTGCGTCGCGTCAGCGAGGCGCGCGCCGATCAGGCCACCATGACGGAGCGTGTGCAGTCCCTCGAGGGCGAAGCGCAGCGCCTTGAGGAGGGCGCCGCTGAGCTCGAATCCCGCCTGTCAGCCCGACGCGCCGAGATCGAACAGGCCGAGGCACGACGGACGCAATTGGGCAACTCCATTGTCGAGACCCATCGACTACTCGACGAGAATGTCGAGACGCTGGAGAGGTTGCGGGCTGAAATGCGCGTCCTCGACGAGGAGGCCAGCACGTTGCGGAGCCGCTTCGGCGAGAAAGAGCACGATATTCGCGGTGCACGTCAGGTCCTTGAGGGCGTACGGGCCGTGGTGATGCAGGCCGAGGTGGCGCGCGCGACTGCGCAGTCGGATCTCGCCCATTTGGCGGCGGCGTGTCTGGACGCTGTCAGCCTCCCGATCGATGACGTCGTGGTCGAGGTGGCGCGCATGGAGCGCGACGGCGAGCTCGAGGCGCCCGCCAAGCGATTGGCAGCCGCGTCGGCTCCCGATCCAGATGGTGAACCAGAGGGCGAACCAGATGGCGGCCCGGATGGCGACATCACTACTGAGGCTGCAGTCGATGTCGATGCGCCGCCCCTGTCGGCCGACGACGTGATCGCAGAGTTGCGGCAAAAAATAGAAAAACTGGGCCCCGTCAACATGATGGCGATCGAGCAGTTCGACGAGCTCGAAAGTCGCCACCTGTTTCTGACGACCCAGCGCAAGGACCTGCTGGATTCCATCGCGCAGACGAGCGAGGCGATCAAGAAGATCGACCTCACGACGCGTGAGCGATTTCAGGAAGCATTCGTGACCATCAACACCTACTTCGAGGGGACGTTCACCACACTGTTCGGGGGGGGACGAGCCGGGCTGGTGCTGATCGATCAGGAAAATCAGGTCGAGAGCGGAATCGACATCATCGCGCAGCCTCCAGGCAAACGCCTGCAGAACGTGCAGCTCCTCTCGGGCGGAGAGAAGGCCATGACCGCGATGGCGTTGATGTTCGCCGTGTTCAAGTATCGGCCCAGTCCTTTCTGTCTGCTCGACGAAATTGATGCGCCGCTCGACGACGCCAACATTGGTCGATTTGTCGAGATGCTGCAGGGCATGCAGGCCCACACGCAGTTCATTCTTATCACCCACAATCGCAAGACGATGGAGATCGCCGATCGGCTGTATGGCGTGACAATGGAAGAGCCAGGCGTGTCGAAGCTGATTTCCGTGCAGATGAATTGAACGAGTCCAAGGCCACCCGATATCAGCGTCTCCGACGACGCGCCCAACTGGCGAGCGCGGCGACCGGAGCTGGGTTGCTGGCGATCGTTGCGCTCACACCTGCGGCACCTACGCTTGCCGACGTCTCGTCGGACCTTGCCACCCCGTGGCCACCAGCCCTTCAACCGGTTCTCACCCTGGTGATTTTCGTCAGCGTCCTCGCCTTCGCGGCCGCCGTCGTTGCCTTTCCAGTCTCGGTCTACGCGCGTCGGCGTGTGGCGCGCCGGTTGCGCCCCACGGCCGCCGAGTCTGGCTCACTGCTGTGGGCATACGGGCGCGACGCGCTGGTCGGGACGGTGTTCGCGTTGGCGCTGGCCGTTGTGGTTCGAGTGTCGCTCTGGATAGGCGGGGGGGGGGGGG
>JABMNV010000033.1 GCA_013203475.1 Acidobacteriota bacterium
CAGAATCGGACCGTGAAGCACGGCTTCCAGGCGCGCAAGTGCTCGTGCGGCCGTCGCACCGTCAACGGCACGGTGGTCGAAGGTCAGTCGTACATCAAGGCTCCCGTCGTCGCTGAGCACCCCGTAGTGCAGCAACACCGTCCACACCGACAGCGGCGTGAGCAACTCGGCTCCGAATGATGCCACGGTTGAAATAGCAAACGTGCCGAAGTGCCTGGCCCGCTGCCGACCGCTGCTGAGTGCCACCCACATGAGCGTCCTTCGAATCAGCAGCGGTAGCTTTGCCAGACGGCCGATCCGTCGAAAGCGGCCGATTTCCTTGAATGGCGCACTTGCAGCGTGGGTCAACTGACGGCCGATCTCGTTGATTGGGAGCGATAACGGATCTTTGACGACACATCCGAATACGCCCTGCTCGCCTTCGTGCGCGCGTTCGACCGCGATAATGGCGACGCTCTGTGGGTACTCGTACAAGTGTGGCCAGGGGAGCGTCACATATGCCCGGCGGAGTTCGGGCATTTCATCGGCGACGGTCGCAAACGCCTTGGCAAAAATCGCGGGCCACGGCGGACGCCCCGCGTGCTGGCCCCGTGCGATGACCACGGCACCAAGACGCAGGCGTCGTTTGACAGCGACCGTCGGGGTCGCCGCCGCGAAATACATCAAGTCACTGATGATTCGCCGTGGAACAGACAAGGGGACTGGACGACCGCGCATGGGACAGTTCGCCGCCATTCTACTCTTCGCCGTCTTCCTGACACGGTCCCGACCCGATAATGAGCGCGAAGCTGATTCTCCGTCGCGACCCTGGAAATCAGCTATGCGCTCATTCCGTCGCCCTGCAGCAATCGTCCAGATAGAATAGGCCCCGATGCCACTGAACCCGGGCGCCACGCTTGGCTCGTATCGCGTTGCCGAGAAACTCGGCGAAGGCGGCATGGGCGAGGTGTTTCGCGCGCATGACGCGGCGCTGGCCGACGCCCCGGAGCGACTGGCGCGATTCCCATGGACGAGGCCATCGCCTTTGCCGCGCAGATTGCGGAGGGACTGGAAGAAGCCCACGAGCACGGCGTCATTCACCGCGATCTCAAACCCGCCAACATCAAGGTGACTGCCGACGGCAAGGTCAAGATCCTCGACTTCGGCCTGGCCAAGGCGCTGGACCCCGGGACTTCGGGACCTCAGGACTTCGGGACCACAGCCCCCACGATGACGAGCCCCGCCATGACGGCGATGGGCATGATCATGGGCACCACCGCCTACATGTCGCCCGAACAGGCGCGTGGCCGGCCGGTGGACCGGCGCGCGGACATGTGGGCCTTTGGTGTGGTGCTCTTCGAGATGCTCACCGGCCGGAGCCTGTTCGCGACCGAGACGGTCGGCGATAGCCTGGCTGCGGTACTGCGCGAGGACATCCCCTGGTCGAGCCTGCCGGCCGATACGCCGCCGGGCGTGGTGCGCGTGCTGCGCCGGTGCCTCAATCGTGATCCTCGTCAGCGCCTGCGATCGGCCGTCGCGAGCGCACCGCCGGCTTCAGCCAGTCACCTCGCGGCGGTCGCGCTGTCCGCTGGTCGCCCGACGGCCGGCTGCTCTATTTCGTCGAGACAGGTGGTGACAGCCAGCCCGAATGGCTGATGACGGCGACGTTCGACGCGACCGGAGACACACCGCGCATTGGACAGCCCCGTCAATTCTTTCATGCGCTCCAGAACCAGGTGCGCAAGGGCTACGCGGTCCATCCGGACGGGCGGCTGTTGTTCAACAAGTACGAGCAGCGGGACACGGCCACCCTTGACTCCGCGCACGTGGTCCTGGTGCTCGGCTGGACGGCCGAACTCGCGCGCCGCCTGGCGAGCACGCGGTAGCAGCGCAGCCATACACCGAGCCTCTCCCTGGCAGTGTAGATCCTGGGAATCCTGAGGTCACGGAGTCCGCGAGTCGACCGGCGCGAAGGGGGCAAAAATCGGCGGCGCGAGGACGGGCGGACGCCGGTGGCGGGTGGCCTGTTCGTAGGCGTAGCTCAGTCGCATGAGCAGCGGTTC
>JABMNV010000034.1 GCA_013203475.1 Acidobacteriota bacterium
GTGCTCGAATGGGCGGAACGCCGGGATGTATTGATCGTCGAAGACGATCCCTACCGGGATCTGTATTTTTCTGATGTGGCGTGTGAGTCAGACACTCGGGCGATTGCGACGGACGATACGCAGGGGCGGGTGATCTATCTCAGCAGCTTCTCGAAAACGCTGGCGCCAGGTTTGCGGGTGGCGTGGATCAGTGCCGCACCGTCGTTGGTCGCAAAACTCGAGTTGGTCAAGCAAGCCTCGGATTTGTGCACCGGTGGCCTCAATCAGCAGATGGTGAATGAGGCATGCCGACGCGGAGTGTTAGCGAGGCAGTTGCCCATCCTGCGCACCCATTATCAGGAAAAGCGCGACATGATGGTGCAGGCGCTGCAAGGCGCGTTGGGCGACGCGCTGACTTGGCAGATGCCGCGCGGAGGGTTTTTCCTCTGGGCGCGACTGCGCGAGCCACTCGACGGCGACATGTTGTTGCCGTACGCACAGGCGCGCGGAGTGATTTTTGTGTCCGGCAGCGCTTTCTTTGTGAGCGGAGAGGAACGGCAGTACATTCGCCTCTCGTTTTCGTCGCCGACGATGGAACGCATCCGGCTTGGAGCTCGTCGGCTGGGCGAGGCCCTCAGTGACGCCCGGGCGGGCGTGGTGGCCACGTCTGGGGCGGCAGCAGGGTCGCCGGCGCGCTGACGGCAGCCGTGGCTGTGAGCCCACTTCGGGAGTAGGTCGAGATGGTCAACGTCGAGTCCTCAGACAGAGTCATGGCCATCCGAAGGTGTGGTCCTGTTCCTGACCGGACGAGCCCGTTGAGCACGATGGCATTGGGGCTTGGTGGGAGCAGGCGCCCCGCGCGAGTGCCGTCTGCGAGGTAGATGCGAATCTCTCCGTTTGACTGGGGCACAAACAGACGTTGTCCATCAGCCACCATGCCGTCCACGATACGGAATGCGAGCGCCATCCTCCGGTGCTGGTGACCATTGCGATTGTAGATCCTGACGGAGTTATCAATCGTGGCGAGGTAAATGTGGTCCGCATCCACCGTCAGGCGGCCCACGCTGGGTACCCCGACGGGGTAGGCCCACTCCTGATGGCCATCGCGCTGTCGAAGGCTGACCAGACGTCGGTCGTCGTCGGTGAGATACACCCGCCCGTGCGCAGCCAGCACCTGGTCTGGTCGCGTACCGAGGATCCTGCTCCACTGCACGACCCCGTCGGTGATTCGCCATGCCGTCACGGTGCCATCCTGAAACGCAGCCACCACAAGGTTGGCGTCGATGGTCAAGGGTGCCGCCAGGGCCACGGGAAGCTGCGTGGTCCAGACGACGCGGCCGTCCGCCGCGCTCACGGCCCGCAGTAGGCCATCGGCGTTGGTCACCATGACCCATCCGGCGTGCACAGTGGGCGCAATGGTGACGGGGCCAGTGGGTAGCCGCCATTCCACGTAGCCACTCACTTCTGACAGTGATTCGAGCCTGTCCTCTCCCACCAGGAAGACGTGCCCCTCGGCTGCGACGGGTGGGGCACTGACTGTCAGGGGACTCTCCCAGAGCACTTCGCCATCAGCCCAGGCATAGGACGTCACTTGGGATGACCGCACGGCAAAGAGTCGCGTGTCACCCACGACGAGGCTGGCTGTGGCGCCAAGGGGGACGGGACTGGTCCACCTGAGATCCATCGGCAGGAGCGCAGGAGCCGGATCGCTGGGCGACTCGGCCGCAAGCGCGAGCCCCATGACAGACATCAGCGAGAGGAACACGCGAGCACGCACCCGCTTATAATAGCGGTATTCCGTCAACGCCTCTGATTAACAGTGACTCATCAAACCATTCTCGTTCTCGACTTCGGCTCCCAGTACACGCAGCTCATTGCCCGGCGACTCCGGGAGCTCTCGGTGTATTCGGAGATTGTTCCGTACCACACGTCCGCGGAAGAGATTCGCCGTCGGCAGCCGACCGGCGTGATCTTGTCCGGCGGACCGCGCAGCGTTTCGGAGGCAGGGGCACCACGGCCTGATCCGGGCATTTGGGAGTTGGGTGTGCCCGTGCTTGGTATTTGTTACGGCATGCAGGTGATGACCGACACGTTTGGTGGTGTGGTCGAGCGGGCGTCCCAGCGTGAGTATGGTCACGCCGTGATCGAATCAACCGGGGCCAGTTGTCCACTGTTCGCCGACGTTCCCGCGTCACTCCGAGTCTGGGCCAGTCACGGCGATCTTGTGGCGGCAGCACCGGAAGGGTTCCAGGTCGTTGCCACGTCTGCCAACGCTCCGATCGTGGCTATGCAGGATGAGTCCCGCAAGCTGTTTGCGTTGTTGTTTCATCCTGAAGTTGTGCACACCGACGAGGGAACGACGCTGCTGCGCAATTTCGCATTTGCCGTGTGCGGCTGTCGCGGGGACTGGACGATGGCGGGCTTCGTCGAGGAAAGCGTGGAGCGCATCCGAGCGACGGTGGGTGACGGACGGGTCGTGTGCGGCTTGTCGGGAGGGGTGGATTCGACGGTGGCCGCGCTGTTGCTTTCAAAGGCGATCGGCGACCGCTTGACGTGTATCTTCGTCGACAATGGTCTGCTCCGAATGAATGAGGCGACGCAGGTGCGCACCCGGTTTCAGCGGTTGGGCTTGCGGCTGGATTTTGTCGACGCGACTGATCTGTTTCTGACTCGGCTGGCGGGGGTGAGCGACCCGGAACAGAAACGAAAGATTATCGGCGCGGCATTTATTGATGTCTTTGAGGACCGCGCCAACGCGCTCGGCGGCTTTGGGTTTCTGGCGCAGGGGACGTTGTATCCGGACGTCATTGAAAGCGTGTCCGTGCTTGGACCGTCGGCCGTGATCAAGAGCCACCACAACGTCGGCGGGTTGCCCGAGCGGTTGAAC
>JABMNV010000035.1 GCA_013203475.1 Acidobacteriota bacterium
AGGTCAAAGATGGGATATCCCACCAGTTGACCAGGACCGTGGTACGTCACGTCCCCGCCGCGACCCGTTTCGTGGACCGTCACACCCTGGCGAGCCAGGTCCTGCTCTGAGGCAATGATGTGCTTCGGCCCATGCCGAGTCTTGACGCCCAGTGTGATCACGGGCGGATGTTCCAGCAGCAGCAACGTATCGCCGATGCGGCCAGCTCGGCGGTCTTCCACGAGGGCGGCCTGGAGCTTCAGCGCCTCCGCGTAGTCCACTTCGCCCAGGCGGCGGACGGTAAACGAAGAGCGGGCGCTGGGTGCTACACCCACGACATGTCGAAGTCCTGCAGCCGCTCCTTGAGCGCCTGGAGGAACCGTCCGGCGTCTGCTCCATCAATCAGTCGATGGTCGTAGCCGAGCGTGAGGTGGCACATGGGTCGAATGGCGATCATGTCATCCACAACGACCACTCGCTTGTCGACGCTGCCGACACCGAGAATGGCCACCTGGGGCTGACTGATGACTGGCAGACCAAACACCGCGCCGAAGATTCCGGGGTTGGTGATCGTAAACGTTCCGCCCTGCACTTCGTCCGGCAGGAGCTTCTTGCTTCTGGCGCGGCCAGCCAGATCCTGAATCGCTCGGCAGATGCCGAGCATGTTCTTCTCGTCAGCCTTCTTGATCACGGGCACGATCAATCCCTGCTCAAGGGCGACGGCAATGCCCAGATTGATGTCTCGCTTATAAATGATGTTATCGCCGTCAATCGACGCATTCGAAAACGGAAATTCGCGAATGGTATCAACCGTCGCCTTGGCCAGAAACGCCGTGTAGGTGAGCTTCGCCCCAGCCGCCTCGTATTCGGTCTTCTTCTTCTTGCGAATTTCGTCGATGCGACTGAAATCGACCTCGTAGGCGGAATACACGTGGGGAGACGTGCGCAGGCTCATCACCATGTGGTCGGCAATCTTCTTCCGCATAATGCCCATCGGTTCGATGCGCACGTTTTCGCCCGGCGCGAACGCCTGAATGCTCGCGGCTGCCGGCACAGGTGTCGCGGCCGTTCCCGCTGAGGGCTGTGCCGCCGCTCCGCTTTCAACAAACGCCAGGATGTCTTTCTTCGTTACGCGCCCGGAGATGCCTGTCCCGTTCAACTGGCTCAGATCCACGCCGTGTTCCTTCGCGATGTTCCGCACCACGGGCGACGATTTGGTGCGGAGGCGGGTCTCGAGGTCGTTGGCCGACTCCGGGCCGGGGCCCGTCTCGGCCTGGGGCGCATCGCTTGCTGCGGCGGCCGAAGTTGCGACGGCCGCCGGCGCAACCTCTGTCGCAGCCGCAGACGTGTCCGGCGCTGCGACCGCTATGTCTGACGCGGCGGTGCTTTCGCCGGCCACGCCGATCAAGGCGACGACGCTGTTGACGGGTACCGTCTCGCCTTCCTTGACTGCGATCTCAAGCAACACGCCCGCGCCAGGTGAGGGAATCTCAGCGTCCACTTTGTCCGTGGAAATCTCGAACAGCGGCTCATCTTTATCAACCGCGTCGCCGACCTTCTTGATCCAGCGAACGATCGTGCCTTCTGCGATTGATTCGCCCATCTGGGGCATTACTACTTCAGTGGCCATTCAGTTCCTCAGTCTCTCCCAGCACCCAGCACCAACTCACATATGTATCGCCGTGCCATGCACCGCGTGTGCTGCCTCACCCACCGCCTCAGACATCGTCGGATGTGCGTGGATGGTGCGGATCAGTTCTTCCACCGTGCACTCCAACCGCAGCGCGATGCCGGCCTCGGCAACCAGTTCTGTCGCGCGCGGGCCGATCATGTGCACGCCCAGGATCTCGTCGTATTTCTTCTCGGCGACGATCTTCACGAACCCGTCGGTCTCGTTGGCGATCTTGGCTCGGCCCAGGACAAAAAATGGAAACACGCCGACCTGCACGTCATACCCGCGGTCGATGGCCTGCTGCTCGGTCAGGCCAATACTGCCAATCTCGGGGTCGCAGTACGTGCAACCCGGCACCTGATCGTAGTTGATGGGCTGCACGTCGTGGCCAGCAATTCGCTCAGCCAGCACAATACCTTCAGCAGATGACAAGTGCGCAAGCTGCGGGTGCGCGCCAGTGCCCATCGTGATGACGTCTCCGACGGCCGAGATACCAGGCACGCTGGTCCGAAACAGCGAGTCGACCTTGATGTAACCGTGCTCCATCTCGAGGCCGAGCTCCTCGGCGCCAAGGCCATCCGTGACCGGGCCCCGACCGGTGGCCACCAGCAACTTGTCGACCGTCATCGTCTCGGTCTTGCCATCAGCGTCCACCATGTCGATCGTGACTGCGTTGTCCTTGACCGTCGCCGAAGTCACCTTCGTGCCGGTCTTGACGACAATGCCCTGTTTCTTGAAGGCCTTGGCGAGCTCGGCAGAGACGGCTTCGTCTTCGTTGGGCACCAACCGTGGTAACAGCTCAATGATGGTGACCGCGCTGCCGAAGCGGCGATAGATCGACGCGAACTCCACACCCACCGCACCACTGCCCATGATCGCCAACGACGCTGGCACGGCCGGCAGGGCGATCGCCTGATCGCTGGTGATGATGTGCGTCTGGTCCAGTTCGATGCCGGGCACACTCCTGGCGTACGACCCTGTGGCAACGATGATCTCTTTGGCCTGCAGCGTCAGTGGCTCTGCGTCAGGCGAGGTGACCTGGACCGCTCCACCGCCCGCCAAGCGTGCGCTGCCCTTGATCCACTCAATCTTGTTCTTCTTGAAGAGATACTCGACACCTTTGGTCAGCCCGGTCACGACCTTGCCGCGACGTGCGTTGACCCGACTCATGTCGATCGACGGCTTGCCGTCGCCGATCACCAGCCCCCATTCCTTGGCGTCCTGGGCGATCTTGAGCGCGTGCGCGTGTTCGAGCAACGCCTTGGTCGGAATGCAGCCCCAATTCAGACACGTGCCGCCCAGGGTCGGCTGACGCTCCACCACGGCGGTCTTCAGGCCGAGCTGTGCCGCGCGAATGGCGGCCACATAGCCGCCGGTGCCAGCGCCAATCACTACCACGTCGTATTCGTGTGCCACGCGTCCCTCTTCTCAGGCCCCACATCCAGCCAGTTGACCGATGACAAAGGGCAAGCGAGGTACGTTAACAAAAAAAGACACCCGCGGGTCAGCGTCAGCCAGTCCACGGGTGTGAGTCGGGCTCCCGGCCGTTACTTGTGCGGAAGTACTGCGTCTTTGAGTTGCTTCGCGATTCGGGCCTTGACTACGGTCTTGGCGGGAATCTTGATGGTCTCGCCCGTTGCGGGGTTTCGACCATCACGGGCCTGCCGGTTCTGCACCACGAGCTTGCACATCCCGGGAACCGTGAACTCTCCTGTCCGTTTCAGTTCTTTCTCGGACAAGACCAGTAATTCATCAAAGAGGTCTCGCACCACCGTTCGCTTCATGTCGAACTTATCAGCGAAGTGTGCGAACAACTCCATCTTACCCATGCGGCTGGCGTCTGCCATCGGTCACTCCAATCCTGAATCGCGGGAACCCGACAGCGCCGTCGTGGTTCTCAATCAAGTTCCCGTGTACGTGCCGGTATCGTAGCCCCGGTCCACCAGTGAAAGTCAATTGCTGCGTCTACAATACCAGCATGGCCGAACCGATTGATACCTTCCCGAATCCGTGTCCGGACCGGGATTACAACATAGACATCCGCTGCCCGGAGTTCACATCCATGTGCCCCAAAACCGGCCTGCCGGACTTCGGGGAGATCCGAATCCAGTACGTTCCGGGCCAGACCTGCCTGGAACTCAAGGCGCTGAAGTACTACCTGGCAGACTATCGGAACCAGGGGATTTTTTACGAGGCGGCCACGAACAAGATTCTCGACGATCTGGTCGGGGCCTGCCAACCGAAACGGATGACCGTGACGGGCGCGTTCACCGCACGAGGTGGCATCAGCACGACCGTGGTCGCCACGCACGGGACCAACGTCCCGCCCTCTTAACCCTGGTTCATCGCCTGGCACCGGCCCCCTTCTTGCACTCCTAGAGGCGTGGCGCGGCGATCCACCCGTATTTCGTGGGGTGGGATCGCAGATTTCGCCATTTCCCGCGCCTCGGGGAGTGAAGAAAAGTGCCAGATCACGGCCGACCACCAGAACCAGGCGATCTCATCTGGGTCCGTCGGCGGCCCTGGCGTGTCCGATCGACCACCGTTGGAGTCGGCCTGCACCGCGTGGCCGTGGTGTCGCCTGGACGGCCATTCGCCGACCGGACCTTTCTGATGCCCGCCGACACCTGGACCCACGAAGACGCGCGCCGAACACAGGACGTTTCCCCCCGCCGGGCCGTCGCCTGGCTGGCCGCCTGCGTGGCACGCGCACATCCGGCCTTCACTCCAGCGACAATTGTTCGAGCCAACAGCACGCTGCTGCCCTATCAATTGGAGCCGGCGCTGGTCGTCCTCGCGGGAGCGCGGCGCGTGCTGATCGCCGACGCCGTGGGACTGGGCAAGACCGTGCAGGCGGTGCTGATCGTCGCCGAACTCCTCGCCCGTCGTCCCGACGCGCGTGTGTTGATCCTGGTGCCTGCGCCGCTGCTCGCGCAGTGGACCGAAGAACTGGCGCAGCGCTTTTCGCTCACCGCCCGCTCAGCGGACGCTGCGACGTTCAGGCAACTCAGAGCCGATCAGGCATATCTGAGTAGTCCCTGGAACAGCGCCGGCATCTGGCTGGCGTCGCCTGATTTTCTGAAGCAGCCGCACGTGCTCAAGGAGGTGCCCAACACATCCTGGGACGCACTCGTAGTCGACGAGGCCCACACCATGGCCGGCGACTCGTACCGCCGAGCCGCGGCGCACGCGCTGGCGCTGGCAGCCCGACACGTCGTGCTCCTGACCGCGACGCCGCACGATGGCGACGAGGTGCGATTCAGGCGCCTGCTCTCGATTGGCGCGCAGGGACGCGCTGACCCGCTCACGGTTTTTCGTCGGACACGTCTCTCTCGTCGGCGTCCTGATCGACGACTGCACCTCCGGCCGAGCGTGGCGGTCTGCCGCGCCTTGGCAGCCGTCGATCAGTTTGCGTCTGCCGCGACGCGGTCGGCTGCAAGATCGACCGGTGCAGAGAATCACATCCAGGCGCTGCATCTCATCTGCACGATCTTCCGCAAACGGGTGCTCTCGTCGAGCGCGGCGTTTGCCGCTTCCGTGGAGCGACGCCTGGCCATCGTAGAACAGCAGTCACACTCGGCAAGTCCAGGGTCATCGGAGGCGTGGGCGCAACTCGCCTTGTTCGAGTCTGACGACATGCCGGGTGATGAGGCACGGGCGCTGGAAGCGTCGACCGGCGTGCCCGCCGGACGCGAACTGGCGTGGCTGCGGCGACTACACCACTTGGCTTCGGTCGGGTCCAGGACGGATCTCAAGTTGGCGCGTTTGTCTACCCTGCTGCGCCGGGCGAATGAGCCTGCAATCGTCTTCACGGAGTACCGGGACTCCCTTCAGGCCGCGGCGATCGCCCTGGGATCGGCGCGGCCGGTCGCGCTCCTCCACGGCAGTCTGCCACCAACTGAACAGCGCCGCGCCATCCGGGCGTTTGTCGAGGGGCACACATCCTGCTGGCCACCGACGTGGCAAGCCAGGGATTGAATCTGCAACATCGTGCGCGATGGGTCATCAATCTCGACCTGCCCTGGACGCCCGTTCGCCTGGAACAACGTGCGGGTCGCGTGGATCGCATCGGCCAGACGCGCCCGGTCCACATCACGGTCATCACCACACGCCACGGGGCGGAAGCGGCGATGCACGCTCGGCTCGCCGAGCGTCAGGGCGTCAGCGCCGCGGCGGCCCTGCAGACGTGCACCCGCTGGACGCGCGCGGCCCGTGGCCTCGCGCGCCTGTTTCTGCGCCAGCGGGCGCTCGTCGCCCGCTGGCGCGGCCCCGCCCCCACCGCGCTCCCGCGCGCTGCGGTGCGGCCGTCTCTCTTCCACCGACTCTGCGGCACCGCGTCCTCGCCGGCCACCATTCTCGAAATCCCCCTGATGTCGGCAGACGGCACCGTGCTCGAACGCGTGTTCGCCGTCGAGGACGGTGCCGTATCCGACGGCGCCGACGACGCCGTGAGTCGCCGCACGCGTGCGCTTGACGCCCGCCTACGACAACGACGCAACCGAGAGCAAGGCGCCGTGCGTCAGCCCGGCCGCCCGGCGGCCGCGCAGCCGGGTCTGTTCGACGCGCGCGAATTACTTGACGCGCGCGATCAGCCCGCGCCAAACGCTTCGCGTGAGACAGCGTTGGCCACGGCGTCCGGCGTGCGCGCAGGACGCCCGCGGGCGGTGCTGGTGCTGGAGGTCCGCCGATGACCGTCCCGGGCATCAGCGGCCGACTGCTGCCCGCGCGCTTTATCGCCGAGCAGATCGCGCCTGGCGCGACCGGCGGCAGACGGACACAGGCGGGTTGGGAGCGCTGGTGGAGAGAGGTCGAACGTACGTGCGGCCCCGCCACAGGCGTCCGGACGCTTTTTGATGTGGCCGCCATGCCCCTGTTCGGTCGGCTCGGCTATCGCACACTCCACCCGCAGTTCACTCCCCAGGCCGTTTGCGCCACATTGCTCACACCCCGCGGCCGCCCCATCGCCCTGGTGGTCCGGAACTGGGCCCGACGGCCCTCGTCAGTCTGGCGAGAAGCGACCGCCGCCGCGCGCTACATCGGCGCCGCGTGGTGCTTTGTGCTTGCGCCGCCGACGTTGTCGATCCTGCCGGCTCACAGCCACACGACGCGGCGTAGCCTCGACCTGGCGCTGCCGCTATCGGTGCAGTCCGCATCACTGGGTACGTTCCTCGCGCTGGCGACCGCCGCGTCGTTCGACGTGACGCCCAAGTCCACGTTGGACCACTGGATCAGTCTCGCCGCCACCTATCAGGCCCGGGTTCGGTCTGACCTGCAGCATGGCGTGCTTGACGCGCTCGGCGAACTGTCATCCGTACTGTCTTACCGACAGGGCGAGGTCTCGCCCAGAGACGAAGCGCTGACGATCGTCTACCGCGTCCTTTTCTTGCTCTTCGCCGAGTCGCGCAACCTCGTCCCGCAGCATCATCCAATCTATCGGGAGGCGTACACGCTGTCGTCCCTGTGCGATGCCGCGCTGCACACGATTCCCGCGCGAGGCGTATGGGATGGACTCGCAGCCATCTCACGTCTCTCGAGGCATGGCGGACAGGTCGATACACTCAAAGTCTTTCCGTTCAACGGCCACCTGTTCTCAGCGGGGTCGGCGCCTTCACTGGAGTCCACTCGCAATGGCGGTCGGCCCACCTCGGCCAGCGACGCACGGGATCTGGCCGTCAGCCGCTCCCTGATCGCCCTCGGCACGCGTCGGGAACCCTCAGGACGCGTGCGCATCAGCTACGCCGAACTTGGCGTCGAGGAACTTGGTGCGGTGTACGAGCGGGTCCTCGAAGTTGGAACACGAGGCCAGAGCCACGCGCGCAAAGACACCGGCACGTTTTACACTCCACAGGCACTGGCCGACTTCGTGGTGCACCGCACCCTGAGCCCGCTTGTCGCGCACCAATCGGCCGACCGCATTCTCTCCCTCCGTGTGCTCGACCCCGCGATGGGCTCAGGCGCCTTTCTCGTGGCAGCGCTCCGCTTCCTGACCGACGCCTACGAACGGGCCCTCGTGCGCGAGGGACGCTGCGGGCCGTCAGACATAACGGCTGCAGATCGCGCACGTTTTCGGCGGAATATCGCGCAGCAGTGCCTGTTCGGCGTGGATCTCAATCCCGTGGCTGTGCAAGTCGCCCGCCTGTCCCTGTGGCTGGCCACACTCACCCACGCCCGCCCCCTGAGCTTCCTCGACCATCGCCTGCGCCAGGGGAACAGCCTGATCGGCGCCACACCGGCAGACATCGAGCGCGCCCCGGGAGCCGCGATCCGCACGTTGCCGCTGTTTGACACTGCGCGGTCACACCTTGAAGGCACGCTGCGGGCCGTCTTGCCGACGCTCACCGACATCTTTGGCCAACCTGACGACACGGTCACCGACGTGCGTCGCAAAGAGGCGGCGTGGGCAGACCTGCGTCAGCAGTCGCACCCGCTTTCGCGCTGGCAGCTCGCCGTCAGTCTGTGGTGCGCCCAGTGGTTGTGGCCGAAAGACAGCCGCTGTCCGTCGCCCGCTGAAATTCGCATCGCCGCGCATCGCATCGCGAGCGACCACCGCGTCGGTAACGCCCGCGGCCAGCGCACCGTGTCTGACGCAATGGCCCTCCACATAGGACAGTGGGCGACCGTGGCGCGACAGATGGCCGCGCAACACCAGATGTTCCACTGGCCGTTGGAGTTTCCGGACGTGTTCTACGACACGACCGGAGCGCCCAGGCGCGATGCCGGCTTCGATGCCGTGATCGGTAACCCGCCATGGGAGATGATCCGGCGAGACGCCACCTCTGGCCGTCGAGGCTGTGGACGAGACCCGGTGGTGGCGTTCGTGCGCGGGTCCGGTCTGTTTCCGCTCTGCCAGCGCGGCCACCTCAACCTGTATCAACCGTTCGTTGAGCGCAGCCTGTCACTGGCGCGGCCCGGCGGACGCGTCGGACTCATCGTGCCCTGGGGATTTGCCGTGGACGACGGCGCCAGCGCGTTGCGCTCTGCACTCTTCGAGGCCGCCGCTGTTGACGCCGTTGTGGGTTTCGACAACGCACGCGGCCTGTTTCCCATTCATCGCGGCCTGCGCTTCGCCGTGGTCGTGGCTCAACCCCGGAGCGGGCCCAGAGATGCACGAGCCACCTTCGGAATTACGACGACCGAGGAAATCGAGACCCTGACGACCTCGGTCGAGGAACCATTGCCCATCCGGTTGGGCTCGGAAGACCTGATGACGGTCGGCGGCCCCACCCTGCGAATTCCGGATCTCCGCCAGGCCGACGATCTCGAGTGGCTCCTGGCCATCATGCGCGCGCATCCAGCACTGGGGGCGACGCAGGGGTGGCAAGCGCAGTTCAGTCGCGAACTCAACGCCACCGACGACCGAGACTCTTTCAAGGACCGACGGGGTGCCACCAGGATTCCGGTGGCCGGCGGCAAACACATCGAGCCATTCAGGGTCCGCATCAACGACTGCGGACAGTTCATGGGCGTCGACGCCGCGCGCAGACGCCTGCCCGACTTACGATTCACCAAGCCGCGGCTGGTCTATCGCGACGTGTCAGGGGTGGGTAATCGCTTCACGCTCATTGCGGCGGTGATGCCAGGCGACGTGGTGACCACCCACACGCTGTTCTGTCTCCGCAAGGAGTTGCCAGTCCAGCAGCAGCACTTCCTGTGCGGCGTCTTTAATTCACGACTCATGAACCGCGTGGTCCGTCTCCTGATGGGCGGCCATGTCACGACCAGCCTTGTGGAGCATCTGCCTGTGCCGTGCTGGCAGCCGACTCGCTGCCAGCGCCGCATCGCCACGATCGCGGCGGCCTTGGCCGGCCCTGGACTCACCACGGTGGCGAGAGCACGCCTGATCACGCGACTCAACGTGGAGGTGGACTCTTTGTACCTGTGAGAGAGACGAGGGAATCGCGGCAGTGCGTTATAGTCCATTCGCGTGCCTAACTACGGCTTTGTGATCGACCTGAAAATGTGCATCGGCTGTCATGCCTGCACGATCGCCTGCAAGGCAGAACACGACATTCCGGTGGGTGTGAACCGGTGCTGGGTCAAGACGGTCGAGAAGGGCCGATTTCCGGACGCTCAGCGATTGTTTCTTCCGGTGCTGTGTAATCAGTGCGAAGACGCCCCGTGCATGAACATCTGCCCAACGAGCGCCTTGTTCCGGCGCCGCGACGGCATTGTTGACCTCCACCCAGACGCCTGCATTGGCTGCAAAGCCTGCATGGCCGCCTGCCCCTATGACCAGCTCTTTATTGATCCGAACACGCGGACCGCAGAGAAGTGCAACTTCTGCGCAAATCGCATCGAGAACCAGTTGGAGCCGGCGTGCGTGAGTGTGTGCCCGACCGAATGCCGCATCTTTGGTGACCTCGACGACCCGACGACCAAGGTCGCCCAGATTGTGCAGCGGGAGGCGTTCACGGTTCGCAAGCCGGAAAAGGGAACGGGACCCAAGGTCTTCTACCTTGGCGCAGACGACAGCATCATTCAGCCAGAGGTGGCCGCACGACCCTTCACCTTTCGAGAGGGAAAGGTGCACCTGCGGCCGCTGGGCGGCCGGGAGCCCGATCCGGAGTCTCCCGGCGAGCCGCGCGTGGACTACGATGTCCCCCACAAGAAAGCTTGGGGCATGGACCTTGTGCTTTACCTGCTGACCAAGGGCATCTCCACCGGCGCACTCTTCCTGGGTGCCATTCTCTGGCTCATGGGCGACCAGTCGGCTCTCTCCGGGTTTGCGGCACCGCTCGTGTCGTGCATCTTCGCAGCGCTGACGGCCGGTGTCCTCGTCATGGACCTCGAACGGCCTGAACGCTTCTATTACATCCTGACCCGACCGAACTGGAAGTCATGGATGGCGCGCGGCGCCTTTATCCTCACGGCGCATGGCGCCATTGCCGGCCTCTGGCTGCTGGCCTGGTGGCTGGGAGTCCCCGGACTCATCACACTGTGTGCCTGGCTGACACTGCCCGTCGCCTTGGCCGCCACCGGCTACACGGGCCTGCTCTTTGCGCAGGGGTTGGCACGAGACCTCTGGCAGGGGCCCCACGCCACGATCGACCTGGTCGCACAGGCGGCCGCCGAGGGCAGCGCAGCGCTCCTGCTCGCGGCACTCTTTACTGACGTCGACCCGTGGGTGCTTCGCAGCCTGGGCTGGACGCTGGCCGGCGCCACGACGCTGCATCTGAGCATTCTGGTCACTGAAAACCTCCTGGCGCCGAGCCCAACGCTGCATCACGAACTGGCCGTTCGGGCGATCCGCGAAGGTGCCTACCGGCAACTGTTCTGGGTCGGCGCGCTCGGATTGGGTGGCCTGGCGCCACTCGTGCTCTTTGCCATCGCTGTCGCCTCGGGCTTCTCGATGATCGCACTCGTGCCGATGGCCCTGGTGACCCTGGTGGGCAGCTTCGCGTGGGAATACATCTGGGTTGAAGCTGGGCAATGCGTCCCGATTTCTTGAGTGGGGAGTTGGGGACATGGGGAGTTGGGGAAGCTGGGAATTGGGGTAATGAGGTAATGGCTGAGTTTCGCTCGCACCCGCCCGTCTCTGACTGGGACAACTACGTCGATTTCGAGTCGACCAGTTGGCCGAAGAAGGACCGGCGCAACTACTGGATCATCCCTACCATTTGCTTCAACTGCGAGTCAGGGTGCGGGGTGATTGCGTACGTGGACAAGGACACGCTTGATGTCCGGAAGATCGAGGGCAACCCGCACCATCCGGGCAGCCGCGGCCGGACGTGCGCGAAGGGTGTGGTCACGCCGAACCAGATCGAAGACCCGGACCGCATCCTGTATCCGCTCAAACGCGTCGGCAAACGGGGTGGTGGTGAATGGGCCCGCGTCACCTGGGATGAGGTCCTGGAAGATATCGGGGGCCGCATCCGCAAGGCCATTCTCGAAGACCGTCGCCGCGAGGTGATGTATCACGTCGGCCGTCCAGGCGAAGACGGCTACATGAACCGGGTCTTGCAGGCCTGGGGCCTCGATAGCCACAACAGCCATACCAACGTCTGCTCGTCGTCTGCACGACTTGGACACTTTCTCTGGACGGGCGCTGATCGGCCATCGCCCGACTACGCCCACGCCGAAACCATTCTGTTGCTGTCGTCACATCTGGAGTCGGGCCACTACTTCAACCCGCACGCCCAGCGCATCATGGAGGGCAAATCCCGCGGCGCCAAGCTCATCGTCATGGACCCGCGTCTGTCGAATACCTCGGCCAAGGCCGACGTCTGGATGCCGACCAACCCGGGCACGGAGAGCGCGGTGTTGCTGGCCATCGCCAAGCACCTGATTGACAACGGACAGTACAACCGCGAGTTCGTCAGGCGCTGGGTCAATTGGGATGTCTATTTGAAAGCGTGCCGACCTGAACTGCCTGTCACGTTCGAAGCATTCGAAGATGCGCTGAAGCAGGAGTACGAGATCTTCACGCCCGAGTACGCAGAGATTGAGTCGGGCGTCCCGGCCCACAAGGTGGTTGAAGCTGCCGAAGCCATCGCGGCGGCCGGCACGGCGTTTTCGACACACAGTTGGCGTGCTGCGGCCGCTGGGCACCTGTGGGGATGGCAGATCACTCGTTGCGTGTACTTTCTGGTGGTCCTCATGGGGGCCGTGGGCGAGAAGGGCGGCGTGAACCTGAACGACACGAACAAGTTCGTCCCGAAACATCCGAACCCTCCTCCGCCGCCGGAATACTGGAACGAGCTGCTCTTTCCCAAGGAGTTTCCGCTCGCGTTCTTCGAGATGAGTTTTCTCCTGCCGCACTTCCTGAAGGAAAAACGCGGCAAGCTCGACGTGTACTTCACACGCGTCTACAACCCGGTCTGGACCAATCCCGATGGGTTTTCGTGGATGGAAATGCTCGAAGACGAATCGCAGATTGGCCTCCACGTGGCACTGACCCCCATCTGGAGTGAGACCGCATGGTTCGCCGACTACATCCTGCCAATGGGCCTGGGCACGGAGCGACACGACACCATGAGCCAGGAGACCCACGCCGGGCGATGGCTGGGATTCCGCCAGCCCGTGAAACGGGTGGCACTCGAAAAGCGAGGGACGTCGGTCACGCACACCCATGAGGCCAACCCGGGCGAGGTGTGGGAAGAGTCGGAGTTCTGGATCGCGCTGTCGTGGAAAATCGATCCCGATGGTTCGATGGGCATTCGCAAGTTCTTCGAGTCGCCGTATCGTCCCGGCGAACAAGTGACCATGGACGAGTACTACGGCTGGATGTTTGAGAACTCCGTGCCCGGCTTGCCGGAGGCGGCTAAGAACGAGGGATTGACGCCGCTTGAGTACATGCGAAAGTACGGCGCCTTCAAGGTGGACGACAAGGCCTACAGCAAGGCGCACGAGCAACCGGCTGCCGACGGCGTGGACGTGGAAGGCCGGGCGCTGACTGGGTTTAATACGCCATCGAAGAAACTCGAATTCTTCTCCCCCACGCTCGCCGAATGGGGGTGGCCCGAACACGCGATTCCGAAGTACGTGCCGGGCCATGTCTACTGGCGCGACCTGGATCGCTCGTCAGACGAGTTTGATCTTCTGCCAAACTTCCGTCTGCCGACGCTCATCCACACGCGCTCACCAGTGAAGTGGCTGTACGAGATCTCCCACAGCAACCCCCTCTGGATGGCCACGGGCGACGCAGCCAAGCTCGGCATCGCAACCGGAGACTTGGTCAAGGTGCAGACCGGGATCGGGTTTTTCGTCACGCGGGCGTGGGTCACCGAAGGCATTCGCCCAGGCGTCGTCGCGATGTCGCACCACTTGGGCCGGTGGAGACTGGATGAAGACAAGGGTGGCTCACGGAACGCCAGCTCGCTGGTTAAGATCACCAGGAGCGCCGACGGCAAGTACGAGATGCGACAGGTGCACGGGTCACAGCCGTTCGCCAGCAATGACCCTGACAGCGCGCGCGTCTGGTGGACGGAAGTGGGTGTGCACCAGAACCTGACCTTTCCCGTCCAGCCCGACCCGGTGTCGGGCATGCACTGCTGGCATCAGCGTGTCAGGCTCGAAAAGGCCGGGGTCGATGATGCCTATGGCGATGTGATGGTGGATACGGTCAAGTCTCACGAACTTTACCTGGAGTGGATGGCCAAAACCCGCCCGGCCCCAGGTCCGGATGGGACGCGGCGTCCCCGGTGGTTCGCCCGGCCGCTCAAACCCGTGCCGGCGGCGTACAATCTCAAGACGTAAATGACCGAATCTCGCGCCCTGATGTCTGGAGTCGTGGCGACCGCGTTGCTGCAGGCGGCGGTGTGGTGGGGCTCTGTCCAAGGCTGGCTCACCGTTGACCAGACCTTGTCCCTGCTTGTGCTCACCACGTGGACGGCGGTTCTCGTCATCGGCGTGTTCGCCACCCGCATCATCGGCAGACTCCGGGACGAACTCAAGATCCGCAGCGACCATCACGCGGCCACCCTCTCGGAAGTGGAGCAACTGGACATCCGCAACGAGATGCTCACGACAGCAGGTCGGTCCAATGACGGCGGCCTGGTGTTCCAGGCGCTGGCCCGTCGTGTGGGAAAACTAATTGCCTGCGATCGCATCGGCCTGGCGCTGGTCAAGGACGGTGGTGAGGACGTGCAGATCTACAGCTCACGCGTCAGTGAACCCGAACGACGCCGGCGACCCAGGCCTGAGCTGCAATTCGGTCTGGAGCGCAGCATCTTCGGCCGGGTGATCCGCACGTGTGAACCGATGCTGGTCGATGACACGGCGACGTTCGCCTCCGAATTTCAGGACGCGGGTGTCCTAGCCTCGCAGGGATTTCGCTCGCTGCTGATCGTCCCACTGGTTTCTCGAAATCGCGCCATTGGTGCCCTGACCGTGATCGCGCGCAAGAAAGAGGCGTTCGCCCCCGAGCACCGCGCTGTGCTTCAGCCACTGGCCGAGATCCTGGCATTTGCCCACGTCGCTCAGCGCCAACATCTCGCGTTGGACCGTTACAAGGCGATGGAGGCGACGGCCGAAATGACGCTGATGCTGGCCTCAGACATCAACGGCTGCTTGCAGGTGATCATCGGCCGTTGCGCCGTGTTGCAGAGTGAGAAGCCGACGATGGCGGATGAACTTGAGGTGATTGCAAAACAGGCCGAACGAATTGCGACCTTGCTTGAACGTGAACGCACCCTGGCAGAAGATCGACTCCACGTCGCCTCGACAACGGCGGAATCTTTTCGCTCCAGTCCGGAGGAGTACGCCGACGAAGAAGACTCGCGGTAGTCTCTCAGTCAGGCGCCAAGCGCCCACTGCATCTTCCGCACGATCGCAAAACCCAACAGAACAAGAGCGGCGACAGCCGCCAGGACAAACGACCATTCCCTGCGGCGCCATTCGTCGATCAAGACGCCGATCACCGTCAGCACCGGAAGAGCCACGAGCAACGCAAGCCCCGCCCAGGCCAGGGCAGCCGCGGCCGCCGCCGCCGGTCCCGACACCACAAGCGAGAGCACCAGCCCCATCCCAAGTGAGGCAGCCGTCGTCATCAGGCCCATCCGGATGACGCCGCGCAACGCAGGAGGAGATGTGTCGTCAGTCATTTGAAGAAGAGGTATCGGGACGCCACAACGGCCAGGACAAGCGCCATGAATATTTTCAACGATCGGACCTTGACCTTGGCGCCAACCCAGAATCCCAGTCGAGAACCGACCATCGCCCCCAACACGGCTCCGGCGGCCAACATCGGCGCAGTCAGATTGCCACGCGCATAGCTATCAAGAACGCCCGGAAACGCGGTCACCCCGATAATAGCCGCACTGGTCGCCGCCGCCACACGCATCGGCACGCCACACCACGAGTTCAGAGCCGGCACAATCAGCACGCCCCCACCCACGCCGGCCAGCGTCGAAATGACACCCGCGCCACCCGCCACACCGACGGCCAACGGCAACCGGCGAAGTCGATACGCCACCTCGGTGCCGGTCTCAGGATCTTCGACCCGACCACCCAGTGTGCCCAGGTCCTCGACCACGCCATGCAGAACGTTTCGATGATTGAGCCTGGATACCATGACCATGGCCACCAGAGCCGCCGTTGCGCCGAACACCCGTTCCTGCCCACCTGGCGAGAGGTAGTCGAGCAAGAATGTGCCCGCGATCGCCCCCGCCACCGAAAACACCTGCAGCACCAAGGCGAGCCTGACATTGGCAAACTTCCGGCCGGCTGAAGTCAGCGACACAAAGTTCGACGTCGAGATGACCGTGATCAGACTGATGGCCGTCGCCTGCCCGATGGGAAGCCCCACGCCAATATTGAGAATCGGCACCAGAAAGATCCCGCCGCCGAGCCCCAACAGCGCTCCCACGCTGCCAGCACCGACGCCGGCGAGAAAAGTGAACAGGACAAACACGTGGGGTCATTGTAAATGAGGCAATGGGGCAATGGGGCAATGGGGCAATGCCGGAATTGGGGAATGGAATGGGGGGATGGCACAAATTGCCACGCTATTTTCGTCCCTTGAGTGGATTTATTGCCAGCCCTGGGCCGGTGCTTCCGCTTTGTCAGGCGTGACGACTGGCGCGCTCCTTGCTCGATCTGGCCTGATGGATGCGCGCGGAGTTCGCCTTGATGCCCTGGAAGCGCGCACGCGGCGCTTCGCCGTTGACGTCGTGCGCACTTGCCAGAAGATCCCAGTCACGTCGGTGCTTGGGGTGATGGCGCGACAGCTGGTCAAAGCCGCAACGAGCGTGGCCGTCAACCACCGTGCGGTGCGTCGGTCGCGCTCATTGCGGGAATTCGCGGCGAAACTCCAGATCGTCAACGAAGAGATTGATGAAGCAGTCCACTGGCTCGAAGTCATTCAAGAAACAGATGACGCAGCCACTGCCGACGTCAGCAAACTGATACAGGAGGGTCGAGAACTCAGAGCAATCTTCGCAACCGCCAGAAAGACAACGAGACTAGGGCGATGAGGCAATGAGGCAATGAGGCAATTGGGCAATGCGGCAATGGGCAATGGGCAATGGGCAATGGCGGCATTGAGGCAATGCGGGTAATGCTGGCACTACAGCATTGCGGCATTCCGGCATTGCCCAATTGCCCAATTGCCCAATTGCCCAATTGCCCAATTGCCTCATTCTTCAGCGTGCGGTCGAAGAACTCCGTAGAGCGCACGCATCAGGGGCGTGTCTACGCCCAGGGCTCGGCCGCGCCGAATGACCGAACCCAGGAGGGATTCGACCTCGATGCGTTTGCCCACCGACAGATCGATCAGGAGTGACGATCGCGTCGACGCTGGAATCTCGCCAATCGCCGTCTCGATCTTGCCCGCGACGTCTTCGGCCACGCTGATCCCGGAGGCACGGGCCACACGCTCGACTTCGCGCACGGCCTCCATGAATGCTGCCCGAGACTCCTCGTCTGCCCACACGGGTCCGATCGGTAACCGCGCGGCACCCGTGAACGCAGCGAATGGCGCGAGGTAGATGAACTTCTCCCACAACGGAATCCTGGCATCTGCCACCGGCTCAGCGTGGATATCGGCGGTCAGCATGAGATCTGCCAGAGCACGCACGCGTGCAGACACATCTGCGCCGGGACGAAAGACCTCTCCGAAAACGATGCGCCGGCGCGAGCCGGTCTGGCGGATCACGCCAGGTCCGTCGATGGCCGTTGCGATGTACGTCGGACCAGCAATCACGGCGTCCTCCCCCACAACGCGCGCCAGGTCGTCGGCACTGTCGACGCCGTTCTGCAAAGTCAGTACGGTCGTCGCGGCGCCCATCAGGGGTTTTACCAAAGGAAACACCGTGTCGTTGTCGTACGTCTTGACGGCAACGATCACCACGTCGACGGGACCGATAGCGTCCGGATTGTCTTCTGCGGCCACCTTGACCGTAAAGTCGCCCTGCACGCCAATAATGCGCAGGCCGTTGGCCCGAATCGCGTCACGGTGCGCACCCCTGGCCACAAAGCTGACGTCGGCGCCAACTCTCGCCAGCAGCGCTCCGTAGTACCCACCAACCGCGCCAGCCCCCATGATCGCGATTTTCATGATTTCTCCAGAATCAACAACTGCTCCACGCGGTAGCGCCCTGACGGCAGAGACGTCAGGAGCATCATGTTCGGCGACGACCCCATCGTGATCGTCGAAACGTCCGAGGCCCACGGACCATCGGGAAGAGTGACTTCGCTGCCAACCGTAGCCCCGACGAGCGCAGGCGCCAACACCCTGTTGCGGCCGTCCACTTCAAACAGGCCACCCGCCTTGCGAAGGTCCCCAATGTCGTCGATGGACTGCTCGATGACCACCCGTCGTTCGCCGTTCTCCAGACGAACGCGTCGATTGGCGACTACGCCTACGTCACCAACAAAAGCAGGAATCCCGGTACCCGACACGATGGTGGCTCCGCGGATGACAAGGTAGAACCCACCAGAGTCGTTTTCCGGCAGCGAATCATAGCGAGCAGGATCGGCCTGGTGCACTGATCCGCTCGCCAGTGCGTGCAGGGCGTGGACAAAAGCCGTGTAGTTGAGGCGAACCAGCATGGAGTCTGGATCCGCGTCCGGCCATGGCCCGGTCTCTATCAGGAGGACCGGAGTGCCCCACAACGTCAGGTTGTCGCCAAACGCCCGCACCTCGAAGCTGTCGTCGTACCGGCCGATGCGGCCGAGCGCGAATGGCTCAAGCGCATCCCGCACGACCGCAGCCAGACGCTTGGTCAGCAGGCGTCCTTCGCTCATCGATCGCGCTTCATCAAACGCCACCGACAGGAGGGAAATCGCGGCACCCTTCGGCGGAGTGCCGACCGTCGTTCGCCAGCCTTGATTGTGCAGATTAAAGCCCACCTCAGGTTCGAGCTCGTCGCGGAGCGACTTCAGAAGTCTGCCTTCTGGCGTCTGCAGCATCAGTGCATCACGATTGATGTCGATGCCCTGCGCGTTGCGGCGCTGAAATCGTTCCGCGCCATCGGGGTTGAGCATCGGCACGGAGTGAACCGTGAGCGCCGACAGGAGCTGCTGCACACGCGGTTCCCGCTCGTGGATCCGGATGTACTCGTAGAGGTCAAACAATGCCGATGTCGCGGTGGGTTCGTCGCCGTGCATCTGCGACCACATGAGCACCACCAATGGTCCAGTGCCAAACGTGACGTCCCAGATTTGCCGCCCCTCAAGCGAACGCCCCACCTCGCGCACACGGAGCAGGCGGTTGCCTGAGGCAGCAATGGCCTGCACCCGTTCCATGACTTCTGTGTGAGTGACCAGTGGCGAAACGGGTGACGAGACGTGCTCGGCATCCCACATCCGGGCCAGCACGGGCGGCGAAGGTGCGGCCGCTTGCGGCACCCGGGCCACGGTCGCGCACGCACTGCCCCCGATCAAGACGCTGAGCAGGACAACGCCGGTCCGCAATCGACGAGGCGCCGACGGAGTCACGGCTTGAAACGGATGCGCGTGGTCGTCCCGTTGGCGGCCACGAAGAACACACTGTCGTACTCATCGTCGGCCAGCGTCACTGCCGAACCGCCGAGCGCCTGGATGATGGCCGGCACCGTATTGGAATGGCCCACGACCAGAACAGCTCCACTCTTGTTCGACTTGATTTTCTCAATGAGGGCGGCGGCGTCGCGCGCCATCACCACCTCAACAGCAATGCCGATTTTCGCGGCAAGCGGTGCAGCGGTATCCTTCGTTCGGCGGTACTCCGACGTGTAAATCGCGGACACGTTGGCGTCCGCCAGCATCGCTGCCAGTTTCTGGGCGCGGGTCTTTCCGACGGACGACAACTCGGGATCGGGACTTCCGGTCATCGATGTGGCCGGCGTGGCCCCATCGTCTGCGCGCTCCGCGTGTCTGACCACGATCACCATTTGCGCCTTCGCTACGACCGGGATTCCCATCACCATCACCATCAATCCGAACACGAGCACACGTATCATTTATTTCTCCATCGCGCTGTCCAATAGAGGGCGGCACCAACGACCAGTGCGATCCCGCCGACCTCACGCTGCAAGGGAGTGGCGCCAAACAGGATCGCAACACAGACTGCCAGAGCCAGGATCGGCACGACCGGTCCACCAGGAATTGTAAAGGACGCCGGCCCCTGCCGACGAAGCGCGAGCACAGACGCACAGGTTCCCGCATACACCATCAGCCGGCTGACCGCACTGCTGGCCGCCAGCGTGGCGAAATTTCCAGACAGCGCAAGGACGAGGGCGACCAACGACGTGATCACGATCGCCACGGCAGGGGTGTGGAAGCGGGGATGCACACGACCGAAGAACGACGGCAGGTCGCCCTGCTCCGACAAGGCATACAAATTTCGCGATCCCGACAGTGCCTGCCCGACGTTGTTGCCCGTCATTGAGATCGCGCCGCCCGATGTCATCAGCAGGGCACCCCACACGCCAAGAAACAACAGCGACGCGTCCGCGAGCGGCGTGCGAGCGACGGCCAAGTTGGGCAGCGTCCCCATCGCCACCACCTGAACAAGAGTCATCACGATGGCCACGATGATAATGGTCGTCACCATGGCGAACGGCACTGCGCGCTTCGGATCGCGCGCCTCCCCGGCTGGCACGCCGACCACTTCGTATCCGCCGTAGGCGAAGATGAGGTAGAGGGCCGACGTAGAAATCTGTGACCAGGTCAATGCGACTTCGGGCCGCAGAGCATCAAATGAGACGTAGGGCAGGCCGATCACGATGAAGATCAGCAGCGGAGTCAGTTTGCCAACCGTCAGCGTGTTGACCACCCACGCACTTTGTTTGATCCCCCTGACGTTGATGCTCATGATCGACAAGATCACGGTCGTGATGACCATCTCCCGTGCCATGCCTGGCTGGTCGGCCCGAAGCTCCGGCCAGTAGTAGCCCAGCGCGTCCGTCAGCCCATTGACGACCGAGGCCCAGCTGGTCACTCGGGTGACCCACAGCATCCAGCCCACTTCGAAGCTGACAAACCGTCCAAATGCGGCTCGCGTGTAAAGATACGCGCCGCCAGTGCCATCGAAACGACTCCCAGCCTCCGCAAAGTTCAGTGCAATGAGCAGTGCCAGCACGCCGACCAGCGCGACGGCAATGGCGCTCCATGCGCCGATCTGGGAAGCCAGCAGCGCGGGCATCAGAAAGACAGCGCCGCCGATGACCTGGTTTACGCCAATGGCCGTCAGGTCCCACTTTCCCAGTTCCCGGAGCAGGCCACCAGTCGAGCCTGAAGCGGAGCCAGATGAGTGGGAAGCAGACGTGCCCGAAGATGGTGGTGGCGTGGGCGTGTGAGGCGAAAGTGGCGTCGTCATGATGTTGGTCCGGGCAGTTGTATCATGCGTGGCAATGAAACCGCGCGATCCTCTGCCTGCCCGGGCCCACACGCTGCCAGCGAAGTACTACACAGATCGAGATGTGTACGACCGCGAACAGGAACGTTTTTTTCGAGGGATGTGGGTGTGCGTCGGTCGCTTGGGCGAACTCTCGGACCGTGGGTCGTTCGTCGCCCGTCATGTGGCGGGAGACAGCATCTTCATCGTGCGGACCAACGGACCCGGCGAGCCGGACGCCGTGAAGGCGTTCCAGAATGTGTGCCGGCATCGCGGCACCCAGTTGTGCCGCGACGAACACGGTCGCTTTCAGGGATCCATCCAGTGCGAATACCACGCATGGACGTATGGCTTGGACGGCCAACTCCTCGGCGCGCCTCACATGGACGGCACCGCAGGTTTTCGGAAAGGAGACCACTCGCTTCTGGAGGTCCGCGCCGGCCTGTGGGAAGGGTTTATCTTTATCTGCCTTGCCGACTCAGGCCCAACACTTGAGCAGCAGTTGGACGATTTGCCATTCAAGTTTCGGCCATGGCGGATGCACGAACTGCGACGCGGTGACGGGATGACCTACGACATCGCCACCAACTGGAAACTCATCATCCAGAATTTCAGTGAGTGTCTCCACTGTCCGAACCTGCACCCGGCACTGAACAAGCTCTCGCACTACCTGAGCGGCGAGAACGAACCGTTGCGCCCTACGTACATGGGTGGCCGCATGGATCTCAACGACGGTGTGGAAACCATGTCGATGGATGGAACATGCCCGCGTGCGTTTCTTCCTGGCCTGTCACCGGACGACCAGCGTCGCGTCTATTACTACGCGCTCTTCCCCAACCTCCTCATCAGCGCCCACCCCGACTACGTGATGGCGCACACGCTGTGGCCGCTGGCGCCCGATCGAACACGGCTGGTCTGTGAGTGGCACTTTCACCCGGATGAAATCGCCCGTGCCGGATTCAGCGTCGACGACGTGCGTGAGTTTTGGGACATGACAAACCGGCAGGACTGGCACGTGTGCGAACTGGCACAAGCGGGCATCAGTTCACGAGCGTACCGGCCGGGACCGTACTCGGACCGGGAAGATTTGCTCTACGCTTTTGACCGCTTCATTGTGGCCGCACTGGACGACGCGCCTTAGGTAACGCTCCGGCGCCTCAAGCACGCGAACGGCCCACTGCCTGCGCAGGTCATCAACCACGGCCACGCGGGCATCCGGCGCCATCGCCGCGCACCTGTTCAAGCGACATGTAGCCGACCGTCCCCAGCACCATGCCGGCGGCGGTGGGAGAGGCCAGAACGGTTGAGGCGTCCGCCGTCGCGTCGGCAGCTTGAGCCGACGCTTTGGCGAGACCAGAATCCAGAATCTTCGCGCGCCCATCGGTGGTGACAAACAGGTTCTCGGGTTTGATGTCGCGGTGCGTGATGCCTTTGGCGTGCGCCGCAGCCAGTCCTGACGACACCTGACGAGCCAGTTCGAGCGCCTAGGTCAGCGGGATGCGGCCCTCGTCCATCCGGGCGCGGAACGTCTCGCCCGAGCCGGGTGTCGCGGGCGCGGTATACCTCGCCCATGCCGCCTTCGCCGAGCTTGGCCACGATCTCGTACGGGCCTCCGCGCCGGGCGTTCCTTCGGAGAAATGCGGCGCGAGGTGCACCTGCTGAAGTTCCGGTCAACGCTTGGTGGGAGCAAGGACGGACGATGTCTTGCGGGCAGGACGAAAGAACGGCGTCGCCGTCACAGTGGCCGGCACGGTGTGCCGCGCGGCGTCAACCGTGTGCTCCACCTCCAACACCGTCCCGGCCGCACTGTGTGCTCCAGTGACCGTGGCCAACCCGACCATCTGTTTCAGTACAGGTGACCACGTGGACGAGGTCATGCGGCCAACTTGACGGCCCTTTGCGTAGACCGGCACGGCCACTCTCGACGCCGTGGATACGGCCAGCGGTGGAAGGCCAACGGCGTCGTAGAGACGCTCAACCGCAGGCCACTCCACCGCCAAGCCGACGATGCGCCGCTGGGGGGCGACGGCGTGTTCGGCCTCCAACGCGGCTCGGCCTACGAAGCGCCCCTTGTTGAAGTCGACGAGACGGCCCAGTCCCATCTCGAAAGGCGAATAAATCTGAGACGTCGTGAGCGCCTTCCGAGCGCTGAAGAAATCCACATCGATGAGCAACAAACCCGCCTCGATCCGAGTGACGTCGAGCGCCAGCATGCCGGCGGGGCGCAATGCATGCGCTGCACCGACTTCAAACAGCGCATCCCAAACCGTCGTCGCATCGTCGCGGTCCATCCAGAGTTCGTAGCCGAGGTCACCCGTGTAGCCCGTGCGCGAAATGTCGACCTTGGCGCCAGCGATGGTGCCGCTTGTCATCCGAAAAAACTTGAGCGTGTCGATATCTGCCTCGGCAACCTGCCGGAGCAGACGCGCGGAGGTCGGCCCCTGAATCGCGAGCGCGGCGACCCGCTCAGACACGTCCTCGACTTCTGCCTGAAGACCGGCTGCGTGTTGGCGCAGCCATCGGAGATTCGGCTCGGCGGCGGTCAATCGGAAACGTTCGTCCGCCACGCGCGTCACGGTGCCATCGTCAAGCACCTGCCCTTGTTCGTTGCACCAGGGTGTGTAGATGACCTGGCCGACCTGGAGACGTTGTGCGTCTCGGGTGATCACCCGATCGACAAGGGTGACGGCGTCCCGACCGGTGATCAGGTATTTGAAGAGCGGCGAAATATCGAACAGTGCAGCGCCGTTGCGGACCGCGTTGTATTCATGGTCATGGTGCGCCTCATAGGAGCTGACCGTGTAAAAGCCCGCCCAGTCGCGATAGTTGAGGCTCTGACAGAGGGGAAAAGTGCGCTCGTGAAACGGGGTACCGACAGGCATGGGGAGATATTACAGGGGTCCAGGGGGTCCTTGGTCATGTCATCCCTCGTTCAAGCCCTCAGGCGTTTGAGTCTGCGATGGAGATTGACCCTGGCCGAGTCTGGCGTCAGGCCAGGCACCAAAGCCAGCAACTGTCGTCGAGTCACGTCATGAAGGACGGGACGGGACGGGCCGACGACCGTTAATCCATTTACTCGACGGAGGAGACACGGCCCGCTCGCTGCGTGACATCGTCTCCTCCAGTCACGGTGCATCAACCCATTGAGTACGCCCGGCCTATCGGCAACTCCCCAGCACGCGGCGGCGGACTTCGCCGAGATCGCGGAGAGTTTGCTTCGACAGGACCTGAATCTTGTTCATGTGCGAACCAGGCTCAAATGGTCGCGTTCAATCTGATAGTTGTAATTGGCACAAAAGATGATCAACCGGCAGTTGTCCCCGGCCAGTCGATCGATTCGTGTACGGAATCACGGCGATGTAACGGCCATTCGTGTTGGTGGCTCCGGTGATTTTCCCCGTGGCGGTGTCATCAAAGAAATGAGCCGTCAGGACCGCGTCATGGATCACCGATTGATCGGCGTCACACCGCAGGCCGTCGAGCGTCAGATTCATATCGTTTTGAACGAACAGATTCGCCATGTACTACCTCCCCGGACTCGTGATCACGGCCGCGTTTTCCTTGGGTGTCGTCGTGGAGTCGGCGCTGTAACGAGGCTTCGTGGAAACGCTGGCCACAATCGCCCCCTGCCTGGCCAACGTGGGATCGGGCACGCCCGCGAATGAGATCGACGAAAAACTCGTCCAGCCGAACAGCATGATTCACTCCTTGGTCAGAAACTCGGCCCGGTCGCGGAGACTAGCCGGAAGCACGTTGAGACCACCAGAACAGGCTGATGGTTCGCCGGCGCTGGGGACCAGTCACCCGCGAGACCTGATGCCATGCGGTGTCGGACGTGGCAAACAACGCCACCCGGCCACGGACCGGCAACGCCTGCTCTGTCACTGCTCGCGGGCCTGGATCGAGCATCTGCAACGCCCCGCCACACTCGGGCTGCCAGTCATCCACAAACAGGATCGCATTCGCAACGCGTGCCCAACCTGTCAGCGGATGCACGGCCCCGTCCAGATGAGCGGACAGCAATCCCCCTGGGGGATGGGAATGCAGCCCGGCCCCATGCAGATCGAGATCCGGGAAACAGTCATCCGACACCCCCAGCAATTCGACCACTGGCAGCTTCAACAACTCCGCCACCGCCAGCTTGGCCGCTGCCGGCAGGCGGTCGGGATCTTTGGTGGCGAATTTGTCCGACGTGTCATCCCGGTACCGATGCCAGTACGGCCAGTCGTCCCGTGGCCACGTGGCGGCGACAGCGTTCAACAACGTCGATGGAATTACTCCATCAATGGTTTTGATCAGATTCACAGCAGCCCCCGAAACACCATGCCCCACGCTTCCACGGCCCCATCGTCCCGATGCCACTCCAGGCCGTACCGTCCGAAGAATGCAATCCATTCGTCCCGTGACTTCAGATTGCAGTGTCCCCACTCCGCATCGAACGCGTCCGCGTGTGGCGTGCTGGTGAAATAGAACCACTTGCACTGTCCGGCCAGTTGCCGACAGATCGGGTCCAACTGCTGGTCAGTCAGATGCTCGAACACTTCCACCGTGACGATGCAGTCCACGGGCGATTCAATCTGAAAGTCCTGCAGGTCCGCCAGCAGATACGACAGGGGTTCAACGCCCTGCGACAACGCGAAGTCCCGAGCGTACTGATTGCGATCAATTCCCACCGCCTGCAGGCCCGCCGCTTTGGCCTCCAACAGGAACGGCCCGAGACCGCTGCCGAGTTCCAGCACAGTCGCACAGCCCATTCGACGGACCTCCGCCGCCAACCGGCCGTGGATCTGGCATAACTCCGCCCACTTGGCCCCGGTGAATTCCCTCGCGACCTCCATCCGAAAGAAGCCGAGATCGGATTGCAGAATCTGCTGCTCCCACCGCTCGACTTCCGCCTGTTCGTACAAGTGCTGGCAGTCGTCGCCGAACAGACACGCCACGGCCGCTGCCGGAAACAACCCCGCTGGCCACGCTTCCACCTGGCCCGTGAAATTCGGATGCAACCGACACCAGTTCTGGTTTTGAAACACGTCCGCATTGCGGAACCAAAAGAACGTCCCCGAATAGTGCCAGTGCCAATTGCGGATCAGATCAAAATCAGCGTACCTTTTGAAACTGCCTGCCATCGGGAACGACTCAACGCCTGATGGACCGCGTCCCAATCGTCCAGGCACGTCCGGTACATCATTGATGCCCAACGCAATGTCAAATGCCCGTCCGTGGACCGCATCCCCTTGGCATGCGCGAAGAACGTGACGTCGTCCGGTCCGCGTGGGATCGTCAGCATCAACGGCAGGAACGTCTGACCTTCCACTAGCAATGCACACCCGCCATCGTCGCTGATCAGGTTCCCTGGCTCGCCGATCATGGGTTGGTTGGCGACCTCAAACCAATTGTCGATCCGCACCCCGGCAAACATCGCCTCCACGTCCGCCAGCGTGGCGGTGTCTCCGTCCGTGGCAACACCGATCGACCGAACCCCGTCAAACATCTCGATCCGGGCAATCAACTGACGACAGTTCCACCGCCAGTTGTCGGATCGACTGTGCGGGTAAATGTGATACAGCAGATGCCGCGTCGGCTCGCGCGTGAACGCCGCGGGAGTCACAATCGGCGGATCGTCGGGCGTTGGTCGCGGAGCCAAATCCACATGTGGACACAAGGCGCGATAGGCCGCCCGATGTGCCTTACTGGCTGCATCCACGACAAACACCGAACGAGGTTGAGCCAATGACATTCTCATTTGTGATCACCCACCATCATCAGAAAAAACGCGGCGTTCGTCCCGACTTGGCCACCGGGGCCGGTCCCACCGCCTCCGCCCACACCGCTCCCAAACTCACAGGTCCTTCACCGACCGATGGCGTACGACACGGGCTTGCCACGCGTCGTTATCTGATTCAGGAGGTTGCATGCGAGGACGGCCTCCGTCCCCTGCCGTGCTGGCCTGCGGGCTCGCAGGCCCCCTCCGATGATCGACTTGTACCGGAAGCACGCGTTCTCCACCCGGGCCTGCCGATGATAGTCCGTCGTCTTCTTCCAGCGACGCCGTCCCATCTCCCGGACCGCCTCGATCACGCCCACACGGGCGACCCCGAGATGCAGCTTCTTCCAGCCTCTCCTCCCCCGTCCTCCATGTTTCGCCGCGGCCCATTCACCTTCGTCCACGATCGAGAGTCCGGTACTGTCGATGATCGGCGTTGTTGCACGAATCATAACTAACCCGCACGATGCCCACCTGCCCAGCCGGGCTGCGGGCTCGAAGGCCCGTTCAGCTAATCCGCCGGCGCAGGGGATTCATACAACAACGCCGCTGATCGGAGTGCCGCTCACGTGCTCACGCGCACCAGGGCACGCGCGTTCACCCCACGGGGATCCGAAAAATCGTGGCGCTCGCTGGTGCCACGTCCAGCGCCGTCGGCACGCCAGTCACGCGCTGTTCGACAAATCGCACCGCTGGCGCCTTGCCCGGTTCGTTGTACGCCATGTCGTCCTCGGCGGTGAGCACCCACGCTGTGCCCTGCGCCGCCAGCCGCGCGCCTTCGACGCGAAACGCCAGCCGCTGCGTCTCGAACGTCGGGTTGACGACGGATATCGTCAGCGCCGTCCTGTCCGCGGTCCACGCCACGGCCACGTCGAGCGGCTCGGGCGCGCCGGTAATTTCCACCGGAATCGTCCCAAAGTGCCGCCGGTACATCACCAGCGCGACGCCCGTGGAGTCGAGTACGGCCGCGGTCTTGCTGGTCTTGATCGCCCCAATCACGTTGACCGTCTGCGCGTAGTTGGCCATCGCGATCACGTCGGTCTGTCGGCTGTACTCGTTGATCCCGGCCGCGATGCCCAGCGCATCGCGCAGGAAATAGCGGGTGCCCAGCTCGCCGAACACGTGCGGCCCGTACCAGTAGTTCCACTCGTCGATCGCCACGCGGATGTTGCGGCCCTGCATCTGCGGAATCGTCCGCACGTACTCGCGATGGGCGTCGGCAATCGCGCGAATGGCGTCACCGATCTGCCGCACGTGCGTCAGCAGCCCGCCCCCGTGCCAGTCCTGCCGATAGAAGTGTTTGCTGTTGAGGTGAATGTAGTCGGCGCCCTGCGCCAGCAGTTGCCGGTCCCAGTCGCTGCTCGGACGCACCGCTTCGCCCGACGCGACAAGCAGGAGGGAGGGGTCGACCTTGAGCAGCGCCTGTGAAAACGTATTGTGCCGGGTGACGAACTCCTCGATCGGCACATTCCCCAGTTGCCAGTCGCCGGACATCTCGTTGCCGACCGCCCAGTACCTGGAACCCCACGGATCGCGCCGCCCGTGCTGCGCGCGCAGCCTGCCCATCGGCGTGTCCGGTCCGCCATTGACGTACTCCACCTGCTGCGCCGCCGATGCGGCGTTCCCCAGACCCGCGTTGACCGCGATGAACGGCTGGGCGTTCACCTCGCGAAGGAACTCGAAGAACTCGTGGGTACCGAAGTCGTTGTGCTCGATGCCGGTCCATGCCGGATTCTTCCGCGGCGGCCGCTTGTCGCGGTCGCCGATCCCGTCCTTCCAGTCGTACCCACTGACGAAATTCCCGCCAGGCCAGCGATAGATCGGCGCATCGAGCTGCTTCAGCAGATCGAGCGTGTCGCGCCGCATGCCGTTGATGTTGTCGGCGGGCATGAGCGACGCCGTGCCCACCCGGAACGTGCCGCGGCCCCGGCCGACGATCTGGAATCGCGCGTCGTCACTCGCCGCGCCCGCACGAAACGCCAGCGCATGTTTCTCGAATGCCGGCGTGAGTGTGTCGATCGTCACCACCTGCCGATCGTTCGGCCCGCTGCCCCAGATCACACTCAGGTCGACCGGCGCGGCGGAGGCATCACCCGCGAGAAATACATAGCCGACGTAGCCCCTGCCCGCCACCACGCCGAGCCCTGGCTGGGCGATTCCGCGCGGCTCGCCACCTGTGCTCAGATCCACCTGCGGGGTGTGCTCTCCCACAAACGCGCCTGCGGTCGCCATCGTCACCGCGCCCGCGTCACCCACCGCCTGCCACGGCGACGGCACGTGCTCGCGATCGCGCCGGGTCTCGCCGACGGCCGAATAGAACTTGCGGTCCTCGAGCATCTCCGCCCAGATCCCGCCATAGATGCTTCGCCCGAGATGTTCGATGAACTGCCCGTAGATCAGGTCGGGCATCGGCTCGCGTGTGGTGGCGGCGTGGATGACGACATCGGGCCTCAACTCACGAGCCGCGATCAGTTCAAGCGTCAGGTCGTCGAACCATCCTTTACCAGCTGCCACTTCGGGCTCGCCGGGCGCGCGTCGCCCTCGCTGGCCGCCCAGGGTGGCTGCCAGAATGAAGCTGTCCTGCCCCTCGGTGTCGAACGTCATGTCCACACGCGTCCAGTCCGTCGTGCCCGTGATTCTCTGCCCAGCGGACGTCACCGTCACGCCGCCGCGCAGCTCGAATCTCGCGCCCCAATCGTCGCCGGTCGGCACATCTTCGGTCTTGATCCACCCGCTGAGCCTGTAGCTGGCGTACGGCCGGACCAGCGTCTTGTTGGTCCACGTAACGCGCGCCGCGGCCACCATCAGGCTGCGCTCGCCGGCGTGCGACGTGTCTGACGCCATCTTCGCTCCCGGCGTCGTGTCGGGCCGCGGGCGCGGCTCCATGATCCACTGCGCGGGCCGCCCGTCTGGCTCCAGCAACTCCGCCGACGGATTCACGATCGCGCCCACCGGCTGGCGCGGCCCCTGCGTGCCGCCGGATGTCGCGCCGCCAGCGGACACGGACACCACAGTCAGCAAAACCCCTACAGTTATCGATCGGCTGAACATCATCCGCCACCTCTCTTGCCTGCATTGTGTCCGATTGGCGGCCCTGGCACCCGTGGTGAACGTCGCCCTGCATTCGCGGCACGCAGTCAAGGTAGGCTTTTCCATATGACTGCTGAGTTCCCAAAGGGTGTGGCCCTGCCAAGTCTTGAGAAACAGTGGAGCATTGGCATCTACACGGGCGCCGACCCGCTGACGCTCGAGGCCCCACGGGGGCTCGTCAATCCTGTGGTCACGGCCCGACACGTCACCGACGCCGCGCATCGTCTCGACACGATGAAAGAACGGTCGAGTGTCCGGCACTTCGCCTACGCTGTTCCTGTGAGCCGTCTCTCACGCGACCTCGCCACCCAAGCCTGGAACTGGTCTCATGGGAGGGATGTTGCGCGAAGCTCATCCAGAATCGGACCGTGAAGCACGGCTTCCAGGCGCGCAAGTGCTCGTGCGCTTCGTTTCCGTGAGCCTGACGGAACAGACACGACGATGGCGTTTCCTGCCAGGTACTTCGACGGTGTCGGGACCACGGCGTGGACACCTGACGGACGCTCACTGGTCGCGGGTACCTTTAATGCCGAGACGCTGAACGACATCTCGCTGATGCCTCTCGACGGACCGCGAGTCGACCGGCGCGAAGGGGGCAAAAATCGGCGGCGCGAGGACGGGCGGACGCCGGTGGCGGGTGGCCTGTTCGTAGGCGTAGCTCAGTCGCATGAGCAGCGGTTCCGACCAGGCGCGGCCCAGAAGCGACAACCCCAGCGGTAATTCTTCTGTTGAGAAGCCCATTGGCACGGTCAGTGCCGGAAAGCCCGCAGAGCTTGAGAATCGCAACGACTGCCCGGCTTCCTGCACATCGATGTGGTTAATGAACTGCGGAAGTTGACTCCAGGTCGGGTAAATCAAGACATCCAGTTGCTGACGATCCATCGCCGCAGACAGTGCCCCAGCCACGGCCTCGCGGTACGCCGCATTGGCCTCGCAGGCCTTGCTGCCTGGACCTTCCGAAGCGGCCTGCTGCCTCGCCCGCATGTCTTCGTCGACGGAGGGGTCATACCGTCCACTGGCGAGGATCTCCGCCAGGCTATGCACCGGCACCAGATCCCCTTGGCTCTTGAGGTAGTCGTTCAGGTCGTACTTGAGTCCCTGGCAACGCTCGGCGATGGGCGACGGCTTCACATTCTCGAGCGATACCGAGTCCGCGACGTCCACGCCCAAGCTCTTCAGATCGGCAATCGCACGCGCGAAGACCCTGGCCACCTGGGAATCCACCTTGAGCGGGCCGCCTTGATAGGCCTGGCGCAGCACACCAACCCGCATGCCGGTTGGCACGTCACCCAAGTTGCTCCGCACGTGCGGTGGGTTGGACAGTTGCCGGAAGGCCTCTGTCGCCGGATCGCTCGGATCCCACCCAGCGAGGGCGTCCAACACGGCAGCGGCGTCCGCGATCGTGCGCGCCATGGGACCGGTCACATCCGACAGGAGGTCGAGCGGGATCACACCGGTGCGGCTCGTCAGCCCCATGGTCGGACGGACGCCGACGATCGACGCGTGCGACGCGGGCCCTCGCACGGAGTTACCGGTATCGGTGCCGAGGCCTACGAGGCCGAAGTTGGCGGATATGGCGACCGCAACACCGCCGCTCGATCCGGCGGGCACCCGGTCGAGCTCGTAGGGGTTCTTCGTACGGCCCTGAATCCGATTCACCGTGGTGAGAGCATTGAGAGCCAAGTCCGACATCGAGGCCTTGGCCAGAATCAGGGCGCCCGCCGCCTTCAGCCTGGTGATGGCGGTGGCATCGCGTCCAGGGATAAACCCCTTCAACGCCAGCGACCCGCCCGTGGTCTCCCACCCCAGTGTCTCAATGTTGTCTTTGACGATCACGGGAACACAATGCAGCGGCCCGGACAGCCCTTCTTCGGCGAACAGGCGATCCAGTCGATCGGCTTCTTCCACGGCGTCCGGATTGATGCTGGCAATCGCGTTCAGATGCGGACCGTCCTGGTCGAACGCCGCAATGCGAGAAAGATAGCGCTCGACAAGCGTATGGCATGTCAGGTCACCGTTCTTGAAGGCCGAATGCACTTGCGCAATCGTGGCCTCTTCCACAGAAAAGACGAGCTCGCCCGCAGTCTCCGCCCTGGGACTGGCGGAAAGCCAGACCGACACGGCAACGGCCGCGACAACGAAGTACCGGGAACTCACAACACTTACTCCTGAGTCGCATACGCTCCCGGTCGGGCCGGTGTTTCACAACCTTCTGGATCCTTGGCTCTCCAGACCTCATACAATGTCCCCGATGTCGACACACTACGACGCCATCGTCATTGGCGCCGGACACAATGGCCTGACCGCGGCCGCCTATCTGGCCAGAGCCGGGCAGAAGGTTCTGGTCCTTGAACGCCGCCACATTGTCGGCGGTGCGGCGGTGACCGAGGAGATCTATCCGGGTTTCAAATACTCGGTCTGCTCCTACGTCGTCTCGCTGCTACGACCAGAGATCATTCGCGAACTGGAACTGGCCAAACACGGTCTGGAGATTCTGCCGCTCGATGGCACGTTCACGCCGATGCCGGACGGCGACTACCTCTGGCGCACGAACGACCACGCGCAGACGTTTCGCGACATCGCCAGGCACTCGCGGGTGGATGCCGAAGCGTACGACGAGTACGGTCGCGCGATGGTGGAGATGAGCCGGTTCGCCAAGCCGATTCTCGGCATGACGCCGCCCGATCCGTTCTCGCTGAAGCTGCGGGACCTCAAGCCACTGCGCGACATCCTGACGCGTTTCAGGGCCCTGCCCGACGCCGACCGCTACAACCAGTTGCAGCTGCTGACCATGAGCGCGGCGGACTTCCTGGATCAATGGTTCGAGACCGATGTCCTCAAAGCCACGATGTCCGCCTCGGGCATCATCGGCACCTTCCTCGGCGTGCGATCACCAGGTACGGCATACGTCCTGCTCCACCACTACATGGGAGAAATCGACGGCGCGTTCCGGTCGTGGGGACTTTCGCGCGGTGGCACGGGAATGGTGTCAGAAGCGATTGCCTCGGCCGCGCGTGCGGCGGGCGCTGAAATTCGCCTTGAGGCCCCTGTCAGCAAGGTGCTCGTCAATAACGGGCGCGCCACTGGCGTGGTCCTCGAAAACGGCGACTACGTGCTGGCGGACACCGTGCTCTCGAGCGTCGACCCGAGGCTGACGTTCATGAAGATGGTCGGCGAGGAACACCTCCCCGGCGACTTCGCCGACGACATCCGGCACTACAAGTTCCGCGGCTCGTCGGGCAAGGTCAACCTCGCGCTCGATGGGTTGCCCGACTTTACTGCGCTCAAGGGAGCCGGACCACATCTGCGCGGCGCGATCTCGATGTCGCCCAGCGTGGACTACATGGAGCGCGCGTACGACCAGGCGAAATACGGGCAGTACTCACGACGCCCCTACATCGACATCGTAATTCCCAGCCTGACCGATCCGTCGCTGGCACCGCCGGGCAAACACGTCATGTCGTGTTTTGTGCAGTACGCCCCGTACGATCTGAAGGAGCCGTCCACCAGTGATGCGCCATTGTGGGACCAGCACCGTGATGCCTTCGGCGACGCGGTGATCGACACGATCGCCGAGCATGCCCCAAACCTGAAAGACCTGATCCTCCACCGCCAGGTCCTCACGCCGCTCGACATCGAGCGCACGTTCGGCCTGTCGGAGGGCAATATTTTCCAGGGCGAGCTCACACTCGAGCAGCTGTTCTTTCTCCGCCCAGCGCCGGGGTGGGCCGACTACCGCACACCAATTAAGGGACTCTTCATGTGTGGTTCCGCGACCCATCCTGGCGGCGGCATCATGGGCGCGCCCGGGCGCAATGGCGCGATGAAAGCGATGGGACGATGAACGACGTCGTCATCATCGGCGGTGGCATCAACGGACTGGTGGCCGCGATCGCACTGGCGCGACAGAAACTCGGCGTGCTCGTCGTTGACCGACGCGACACGACGGGCGGAGGCGCCATCACCACCACGAGTCCCAAAGGATTCAAGACGCCAACGCTCACCCACTCACTGGGGCCGCTGAGCGCGGACGTGGTCAGAGCGCTCAGACTCGATCGGGAAAAACTCGAATTCTTGATGCCGGATCCGGTGTTGACCACGTTTGGGACGTCTGGCGAGGCCGTGACCTTTCACCGCGACCACGTCCTGACCGCAGCGTCGATCGACCGCGTCTCCACGCACGACGCGGCCGCGTGGCAGCCGTTCGTCCAAACGATGCAGAAGCTGGCCTCGGTCATGGCCAGCATCAATAGACACCCGCCCCCCGCGATCGACGACCCTTCCGCGTCTGAGTTGTGGCGGTTGCTCAGCGTCGGACGACGGGCGCGGGCGTTGGGGCGACGGGACATGACTCGACTGGCCCGGTACGCGCCGATGGCCGTCGCAGACCTTGTCGGCGAGTGGTTCGAACGCGACCTGGTGCAGGCGGCACTCGCCGCGCGGGGTGTGTTCGGCCATCTCCTTGGTCCGTGGTCTGCCGGCACAGGGGCGCTGCTCCTCAAACGCATGGCAGAAGATCCAATGCCCGTCGGATGCGGCATGACCATGCGTGGCGGGCCCGGCGCGCTGGCTGAGGCTCTGACCTCTATCGCGGTTCGTGCCGGAGTGGTCATCCGGACCAAGGCCGCAGTAAGTCGTGTGTTGACCCGCGACGGGACCGCAACGGGCGTCGTCCTGCAGGACGGAGAGGAAGTCCCCGCGCGGACGGTAGTAGCCGCCATCGACCCAAAGCTGCTGTGTCTGACCTTGATTGACCCGGCTGATTTGCCGGTGACATTCCGCCAGCGAATGACGCAGGTGCGGGGGCGCGGCGTGACGGCCAAGGTCAACTTGTCGCTGTCGGCGGCGCCCACGTTCACGGCGCTTCACGGAGATGAGGTGCCGCTGAGAGGCCGGATGCTCATCGCGCCGGATGTGGACTACATCGAGCGAGCGTTCGATGCGGCCAAGTACGGCAAGCACTCGCCACGGCCATGGCTTGAGATAGCCGTGCCGACGGTCAACGATCCGTCGCTGGCACCCGATGGACAGCATGTGATGTCGGCGTACGTGCACTATGCGCCGCGTACGCTGCGAGAAGGCACATGGGCCGACGTGCGGGACGCGCTCTATCAGTCAGTGATCGACGCACTGGAGCCGCACGCGCCCGGCATCGATGCGCTTGTCATCGAACGCGAGGTCATTACCCCTGAGGACCTTGAGACTGAATGGGGCTTTTCGGGCGGCCACGTGTTTCACGGCGAAGAGACACTGGACCAGTGGTGGGTCAGTCGCCCGGTGCTTGGCGCCGCTCAATATCAGACACCCATTGCCGGGCTGTATCTGGCCGGCGCAGGCACCCATCCGGGCGGCGGACTGACAGGCCAGTCTGGCCTGAATGCCGCGCGAACGATTTCACGCGCGCTCAAACGTCGACGGTGAGTGCCGTTCGAGGACGCCGGGCACCGTGTCGCCGCCGCGATGCCCGTCCGGACACTGCGGGTTTGGCACGTCCACGACGGCAAGAGGCTCGCCGTTCCACGCTTGATACACCCCAACGACGCAGCCGCAGTCTTCGATCGTACTGTTGAGTAACGACCGCAGCGCAGGTGACCACGATCCCAGACTGAAGACTCGCCGCTCTCGAGAACCCATTGTCAGTCTTGGACCGAGCCGAGGTCGGTCAGGTTACATCAGATACCAAACTAGGCCGAGCGCCTCAGCTCCCTGAAGCCAGGAGACCGTCGATCACAGATTGAAAGGCTTGCAGCGACTTGGCGCCGGACAACATCTCCGTCACCGTGACTCGACCGGATTCCACTGTGCCCAAGAAGAACGCCGGAGTCCCTGACAGGCGGAGCCGAGTGGCTTCGACCACGTCCGCCATGACCGCCGCGGACGCTTCGCCGGCTATGCATCGATCAAACTGCTCGGCATTCAGACCGACCGTCGACGCGTACCGCGACAAGTCCGCGGGTTCAAGACGACGAGGGTTCAGGAAGAGTTGGTCGTGCATCTCCCAGAACTTGCCCTCCTGGCCACCGCACTCGGCCGCCTCAGCCGCGCGGCGCGCGCTCGGATGAATCTGGTCGAGGGGCAGATGCTTGAATGCCCAGAGCACCTTCCCGGTGGCCACGTACTGGCTCTCAAGAGCTGGAAACGTGGCTTGAGCAAAGCTCGCACAGAACGGGCACTGAAAATCGGAAAACTCGATGACCGCCACCTTGGCGTTGAGGTTTCCCTTCAGCTGCGCCGTCAGGATCGAGACGGGTTCATCAGGAAGGACTTGAGGTGGTGGCCCAGGTGGCCGAGCCGACGCTTGTCTTGAGGCGCGGACCGCCGCCTGAAGATCAGCGAGTTCGGCCCGGACCTGACTCAGGCCCACGAGCGCCACCGCCAGACCAAAGGACAGCGACAGCAGGCAGACAATGCCCCCGATCGCGGCGAGCCGAGTAAACGTCAGCCTGCCGCTCCCCGCCGTCCGGGTGTGGGCGTCTGGAGCCTGGCCAGCTCCAGACGCCTGTTCCTGCTGGTCCGTCCTCACGCTTCGATCAGCTCGCCGCCACCACGCCAACGACGCCGTGAGCGATACATGACAAACAAACCGAGGCAGTAGGCGACGACGGTCACGACTCCAAACGCAGCCGTGCCAATCAAGACGGTTGGAGACGCGAAATAGACCCGCCTGGAAACCTGAGCTGCGGGACCAACAACCGCGGCCGACTCTGGGTTGATGACAGCCGCAAACCAACCGCTGAAAACCCCTTCGACGGTGCACCCATCGCCAAACTCCGCATAACAGTTGCCACTCGCCGCGTGCCACTCGCACGCATCCGCCCCCTCACCCTGGCAATAGCTCAAGCACGCATTTGAGTCCGGCTGGTAGACGGCCCCCATCTCGACGTAGTTGGAGCAATTTCTGATGGCAGAGTCCTGGGCCATTCCCCCGCCGCCACCGCCGCCGCCGCCCCCGCCACTACCACCACCCTCACCCTCTTCCGGTATGAGGTAGCCGTACCAGCCCGGATAGTTACCCTGGAGTTCGCAGTAATCTCCGCGCTCGGAGTAACAGTTCCCTGTCACCAAGTGCCACTCGCATGCATCGGCGTTAGTCGCCTCACAGTAACTGATGCAGGCGTCCAGGCCAAAAAGCACAACAGGCGCCAACTCCGAATAATTCTGACAATTCCGCACCGCCAATCCCGCCCCGTTGAGAGTTACCGGAGATATGCCGTCGGACGCAGTACCGCCGGAGGGACCGGGACAACCAGAGGTCGGACACAACGTGCCCAGTCCTGAAACACAGAAGCCGATGGTCGCGTCATAGTCATCGCAATCCTGCCCGATGTGCCACCCGTCACCATCACAATCAAACTCGCTGTGACAATTGACCCCGCCCCACCCTGGGACTCCGCCAGGAAGGCAGCCGTCAGCGTCGCGGCACTCGCCACCGCCACCACCGCCGCCGCCACCCGAATCGG
>JABMNV010000036.1 GCA_013203475.1 Acidobacteriota bacterium
CCCTCGGTCCCCACCTCACTGAACCCAGCCGAAATCACCACGAGCGCCTTGACGCCCTTGGCGATGCATTCCTCTACGACCCCAAGCACATGCGCTGCCGGCACCACGACGACGGCCAAGTCGACCGGGCCGGCAACGTCGGCCACGCGCACACGCACCTGATGACCACCAACCTGGCCGCCGGCTGGATGCACCGGATACACGGGCACCGTGCATCCGGCGTCGATCAGGTTAAAGAACACTTCGCTGCCAATGCGTCCGCGCTCTCGATTGACACCGATCACGGCCACGCCGCGCGGTTCGAAAAAAGGGCGCACAGAAGCCGCAGCCGCCTCGCGTGCCCTGGCGGCGCTGCGGTCCAGAAAGGCGACCGTGGGGCCAAGCCCGAGCGACACACACAACACATCCGCCTCGTCGTCAGCCCGTTGCCCGTCTAAGTTTGCCAACCCACGGTCTGCCACACGGCTCGACAAGCCAGGGCTCGACGCCGCGAAACCCGACGACGTGAACAAGTCCACAATTGTCCGTTCGTCGCGCGGCACCCGCGCCTCAAAGACGCGGACGCCGTCGGCCCATGCCTGCTCGGCCAGCAATTCGAGCACACGAGTGCCGATCCCGCGTCCCTCAAAACCTAACGCTACCGCCATCGCCACCTCGGCGTGGCCTTCCGCGCCGGGAATGCGGCGGTACCCGGCCACGACGTGCAGTTGCCCCCCCACCTCGCCGACCAGCACCATGCCGTGCGCAGACGGCTCAACCCGCAACGCCTCGAGCCACGCGCTGTGTGTCCGTCGCCGGGTGAAGAACCCCGGCGGCAACCGTTCGCGGTCACCCGGCTCTGCTGGGCGAAGCTGGAGAGTGCTGCCATCTCTGAGGACAACGTCGGCTGTAAGCATCCTGACAAGAGTATCGCCTTGACCCTGCAAGGCGCGGGAGGACACTGTAGCGATGAGTGACAATCTCACCGCCGACCGACTGCTTCAGTTGGCAGCAACGACCCACCTGCACGCTTCATCGATGCGACGCGGCGGTTTGTTTGGCTGGTGGCGTGAAAGACACTTTTCGAGCGCGATCGACCAGTTCGCTGATTCGATGCGCGCGCTGCCACAGGCAGAAGCTGAAACGACGCCAGACGACATGATCCGGCGCATTGGCGAGATGGTTGATGCGATCGTCGAAGACGTGGAGCAGCTCATCGAGAGCCGCCGGTCGACGCCCCTCAAGCGTGTTGAACGCGATCGCTTTCTCGTCCGCCGGATCTACGATTTGCGTGAATCGTTCGAGAAAATTTCCCAACGGACCGCACCGCGGTCAGGCCTGAGCGACCTGCGCCGACGAGTCGAGAGCGACCAGCCCTGAACGGTCCCTTATAACCGCGGCCGCGGTTTGCGCTCGCCCAACCACCACGCCGGCCGGGTCACCCGCCGCAACCCAAACCGTTCAACCGTGGTCGCCTCAAGGTATTTGATCACTTCGTCCAGGTCATCAGTCACTTTCAGCAAATCAAGATCGCGCGGAGAGATCGCGCCCTCGCGCTCCATTGCCCGCAAGAGCGCCATATAGGGCTCCCAATACGTGGTCCCGACAAGGACGACCGGAAAGTTCGCGATCTTGGTCGTCTGGATCAGCGTCAGCGCCTCGTTCAACTCGTCAAGCGTTCCCAGCCCTCCAGGCAGGACGACAAAGGCGTACGAATACTTGAAGAGCAGAACCTTGCGCACGAAAAAATAGTGACAGGTCACCCACCGGTCGAGGTATGGATTGGGATCCTGCTCGAACGGCAGCTCGATGTTGCACCCGACCGACAGCCCACCTTGATCGTGTGCGCCACGGTTGGCCGCTTCCATCAGCCCTGGCCCGCCCCCAGTCATCACCGTAAAACCCATCGCGCTGACGCGCCGTCCGACCTCCCGGGCAAGGGCGTAGTACGGATGTGACTCTCCGAACCGCGCAGACCCAAACATCGCGACACAGGGACCGACAAAATGCAACGCTCTGAATCCGCGAATGAAATCTCCCGCAGCGCGAGCCACCATCGTCAATGCCCGCCATCGAGAAGTGGGCCCCTCAAACAGCGCGCGGTTGGCTTTCTGACCGTCTACGGGAAGAGCCACGTGTCCGTCCATTCTTCGTTGTCGCGCGCAAAGAGGCGACGCTCGTGCAGTCGTCCGGTGCGGGCTGCCCAGAACTCGATCCGCTCCGGCACCACGCGGTAGCCCGACCAGAACGGCGGACGCGGCACCGTCTGCACGACATACCGCGCGGCTACTTTGGCCGCGCGCGCCAAGAGGGTCGTTTGGTCCGGCAGCGGTTCACTCTGTCGAGAGGCCCAGGCACCGATCTGACTCTCGCGTGGCCGCGTCGCGAAATAGCGATCCGCCTCATCGTCGGTGACGAGAGTGACATCCCCTTCGATCCGGACCTGACGATCGAGCGCGCCCCAATAGACGCACATGGAAACGTGGGGGCACGTCTCCAACTCATGCCCTTTCCGAGACTTCAGGTTGGTGAAGAAGGTGAATCCTCTGGTATCGAAGTACTGAATCAGCACCATGCGGCCCGAAGGACGACCGTCAGCGCCAACAGTGGAAAGACAGGCGGCCTTCGGGTCAAATCCCCCCCGAGCGACCGCCTCGTCAAACCACGTCCGGTAATGTGCGATTGGATCAATCACACCTTGACGCATATCACTTTCGCTTCACGCCAAGCTCGCCCAGGTGACGGGCGAGGTCCTCACCAGCCGAACCGGTGCTGACCGCCTTGTCAATTTTCAAGATCTTGCCGTCGGTCCCGATGTAGAACGTCCAGCGACGAGCCATCCCCATGCCGGACAACACGCCGTATGCATTGCCAACGTCTTTGGTCGGATTCGACAGGATGGGAAAGTCTGCCTCATGCTCTTTTGCAAAGCGCGCGTTGGTCTCGGCGTCATCCACGCTAATCATGAAATAGGCCACATCAAACTGCCGAATCGTCTCGCCGCTCGCACGGAGCGACTTGCATTCGGCCGTTCAACCACCGGTGAAGGCTTTGGGGAACCAGGCCAGCACCACCGCCCGTCCTCTGTAGTCGGACAGTGTGTGCATCTTGCCATCTGACCCCATGAGGCCGAACGCAGGGGCCATATCGCCCACCTTCAACTCCACTGAAGGGGCCTGAGCCGACGCGAAAGCCGCCAACCCGACGACCAACCCAGACACCACGACGCCGAGCATCGTAATCTTGCGCATTTCGTATGTCTCCTACTTGTGGCTAAACTTGATGAGGCCTATCTTACTCGTCAGGATGCCGAACTTCTACGAAAGCTTTGCTGACGCTGCGGCCCGATTTGGCTCGCTCCACGCTGTTGAGCTCCAAGCCGCCGAGGGAATCCTGCCCACCACCTACGCCGATCTCGCGGCCCAAGCCACCGCGAATGCCGGCTGGCTGCACGCTCAGGGCATTGGCCCAAATGACCGGGTGGCAATTCTCGCCGACAACGATGCGCCGTGGATCGCCGCGTATCTGGGCGTGCTCCGCCTGGGCGCAATCGCGGTGCCACTGGACACGGCATACAAGGCCGGACAGGTTCGCACGGTGCTCGAAGACTCCGGCGCCATGGTCATCTACACGACGGCGCGCTATCTCGACACGGTGCGGGAGGCCGTGGTCACTGTGGGCGGCCCGACGCGCGGCGTCTGTCTGCTCCACAAAGCGCCCACTGATCGGCCGGACGTTCCGGACGTTGATGTCGTCCGGCGCGCCGACGCTCCTCCTCCGGTCGTGGCGCGGCAACCGGGAGACGCGGCGGTGATTCTCTACACCTCGGGCACCACGGCTGACCCGAAAGGCGTGGTGCTGACCCATGGCAACCTGACGGCTGAGCGTGAGGCCGCGTTCGAGGTCGTGCACGTGACAGACCGCGACACGATCCTCGGCGTCCTGCCCCTGTTCCACTCGCTGGCCCAGATGGCGAATCTGCTGCTGCCACTGGCTGTTGGTGGCCGGGTGGTCTTTCTCGAAAGCGTCAGCTCCACATCGCTGCTTGAGGCCCTGCAGAATCGCGGCATTACGATCTTGGCGTGCGTACCGCAGTTCTTCTACCTGATTCATCAGCGAGTCATGTCTGAGGTCAACAAGGCCAGTCCCGCGCGACGGGCCGTGTTTCGCATACTCCTGCGCACCAATGGCTGGCTGCGTGCGCGCACCGGCTGGAACCCCGGCCGTCGGTGGTTCGCCAAGATCCATCACGTGATGGGACCGACGATGCGAGTGCTGGTGACCGGGGGATCCAAATTCGACCCGTCCATCGGGCGCGACCTCTACGACATGGGCTTCAACCTGCTCAACGCCTACGGCCTGACGGAAACATCAGGTGGGGCCACGATCGTGCGACCGGGCGACACCTACACCACCTCGGTGGGCCAGGCGCTCAGGGGTGTGGAGATTCGCATCGCGCCGCGTCAGGCGGGAGACGAGGCCCGCGAACACGAGGATGGGGAAATCCTGATTCGTGGGCCGATCATCATGCGCGAGTACTTCCAGCGCCCCGACGCCACAGATGAGTCGCTGATAGACGGCTGGCTCCATACCGGGGATCTGGGCCGAATGGACGACAAGGGCCGGCTCTATGTGACCGGCCGGAAGAAGGAAATGATCGTCCTGGCCTCTGGCAAGAATCTCTACCCTGAGGAACTCGAAGCACACTACCGCGAGGCTCCCACGATCAAGGAACTCTGCGTGCTCGGCTTCGACCGCCATGAGGATGCGAAAGGAGAGCGCCTCCACGCGGTGATCGTGCCCGACGACGTGGTGCTCCGCGAGCGTGGCGTGGTCAACGTGCAACAGCTGGTGCGCTTTGAACTCGAGAGCCGATCGGTGCACCTGCCCGCCCATAAAAGGATCCTCTCGTATGACATCTGGATGGAGCCGCTGCCGCGTACGACGACAGGAAAAATTCGGCGGCATCAGATCGAGAAACGCCTGCGCGAACAGGACGTGACTACTCAGGCCGCCGCGCCCCAGGTCCTCTCTGCCGAGGAGCAGGCGTGGCTCGAAACACCGAGCCACGCCGCAGCCCTGGCCACGGTCGCCGCGCGCGTCGCACAACCGGCGGTGCGCCCGGACGCCAATCTCGACATGGACCTCGCGCTCGACTCCATGGAGCGGGTGGAACTGCTGACACTGCTCGAGCGGCAGCACGGGCGTCGTGTCGCCGTCGAGACACGGTCGACCATTCTGACCGTGCGACATCTGGTGGACGCCGTGCTGGCCGCACCGGTTGCCGGATCCGGCGGCACCACCGCCGTCGGCCGCAGCGCGTCCGGTCGGGCAGACGAGTCAAGCAACCATACCGTCCAGATGTGGGAGTCGATCCTCGCGCAACCGGCCGACCCTGAGCTCGAGGCCCTGCTTGGTCAGTCGACGCGGTGGCGCTCGTTGATGTTTTTCGTCCTGTTGCGCCTCATGCGGCCGCTGTTCCGCGTGCGCGCCTCCGGTCTGGCGTCGATTCCAGCCTCGGGCCCGTTCATTCTCAGTCCGAACCACCAGTCGTATCTGGACCCCTTTGTCCTGCTCAGTCTTGTGCCGCTGGGGACGCTTCGGCGGGTGTTCGCGGTAGGTGCTGCCGAGTACTACCAGACGCCGTTCATGAAACGCGTGGCACGATTCACCAACGTCATCCCGGTGGATTCTGATGCGAATCTGGAGAGCGCGATGAAGGCCGGCGCTGCGGGCCTTCGAAAGGGAAAAGTACTCATTCTGTTCCCGGAAGGGGAACGTTCGATTGATGGAGAACTGAAGACATTCAAGAAGGGCGCCTCGATTCTCTCGGCTCACCTGCACGCGCCGATTGTGCCGGTGGCCCTTGATGGGCTGTACGCCCTGTGGCCCCGCAGTCGCTCGCTTCAATGGCGCCGACTGTTGCCAGGAGGCGGGACGCGGGTCACATTGGCCTTTGGCGATTCGATTACTGTCGCGCAAGGGAAGTATGCTGAAGGCACCGCGGTGCTGCGAAGCACCGTGGAGCGTCTGTTTCTTGCACTGCGACGGAATTCACCATGAATACACCAGCGTCCGGCGGCAGCATGTTCGACTTCGTCAACCAGTATTTCGATCACGCGGCCCGGTGGAGCGATCACCCGAAGGGCTTGCTCGACCAGATCAAGGCCTGCAACAGCGTCTATCGATTCAATTTTCCCTTCCGATGTCCCGACGGCACCATCGACACGATTCGCGCGTGGCGGGTGGAACATAGCCATCATCGGAACCCCACCAAGGGCGGCATCCGGTATGCCCTGCATGTGGACGAGGAGGAGGTCAAGGCACTGGCCGCACTGATGACCTATAAGTGCGCCATCGTGGACGTGCCGTTTGGTGGTGCCAAAGGTGCCGTCCAGATCGATCCGAAACAGTACTCGGTCGATCAGTTGGAACGCATCACGCGACGGTATGCGCATGAACTGGTGAAGAAGAATTTTCTCGGCCCCGGCGTCGATGTGCCCGCGCCCGATTACGGCACGGGCGAACGCGAGATGGCCTGGATCGCCGATACCTACATGGCCGTGCACCCCGGCGCGCTGGACGGCTTGGGCTGCGTGACCGGCAAACCCGTCTCCCAGGGCGGCGTTCGCGGGCGCAAGGAGGCCACGGGGCGTGGGCTTTTCTTTGCGGTGCGCGAGGCGACGACGTTTGCCGACGACATGAAGGCCATCGGCCTCACACCCGGCCTGGAGGGAAAACGCGTGGTGGTGCAGGGCCTCGGGAACGTCGGGTTCCACGTGGCGAAATTTTGCCGGGAGGGCGGCGCCATCGTCATAGCCATCGCCGAAGCCGAAGGCGCGATTGTCAACGAGAACGGCCTGGACGCGGATGCGGTGTGGCTCCATCGGCAGGCCACGGGATCGATCCTGGGATTCCCGCGTGCCAGGGACCTCACGCCCAGCATGGCCGCACTCGAACTGGACTGCGACATTCTGATTCCCGCCGCACTGGAGAACGTGCTGACCAAAGAGAACGCCCCCAGGATCAAGGCCCGGATCATCGTCGAAGGCGCCAACGGTCCGACCACGCCCGAAGCGGAGGCTGTCTTCCGCGAGAAAGGCGTCATGGTCCTCCCGGATCTCTACGCCAACGCGGGCGGCGTCACGGTGTCGTACTTCGAGTGGCTCAAGAACCTGTCGCACGTGCGCTTCGGGCGAATGGAAAAGCGACTCGAGGAACGGGATGAAGCCAGTTTCGTTCGCGCGCTCGAGCAACTGACTGGAAAGTCTCTGTCGGACGAAGATAAACGCGTGCTGGTGCACGGCGCCGAGGAGGAGGACATCGTGAACTCGGGCCTGGAAGAGACCATGATCGTGGCCTATCACGCAATTCGTGACGAGTTGAAGAAGAATCCAAAACTGGGTGACCTTCGAGCGGCTGCCTTCATCACCGCCATCGACAAAATTGCCACGTCGTACCGCGAACTTGGCGTCTTCCCGTGAGGTTCCCACGATGTGGTTGGGTTGTGGTGCTGGGTGCTCAGTGCTGGGTGCTGGGGCGACACCAGCAGCGGCGCAGACCGAAACGCCACAGCTCGTGGCGCGAGAACAACCAGACCTTGGGATCCGAGGCAAGATCTCGCTGACGGCGGCCTACGGACTCGACCTTGACGTCTTTGGCGAAGTGCTCATGCCCGGGCTGGGTGAAACGCCCGCTCGGATCATCGCGGTCGCAAATGCCGTCCCGTATCCGACCGTCTACGTGGCCACACCGCGTCGACAGTTGGTCACCCTCGGCTTCGGAGTCTTCCAACGAAGCGAACTCATCGCGCGCTACAGCCGCACGAGGTATGCTGCCGAGCCAGCCAGTATTGGAGAGGTCGTCAATATCAGTGGACGCGGGCCACTCGTGGCGACATTCTCGACCTGCTCAGACACGACGATCGAGGGCGGTCTGCGTCACTACTTCAAAGCCACAGGGCCGTCTCGCAATTACGTCAATCTGCTCTACGGACGCCGCTCTATCGAGGCCATCAGCGCCCGGATGACAGGCAACTTCGTGGACAGCGACCTGGGAGCCATCCGTTTGTACGACGCCGCCACAATCCCAACCGCAGCGATCGTGTTCGGCGTCACCTACGAGTGGGGACGCCTCGGCATCTTTGTTGAGGGAGGCGTCCGCTGGACGCAGAAGATGTCCCGCCAGGATGATGACCTCCGCCCGTTGGGCGCCGAAGTCATCAACAACACAGGTGCCCGCATCTTCATGCCCCTCAACGTCGGTTTCGTATTCAGGATGTAGGACAACTCGGTGCTCGGTGCTCGGTGCTCGGTGTGAACGTCGCGGACGTGCTGCGCGCCAGGGCCGGGGCCACGCCACGGTCAGCCTCCGTCCAGCGATCAGGGCCGGACGGGTGGAACTGTCGGCGCTGCTTCGCGCCCATCCACCCACCGCCGCGCCGCAATCTGGGCCCGACGCCGGCGCCTGGTCAGCTCTGCGTAAATATCCTGCTCGACCAGCCGCAGTCTTGGCGCGGTCGGCACGCTCCCCTGCCCCGAGCCCGGCCGAACGCGTAGTTCAGGACTCTGGACCCACGACTCTATTCGTTCGATTCGCTGCATTTGTCTCTCCACCCACATAGCCTACGGAGGGGGTGGGACAGGGGAGGTCAGATCATCGACAATCTGGGATCGGTAATCGACAATCGGGGATCGGCAATCGGAAATCGGGGATCGGGGATCGGGGATCGGGCAGCCGATTCTAGATTCCCGATTCCCGATTCCCGATTCCCGATTCCCGATCCCCGATTTCAGATTCCCGATTTCAGATTGAAGATTCATCTAGAATCTGCCCATGTCCATTTCCGAGCGTGACCGAGAGGCGCCGCCTCAAGTGCCCGAGGCTTCAGACGCCGATGCGTAACGCCGAAGTCATCCGCCAGTGGCAAATCCTGCGCGAGATCGAATCGTCGCGCACAGGGGTGACCATTCATGATCTGGCCGACCTGGTCGACGTCACCACACGTACAATTCGGCGCGACCTCCAGGCCCTCCAGGAAGCCGGGTTCTCGCTCTTCGACGAAGGCGGGGAACACGACACAAAGCGATGGAAGCTCAACGCGCATCCATTCCGCTCTCTGGAGGCCGGACTGGGCGTTGCCGATGTCGCGGCCCTCTACCTGAGCCGCTCCATCGTTGAGGCCCTGTCGGCGTGGCCACTGGCCGACGAATTGCGGACGGCGCTGGCGAAACTCGAAGGCGCACTCAACCCGCGCATGCGGGATTTTCTGGCAACCTTGCCGCAAGTGCTCTCGACCAAGGCGGCCCCCGGCGCAGGCGGAGCGCGGCGGGAATCGGTCGACGTCACCCGCCGTCTGTTTGAGGCGGTGCAGGATCGGCGCGTGATAGTCATGCGCTACTTCTCGGCAGCCAGCCAGCGCGCCAAGTCCTACTCGGTGGAACCGTACCGCCTCGCCCTGACACAAGGCGGCGTCTACCTGGTCGCCTGGGTCCCGCAGTACGACCAGTTCCGCACGTTTGCCGTCGAGCGCATCGAAAAACTCTCGGTGCAGGAAACCACGTTCCGCAGAACCCGCACGCTTCCCGCGGACGTCTTCGGCTCCTCGCTCGGTGTGTTCTCTGCGGAACCCGAACACATCGAGATCGAGTTTGCCGCGCGAGTCGCTCCCTACGTGCAAGGCCGCACGTGGCACGACTCTCAATCGGTCAGCGTCGACACCGACGGACGCGTGCGCCTGACGATGGAGGTGTCGAACGATTGGGCATTGCGCAGTTGGCTGCTGGGTTTCGGCGCGGACGTGCGAGTCATCGCTCCGGCGTCACTCGCCAGGACGCTCCGAGACGAACTTCGGCGTGCGGCCGATCAGTATGCGCGCTCTATTCCGCAAAGCCCAGGCGCTTGAGCAGGGTACGCACCGCCTCGTCGAGCTGGGTGTCGTGACCGGTCTCGTAGACCTCACCCAAAGGCAGTGACACGGCCACATCCACGGGCCTCGGGTGCAACTCCATATCCTCGCCATCGGCCGCGCGCACGCGCATTCGCGGCAACCGCAAGGTGGACCCATCCACCAGACGCTGATTCCACGTGTAGATAATCCACCCGGCCGTGGGTTCGCCGACCACAGGGCCGAGCTTGAGCACTCGGTATCCTTCGGTAAAGTCCTCAGCATCAGAGAGGGAGTGCTGATTGGTCATCAACACGGTCGGCAGCTCCAGCGCGCGCTGCCCCAACACCGTGCGTGCGGGTGATTCGGGCAGTCCGCGCAGGGACATTCGCAGGTAAGGCTGTCGCGCAAAGACGTCAAGGGCATACGCATTGACGAACCCACCGTTGTTGTTGCGCAGGTCGATGATGACGCCGTCCCGCTCGTGATTCTCGGCATCCAGGTCAATGTGGAGCTGATCCAACGCACCGGCGCTCATGCTGGCCATATGGACGTACCCGAGCCGTCCACCACTGGCTTTGAGCACGTACTCGCGGTTGTGCTCGACCCACTGCCGATACAGCAACGCCTTTTCGGTACGCACATCGATGGGTTTGAGCGCGACGGAGCGGATGGGGCCGTCGGCGGTGGAAGACACGCCAATTTCCACTCGAGTCCCGATGGTGTGTTCCAGCGCCGCGTCAAGGCTGAATCTCGCGTCCACCGGCTGGCCTGCCACCGCGCGCACGAAGTCACCCACCGTGACCTGAGATGAAATCGCGGCCGGGCCGAGCATGACGACTTCGCTGACCTGCAACTGGCCGCGAGCCTCGTAGACCCGGCGGTCGAAACGAAGTCCCAATCGTCCGGTCGCGGGCTGGGCCCAGCCGCCAGCCGAAATGCCAAGATGTGACGCGTTCAGATCGCCGATCATCAGACTCATGATTCGGCGCATTTCGTCGGGCGTCGAGGCCGCGACCACATAGGGGCCGTACTGCTCCCGGGACGCCTCCCAATTGATGCCGTTGAATGTCGAATCAAAAAAATTGTCGCGCAGCAGCGTCCACGCCTCGCGAAAGACCTCACGTTTCTCCTCGACGAAGTCCAGGGTGAACTCGGCCGTCAGTGCCAAGGGCTTCGACTCTCGCCGCTCAACCGTGGCGATCTGAATCCGCCCAGCGTCGAGGTAGTAGACCTCTGTGCTATCGGGGCTGAACTGCGCCGACGACTTGGGTCCGGCCGTGGTCGTCAACTGTCGCGCCACAGGTTGATCTGTCAGCTCACCGAGCGGATACGTGTACAGGTTCGTGCGCCCCGCAGCTGCCGCAGCCACCAGAGCGAGCGTGCCATCAGGGCTCACGGTGACCGACTGCACGTCGAGTCCCAGCGGCAGCATCGAGAGGCGGTTTCGGATGCCGCCAAACACAGGAGCCACAGCGGGCGCCGGCGTGGACGCAGGCCTCGCTGGTGGGGCTGGTGGGACTGGTGGAACAGGTGCGTAAAACAGGTCTCGAAACAGGTCTTCGCGGAACTTCGGCGTGCTCAGCGTCAGGTCCACGCGCGCCAGCTCGCCAGACTCGGTGCGCTGCCGAGTATCAAACAACACCGTTCGGCCGTCTGGCGTCCACGCCAGTGTGTTCGTGTACACATTCGCCAGGAAGCTGATCGGACGCGGCGGCCCTTGAGCGGCGGCGCCCGCCGGCACGAGTTGCACATTGGTGAACGACTTCGATCCGACGGCAAACAGTGCGATCCACTGACCACCCGGCGCCCAGACCGGCACCGGACTGTCAATGGCATCGGCAAACATTCCGCTGGCGAGCACCCGCTCGGCCTTCGATGCCACGGTCAGGAGCCGCAGTTCCCGACGATCGCGCAGAAAGGCGATCTGTGTGCCGTCGGGCGAGAACACGGGGGAAATGTCGACACCTGCGCTGGTCGTCAGCGGCGTTTCTTCGTTCGACTTGAAGTCGTACAGAAAGAGCCGCTGCGCACCGCCACGGGCGGCGACGTAGGCCACGCGTGTACTGTCTGGCGCCCATGCCGGCTGCGACACAATGCCGGCAGCAACGGTGACTCGAGTCGCCAGGCCGGCGTCTGTACTCGACGCCGCGAACAGAATTCCACGGGCGATAAACGCGACCTTCTGGCCATCGGGCGAGAGCGCCAGGTCTGAGAATCCGTTCGTCTCCCGACGCCGTTCCGGTACGGAGGACGCCGCCGCCCCTCGGAGACGGATCGGTACCTCGCGAGTCTGGCCGGTGGCCGGTTCAAGGATCCACACGCCCAATCCCCGCTCGAACGCCATCACGTCGCCGCTGGCCGACAACGAAGGAAACAACACGCGGCCGTCGGTGAACGTCGTGAGCGCCCGCCCAGTGATTCGCGTCTCGTTCGGCCTCTCAGCCGTCGCGCCGGCCGCTAACGGGCGTGCCCAGATGTTCTCGACGCCACTTCGGTCGGAGACGTAATAGAGCGTCCCAGAGGCGGGATGCCACATCGGCCACACCTGACGTGAATCGCGACTCGTGAGCGGTGTGTACGTCGGAGCGGAGTCGAGCTCGGAGAGCAGCCACAGTTCAGACTGGTCGATGTGACTGCTCCCGCGACGCCACCACTGCGCCGACGTAATTCCATGCGCCGCCAGCACCATCGTCTGGCCGTCGCCCGGCGCCGCCACATGAAATTCGTTCACATAACGGTCCTCGCTCACCGGCAGAGGCGTGCCCCCCCGGGCCGAAACCCTGTACACGTCGTTCATGCCTGCGATATCGCGACTGGTCGACGAGAAATAGACCCACCGACTATCGCCGGACCACCCCTCCAACATCTCCGGCCCATCGTCGACCGTCAGACGAACGAGCGCGCTGGTGTCGAGGGCAAGCAAGTAGATGTCGCCACCGCCGGTGCGTGTCGACATGAAGGCGACCGTCCGGCCGTCGGGTGAAAACAACGGACGTCGTTCCGTGGCTTCGTGGGACACCAGTAGATGGGCGTCACCGCCTGACGCAGGCACGGTCCAGATATCGCCCCCAGATGCAAACGCGATCTCGGTGCCGTCCGGCGAAATGCCAGGCTCCGATGCCGCGAAGATCTGAGGCCTGACTTGCGGCGCTGCAGATGGCGTCGCGACCAATGCGAGCAGCAGGAGGAGCGGAATTCGAACCATGCCGGACACATTACATGAGGGAAACGTCCGAGAGTGAACAACGTTCACTGCCCCACCACTCACGTGGTGAAACGTGCCGCGATCGCGGACGCTCGCAGCGCGAGGCTCTTTGAACCCAGTCGTTGACACACGGTCTCAAATTCCGGTCGCGGCCCCGTCCAGCGAATCGCGTCAACGGACGCAAACACTGGCGCATCGAGGCGCAGCGTCGCGAGCTCACGGAACAGGTTCGCCTGGACGCGGTACTCCGCCAGAGTGGCCGCCAGCTTCACGGCCCCCCGCACTGAAACAGCCCACTGTCCGCTGTCGTCCGGGATCTGGTCGATGCTGCCGTAGCGAGCCAGCACCGCGGCAGCAGACTTCGCGCCCCACCCCGGCAATCCGGGGTACCCGTCTGCGGTGTCGCCGGTCAGGGCAAGATAGTCGGGAATCGACGCGGGTGGCACGCCAAATTTCTCGCGAACCCCGTCCGCGTCCCTGATCACGCGAGCCCGGCGGTCGAACTGCACGACGCGGGTCCCGACGACAGACTGTGCGAGGTCTTTGTCTGGAGTGCAGATGAACACGCGATCAACCCGCCGGTCGGCCGCGGCCTTTGCTGCGCCGGCCGCCAACCCGTCGTCAGCCTCGAATTCGGCCATCGGCATCACCGTCACGCCCATCGCCGTCAAGGCGTCCTCAAAAGGATGGAACTGCGCCAGCAACTCGGGTGCGATGCCCTCACCCGTCTTGTAGCCCCGCCACAACTCGTTGCGGAACGACTCCACGACGTGGTCGGTCGCCACCGCCAGATGCGTGGCTCCGTCGCTAAACATCGACAGAATCGAGCTCAGGACACCACGAATCGCGCCGACTTCGAATCCGTCAGCCGATCGGGCGGCCGGAGCACCAAAGTGATGCCGGAACAGTTCGTAGGTGCCGTCGACAAGATGGACGTTCATCAGGACTCCGTGTTTCGGGTTCAGGGTCCATTGTGCCCCTTGAACGCCAAATATCTGATAACCTCTGACAGGCCTTTGCGAGAGTGGCGGAACTGGCAGACGCGCCGGACTTAGGATCCGGTGGCCGGAAGGCCGTGGGGGTTCGACTCCCCCCTTTCGCACCAGCTCACACCCAACAGTTCCCTCACCTATACAATTGATACTGATGAAGATCGAATTGACCGAGGTCACCGAGACCCAGAAACATCTGTCGTTTGAAGTGCCACCGGACGTGGTGGCCTCAGAAATCAAGAAAGTCGCGCAGGGGTACACCCGGAGCGCTCGTGTGCCTGGCTTCCGGCAGGGCAAGGTCCCGATGACGGTTGTCAAGCAGCGGTACAAGGACCAAATCCTGTACGACGTGGCGAACGCGATGATTCCGCGCCTGGTGGATGAGGCGTTACGGGATCGGGATCTGACGCCGGTGGCGACGCCTGACATCAAGGATGTCGTGATCGACGAGGGCCAGCCGATGACGTTTCTGGCTGAATTTGAGACCATTCCTCCCATCGATCCGGGGGAATACACGGGGATTTCGCTAAGCAAACCGCCGGCCGTGCTCGAAGTGGGCGCCGTGGACCAGATGCTGGAGCGATTGCGTCAGCGGGCGGTCAAATGGCACCCGATCGAGGATCGCCCCGCGGGCCCGAGCGACGCCGTCCTGATGGACGTGACCCGAACGGTACACAAAGAGGGCGCCCAGGCCGAACCCATGCAGAATGTCACCGTCGAGCTGGGGGCCGAGGGGAATCCTCCTGGCTTCGACGAGCATCTCACGGGTGTGGTCGCCAACGACGAGCGTCAGTTTCAGGTGACCTACCCTGCCGATGCAGAGGGCCATGAGCTCGCGGGCGCCACGGTCGACTACCAGGTCGTGGTCAAGGGCCTCCGGCGGAAAGAGCTCCCAGAGCTGACGGACGGCTTCGCCAAAGAAGTGAGCGACCTCGAGACGCTTGAGGCGTTGCGCGACCGGATCAAGGAAGACCTGCAGCACGAAGCGGAGCACGAAGCCGAACATAAGGTCCGTCACGATTTGCTGCAGAATCTGGCTGGTCGGATGCGAGGCGCGGTGCCTGCGGCTCTGGTAGACCGGGAAATTGATCGCCGCCTGGAGGAGTTTGTCCGACGCCTGATGGACCAGAACGTGGACCCGATGAAGGCGGGCGTTGACTGGCAGGAATTCCGGGAGCGTCAGAAAGGACCGTCAGAAGAGACGGTCAAGAGCACGTTGGTGCTCGACGACATCGCACGACGAGAATCGCTGACGACGACCGAGGAAGATATGGTGGCCGAGATTGAGAAGTTCGCGGAACGGACCGGGCGCACCGGCGCGGCCGTCCGGGCCAAGCTGGAAAATGAAGGTGGCCTTGACCGCATTGAATCTGGCATCCGCCGCGAAAAGACGGTGGCGTGGCTGATCGAGAAAGCGCAGGTATCGTAATGATCACTCCCCGAAACCAACTCGTTCCCATGGTCGTCGAGCAGACGAATCGCGGCGAGCGCGCGTATGACATCTTCTCGCGGTTGCTCAAGGACGGCATCATCTTCATCGGCACGGAGATCGATGACACGCTGGCCAACCTGGTCATCGCGCAGATGTTGTTCCTCGAAGCGGAAGATCCGGAGCGCGACATTCTGCTCTACGTCAATAGTCCCGGCGGCTCGATTACGGCCGGCTTGGCCATTTACGACACGATGCAATTCATCAAACCTGACGTTCAGACGTACTGCATCGGACAGGCGGCGTCGATGGCCGCCGTCCTGCTGGCGGCTGGCACCAAGGGCAAACGCTTCTCATTGCCGAACTCGCGCATCCTGATTCACCAGCCCTGGCTGTCCGGCCTCAAGGGCCAGGCGAGCGACATCGACATCCATGCGCGCGAAATTCTGCGCATGCGTGCGCGATTAAATGAAATTCTGGTCACCCACACCGGGCAAGCCCTGGGGAAAATTGAAACGGACACCGACCGCGACTACATCCTGGGCGCCTCCGAGGCGAAGGACTACGGTATTATCGATGATGTCCTCAGCCGCCGGACCTAACGTGCCGGGCCGGCTGGGCAGGAAAAGCCTCCATGACTAAAAAGGCCGGCGAGCCCGACGTCCTCCGCTGTTCGTTCTGCAACAAGGATCAGAACGACGTCCGCAAACTGATTGCGGGTCCCACCGTGTTTATCTGCGACGAGTGCGTCGAGGTCTGCAACGACATCATCGCGGACGACAACAAGTTCGAAAAGACAGGGCCCCGCGCGGGGCTTCCGACTCCGATCGAGATCAAAACCTTCCTCGACGAATACGTCATCGGGCAGGATCGGACGAAGAAGAAACTGGCCGTGGCCGTGTACAACCACTACAAGCGGCTCGAGATTGCCAAGCAGTCCAAAGGACGCAACGACGTCGAGCTCACGAAATCGAACATCCTGCTGATCGGCCCGACCGGCACCGGCAAGACGCTGCTGGCTCAAACCCTCGCCCGCCTCCTCTCGGTCCCCTTCACTATCGTCGACGCCACGACGTTGACCGAAGCGGGATATGTGGGTGAAGACGTCGAGAACATCATTCTGAAGTTGTTGCAGGCGGCTGGTGGCGACATCGAAAAGGCGCAGCAGGGCATCATCTACGTGGACGAGATCGACAAGGTCTGCCGCAAAGACGAAAATCCGTCGATCACGCGCGATGTCTCGGGCGAAGGCGTGCAGCAGGCGCTGCTCAAGATTCTGGAAGGCACGGTGGCCAACGTGC
>JABMNV010000037.1 GCA_013203475.1 Acidobacteriota bacterium
CAACGAGGCTTGTCTCGCCGACCACGGTCACCGACTCTGTGACGCTGCCGATAGCCAGCGGAATGTCAAGGCTCGTCGTCTTGCCAACCTCCAGCACGACATCCCGACGCAGGAACGTACTGAACCCCTGCAGCGATGCCGTCACTTCATACCGGCCGGGCACGATGCCTGCGATGAAATAGGTGCCATCGGCGTTTGCGACAGTTTCGCGAAACATGCCCGTGTCCTGGTTACGGACGGTGACGGTGACACCCGGAAGCGCAGCTTGCTGGGCGTCCAAGACACGGCCGCGGACTTCTGCGGTGCCTTGTTGCGCGAACGCCGAAGCGGGCGCGAACAGTGCGAGAGCGACAAACAAACAAACAAACCAATCGACGCATGAGACTCCTTCATTGGAACCCGGGCAGGTTGCGGGAAACTCGACGCTCGGGCGAGCGGCGAGTATGCGTCACAATTAATGTTGTTGCAACGTGTTTTTTTCGGTCACCGCCGTGGTCGAAATTGTTCCTTCAAAGACCAATAACGAACACTTGAGACACTTTCGATCTGGGCAGTCAACCCATTTCCACGTCAGCCCCCGGGGGCGTCTCTCGTCACGGCGTTCTCGAATTCCACTCGCTCCTGTGCGCTCAGTGACGGCGTGTGCCGTGCCATCACGCGGCCGTTTCCCAAGCTCAACGGCAGCAGCGCAGCGCGGTGGCGAACGCCCCACTCGCCATCCACTACAGTCGCGGCGACCAGATGCGCTCGTGTTCCGGTCAGCAGGCCCTCGACGATGGGAGCCGTCGCGGCCGCAATCGCGTATGGCCCAGTCGGCCACAATCCCTTGAGCTGGTCGGTGATGGCTCGCAACCGGTGAGCGCCGACCTGGTCGGTGATGAGCGACCCGCCAATGGTCGCGCTCGACCAGGCGATGACAAACGCTGGTGGCCGGCCGGTCACGACGAGCGACACGTCCGCGCCAGTGCCATTCACCTCGAGTGCGACAAGTCCGCGCACCGCGCCACCAAGCGCACTGGCGGCGGTACCGATCAAACGGTCGCCAGGCACACTCAGCTCGCGCGCCGCGGCCTCCATGAGCCAGGTCTGTTTCGGTCCGGCGAACACATACGGTCCTGCCGCACCGGCGGCGATGAGTCGTCGGACCAGTGCCAGACCTCGGTCGCCCTCCCACTCCCCCTCGCCGTGCGCATCGGCGAGAACGATGACGTCGGCGCCGACAGCTGCCAGCACATCGCCTTCGCCCGAGACATGTGTGTCGCAACGCTCAACTGGGCCCGACTGGCTGATGTCGAGGGCTTTGCCGGCCGCCACGCTCGCCGCCGCGTCAATCAGACAGACACGTCGCACGCGCGCCCGGCGCGCCAACGCCTGCGTGATACTGGCACCAATCGGCCCGGCTCCAATGACCGCAATGGTCGACATGTCGGGATGATTCTACCCGGTCACCGCCCGCCTGTAATATTGGACGGTGCCGCCCATTACCTATCGCCTAGGCAACGACATTCCTCTGGACGAGGTGAAGGCGCTCTACAAAGCGTCAACACTCGCCGAACGGCGTCCCGTCAACGATCCTGAGACGTTCGCCGCCATGATGCAGCACGCCAACCTCATCGTGACGGCCTGGGATGACGACCAACTGGTCGGCATTGCCCGCACGATGACTGATTTTCTGTATATCGGGTACCTGGCTGACTTGGCCGTGCACGTGAGATATCAGCGCCGGGGGATTGGCGTTGGATTGGTTGAACGGACGCGTGAGGCAATGGGGCCCGACTCCAAGCTGACCCTCCTGTCAGCGCCCGCCGCCGTGGACTACTATCCCCGCATCGGATTCGCGCACCACCCCCAGGCGTGGATTCTTGACGCCAAGGACCCGTTCCCGAAATGACCTGTGCCATGACCGATCACCCTGAACCGAAGACCCTCGACACCTTGACGTCCCGCCTGCCAGACATCCGTTTGTCGCCGTCTAACGACGGCACCCTGGCGCTCATCGTCCGCCGACCAGGCGTGGACGCGCGCGAGGTGTTGGCCGACGGCGAATTGACCCTCACCGACGGGTTGGCGGGCGACAGCTGGAGGATGCGCGCGAGCGGTCGCACGAGCGACGGGTCGCCGCATCCGGATATGCAGTTGAATCTGATGAACGCTCGCGTGATCGAGGCGATTGCCGGGCCTGTCAAACGATGGCCCCTGGCTGGCGATCAACTGTTCGTCGATCTGGACGTGGCACCCCAGAATCTCCCCCCGGGCACGAGGCTGTCGATCGGTGAGGCCGTGATTGAGATTACGGCCCAGCCGCACACGGGGTGCGGCAAGTTCGCCGCGCGCTTCGGCGTGGACGCGCTGAAGTACGTCAACTCTCCAGAGGGGCGCTCTCAGAATCGACGGGGGGTGAACGCGAAGGTCGTCACCGCAGGCCGTATCAAGGTCGGCGACGTGGTGAGAAAGATCGGCTCATAATACGAACCATGCATACAGCGATTGTGACGGGAGCTACCAAAGGCATCGGTTATGCCATCGCCTCCTCCATCCTCGAGATGGGCGGCAAGGTCATGATCACAGGACGCACTGAGGCGGGCGTGCAAGACGCGGTGGCCCGTTTGGGCAAGGCGGCCGGCGCCCCGTCGCGGGTGACGGGGAGGGCAGTCGACGTGCGTGACCGAAAGGCCGTCGATGGTCTTGTCGCAGCAACCGTCGAGCAGTTCGGCTCGCTGAATACTCTCATCAACAATGCGGGAGTTGGCGTCTTCTCAGAGGTCGAAAAGACCAGCGACGAAGAATGGGCGCAGGTCATCGACACGAACCTGACCGGCGTCTTCTACTGCACTCGGGCAGCGATTCCTGCCCTGAGGCAGGCCAATGGCGCCTGGATCATCAACATTGCAAGTCTGGCGGGTCGGAACTACTTCGCAAAGGCCGCAGCCTATTGCGCTTCGAAAGCCGGCTTGGTGGCGTTCAGCGAAGCCGTGATGCTCGAATTGCGCAACGACAACATTCGCGTCAGCGTCGTCATGCCTGGTTCGGTCGCGACGGACTTTTCCGGTCCCTCGGCCAAGACCGACGATGAGTCATGGAAGCTGACAGCAGAAGACATTGCTCAGGCGGTCGCCGACCTGCTGCGTCATCCGGGCCGAAGCTTGCCGAGCAAAGTTGAAATTCGGCCGGCCCGCACCACGTAGACACCGCGACGTCATCTTGATCGCTGCCCATAGATCCACAACAGCGCCGGGCCCCACAGCCCCAGTCCCACGATGGCAGCGAGCACGCGCGGGTCCATGTGTCCTTGATCGAGGGCGACCGCTGTGGCGTAGGCCACTGTGGACTGGACTAGTGCCAGCACGACCAACTCTGCGGCAAACACGCGGCCGCGGAACTCGTCGGGGACCTGCATTTGCAGGAGGACATTGCTCGAGACCCAGAGGATCGAACCAAACACGTGTGAGGCGACGACCATGACGGCGGCGATCCAGATGTTCGGAACTATTGCCAGGGAGGCGTAGCAGAGTCCTGCGACAAAGTAGGCGGGCGCGATCAGGCGGATCAGGTTTCCCTTTCGAGCCGCCAGCACGCTGACGATAAGCGACCCGGCGAACGCGCCAACGCCGCGGGCGCCAAAAAGAATACCGATGCCGGCATCGCTGGAATCGCCGATGCGGAAGATACGGTCGCCAAAGACTGTCAACAACAGGAGCGCGCCACCGACGATGGCCCATCCGCCCTTGACGAGCGCGATTCGCGCCACCTCGCCGTGGCCGCGCATGTACGCCAGGCCATCAATGACTCCGCGCAGACCCAGCGCTGCCTTGACCGAGTCCTGCCGTCCGGGCACGCGCATCTGGAACAGAAAGAAAGCCGACGCGAAAAACGACGCGGCGTTGATGATGAAGGCCGCGTCGCGCCCCAGCAGCGCAGCCACCGCGCCGCCCAGGGACGCCCCGACAGCGAGCATGGCCGACCACGTCCCCGTGGAAATGGCATTGGCGGCGACGAGCTTGTCGCGAGGAACGATTGATGGAACGGTGGCTGACCGCGCTGGTTCAAAGAACCCGGAGCACGCGACCATGACCCCCGTCACTGCATAGGCCACCCAGACCGTCTCCGGCGTGCGGACCAAGAGCAATCCCAGGACCGCCGTGCCCCGGATGATGTCGGCCGCGATCATGATGCGCCGCCGATCAAACCGGTCCACGATCACGCCCGCGACGGGACCGACAACGGCGATCGGCAACATCTGCATGACCATCAGCGCTGCGACCGACGTGGCCGAACCGGTGAGCTCAAAGAGCAGTGCGAAGAGCGCGACGATGTTGAACCAGTCGCCGAGTTGGCTGACGATCTGACCGAACCATAAGTAGCGAAAATCGCGATTGTCCCGGATCAGCGCAAGGAGAGACCGCACTACAAGATTCGCCTCAGGGTCGATGCGTCGATGTTGCGACCGGTGATCATCACACCAACCGGCCCGCCATCCAGACCCAGGCCTCCCTGCAGCAGCGCAGCGACGGCCGCGGCACCGGCCCCCTCAGTCACCAACCGTTCGCGATAGAGCAGGCCACGCATGGCGGTCTCGAGTGACGACTCGGCCACCACGGCCACGGCGTCCACATGGTCCCTGACGAGGGCAAATGTCTGGCTGCCAGGCTCAAGGTTGCCAGCCAGGCCATCTGCCAGCGTGTCGGTGACCACGATCGGCGTGATCGCTCCGGCGGCCAAGGCTGTTGTGAACACGGGCGAGCCTTCCGCTTCTGCGCCAATCATTCGGACGGTTCGGGTGTGTCCGCGTGCGGCCAGCGCGGCCCCTGCCAGCAGGCCACCTCCGCCGAGCGGCACCACGATGGCCGTCAGCGAGGGCTCCTCTTCCAGCATTTCCAGGGCGACCGTCCCCGCGCCGGCGATGACGTCCGGATGGTTGTATGGAGAAATGTACGGCGCCCCGATCTGAGCCGCGTCCGCCCGCGCGCCAGTCTCGGCCTCGTCGTACCCCGGGGCGTTGACGAGCTCGGCCCCGTAGGCGAGCAGCGCCCCGCGCTTGGCATCTGGCGCCGCGGTCGACAGGTGCACTCTCAGGCGAAGGCCGAGTTGACTCGCCGCAATGGCCATCGCAGCCCCGTGGTTGCCCGCCGAAGCGGTGACGATCGTCGTCACGGCAGGTTGCTCGGCCCGAAGCACGCTCAACGCATTCAGCGCACCACGAATCTTGAACGATCCCCCAGGCTGGACAGACTCGAGCTTGAGCCAGACGTCCCGCTGTGCGCGCTCCGAGAGCCACGCCGATCTCACCATGGGCGTACGACACACTCGGCCGGCCGCCCCGGCGCGCGCCCCCGCCAGCCTGCGGGCTGCAGCCTCGACATCTATTCGTGTGGGGACTCGGACTCCGGGATAATGGCTCACAGGTGAATGATTATGCATATCTGGACAACGTCGGCGCCGCCCTTCTACAAAAACGGTTTTATTGTCGCCTGCGAACGCACTCGCGAGGCCATCGTGATTGACCCAGGAGACGACGTGGTCGACCAGTTGGCGGTCGTCAAGCGCGAGGGGGTGAACGTCACGATGATCCTGCTCACGCACGCCCATCTTGACCATGTGACCGGTGTCGGCGCTGCAAAAGAGGAACTCGGGGTTGAGGTGTGGCTGCACCGCGATGACCTGTTTCTCTATGAAGGTGCGGCTGAGCAAGGGCGGATGTTCGGCCTGAACGTCGAGCCCCAACCCCCGCCCGACCGGTTCTACACGGTTGGAGAGCGCCTCACATTCGGCGACTACATTGTCGATATCCAGCACACGCCAGGGCATTGTCCCGGGGGCGTCTGTCTGGCCATCGGCCGGTCAGAGCAAGACGAGCGTGAGCTGTTTGTGGGTGACACGTTGTTCGCCGGCTCCATCGGGCGGACCGACCTGCCCGGCGGCGATCTGGAGACGCTGCTGGCCGCGATCAGGAGTGAATTGTTTGTCTATCCGGACGCGACCGTGGTGCACTCGGGCCATGGGCCGGACACGACGATTGGCGTCGAGCGTCGCACCAACCCGTTCCTGACGTAGACAGTTAGTGTCGCGTCCCAGAGCAGGTCACAGCGGGACCTCAGGACCTCAGGCCGTCTGCGTTGGCGACCGAAAAGTTGACCCGCCCCACGCCCAGCACATCGCCTGCGCGCAGCACGGCGCGAGCCGTGGGCACGCCATTGACCGTGGTGCCGTTGGTGCTCCCCAGGTCTTCCATGACTAACTGGCCAGATGCGTCGGCGGTGAGCCGGCAATGCAGGCGAGAGACGAGTGCTGCCTCAAAGATGAAGTCGGCCTGAGCGCCGCGGCCAATTGTGCGCGCGTGACCAGGGGTGAACCGCAACAGTCGCGGGGTGTCGTCGTCGCTCGTCAGAATCCAGCCAGGCATCGGCGTGTAGTGTAGGACAGATTCCCTACCGCTTTGGAGGAAACACGTCTCTGAGCCACGCGATCAGGGCATCGGTGATTGCCTTGGAGACAGACTTGACTGGTAGCGAGGAGTATTCCTCAATTTCTCCGGTCATGGCTGGCACCAGCAGGTGATTGATGCCCGGGACGACGATCTTGCGCGTCGCCAGGGGACTACGTTCGCCTCTAGCGATCGATAGTGCTTCGAGCGTGTCTGCCTGGCTTGGCGGTATCTCGGTATCCAG
>JABMNV010000038.1 GCA_013203475.1 Acidobacteriota bacterium
CAACGGGCTGACGACGAGGCGGATGTGTTGTGTGTGTCGCTCGGGCTTGGCCCCACGGTCGCCTTTCTGGACCGCAGCGCCGCCAGGGCACGCGAGGCGGCGGCGGCCTCCGTGCGCCCCTTTTTTGAACCCCGCGGTGTGGCCGTGATCGGTGTCAATCGAGAGCGCGGACGCATTGGCAGCGAAGTGTTCTTCAACCTGCTCGACGCTGGATGCACGGTCCCCGTCTATCCGGTGCATCCGGGCGGGGGCCAGGCTGGTGGTCAGCAGATTCGGGTGCGCGTAGCCGACATTGATGGCCCAGTCGACCTGGCCGTCGTCGTGGTGCCGGCGGCGCACGTGCTCGGGGTCGTGAAGGAATGCATCGCCAAGGGCGTCAAGGCGCTCGTGGTGATTTCGGCTGGGTTCAGTGAGGTGGGGACCGAGGGAAGGGCGCTTGAGGGAGTCCTGCTGGACACGGTTCGCGAGGCCGGTGTGCGAATGGTTGGGCCCAACTGTATGGGCCTGCTCAACACCGACCCCGCCGTCCAGCTGAACGCGACGTTTTCCCCTGTGTATCCCCCAGCAGGCGGCGTCGCCATGTCATCGCAGAGTGGCGCCCTCGGCCTGGCGATCCTGGACCACGCCCGACAGTTGGGTCTTGGAATCTCGACGTTCGTTTCAGTGGGGAACAAGGCCGACGTCTCAAGCAACGATCTGATTCAGTACTGGGCAGACGATCCAAGGACGCGGGTCATCCTGTTGTATCTCGAGAGTTTCGGCAACCCGCGCAAATTCAGTCAGATTGCCAGACGGGTGGCGCGCACCAAACCAATCGTTGCCGTCAAGTCTGGTCGGTCTGCGGCCGGGGCCCGCGCCGCGTCGTCGCACACGGGAGCTCTGGCGTCCAGTGATGCCGTCGTGGATGCGTTGTTTACGCAGGCGGGCGTGATTCGCACGAACACGCTGGAAGAGCTGTTCGATGTGGCCACATTGCTCGCCCAGCAACCCGTGCCGCGCGGGTCACGCGTGGCAATTCTGACGAACGCGGGTGGGCCAGGCATTCTTGCGGCCGATGCCTGCGAGGCGCAGGGACTCCAACTGCCCTTGTTGTCTGACGCCACGGTCGCCGAGTTGCGGTCGTTTCTTCCGGCGGCCGCGTCGGTGGGCAACCCCGTCGACATGATTGCCTCTGCATCGGCCGACAGCTACGAACGCGCCTTGCGGGCGGTCTTGCTGGACGAGCGGGTGGACAGCGTGCTGGTGATCTTTATTCCGCCACTGGTCACCCATGCCGAGGACGTGGCTCGTGCGGTCAAGGCTGCGGCCGCCACGGCACCCGACAAACCCGTGATCGGAATTTTCATGTCGGCCGAAGGTGCCACGGAACTGCTCGCACCAATTCCGCGGTTCGAATTTCCAGAGGCCGCGGCGGTCGCGCTCGCACGTGCGTCCACCTACGGAGCGTGGCTGAGAACGCCTGTCGAAGCGCCGCCAGAATGCGCGGACATCGACGAGGCGACCGCCCGCCAGGTGGTTGAAGTGGCGGTGTCACGCGGCGACGGGTGGCTGACCTCTGATGAGGCGCAGACGTTGGTCGTGGCCGCCGGAATCGCCGTGCCGACATCAGTCTTCGTGCGTTCCGCCGACCAGGCCGTGGCTGCTGCCGCCGCGATTGGTGGCACGGTCGTCCTGGAGGCCGTGGGGCCCACCATCCTCCACAAGACCGAGGTCGGTGGCGTGCGCGTTGGGTTGATCGGAGAGGGTGCGGTGCGCGAGGCGTGGAATGAGATGGCCTTGCGGCTGGGCACCATGGACCATGGAGGCGCTATGTCCGGGGGCTTGGTGCAGGCCATGATCGGTGGCGGGATCGAGATGCTCGTCGGTATGACCGAAGACCCGATCTTCGGTCCGGTCATGGCCTGCGCCAGTGGCGGCATTCTCGCGGAACTGCTGCACGACGCCGACTTTCGTCTTCACCCACTGACGAGTCGTGATGCCGACGAGATGATCGACGGGCTCCGGGGTTCGGCGCTCCTCAAGGGGCACCGAGGGTCGCCGCCCGCCGATATCGCTGCACTCAAAGACGCGCTGCTTCGCGTCTCGGCGTTGGTCACGTTGTGTCCGGAAATACAGGAACTGGATGTCAATCCGCTCCGGGTGTTGACACGCGGGGCACACGCGCTGGACGTGCGGGTGCGCGTGGGAGGCGCACGTCCGCCGGCGAGGACCCGCCGAGTGATTTACTGACTTTTCAGCTCTTCCAACTCTGTCGGCTTCTGCATTTCCTTCACCGTCAGCACGGGAACCGTCGACCGGCGCACGACCCGCTCCGCCACGCTGCCCAGTAGCAGGTGCCCCATGGCACCGCGACCGTGGGTGCCGATGACCACCAGGTCGATACCCGCTTCGGTGATGTAGTCGAGGATGCGTTCCACAGGCGCGCCAATCACGGTGCTGGTGGTCAGTCCTCCCGCCGGAGTCTCGTCAGGACCCACCAACTCGGTTAGACGCGTGCGCGCGAGTTGATCAGACTGGTTGAGGATATCCGCGAGCGGCATGGTCGAGATTTCGGTGCCCCAGGGATACACATACGGTTCAGGCACGACGTGGAAGATGTGCAAGTGGCTCCCGAATTGTTCGGCGAGCGCACGCGCGTAGATGAGCGCGGCCGCAGCGGGGTCACTAAAATCAGTCGGAACGAGAATGCGACGGATGGCAATCATTGGCAGGAGCCCCCTTCAGGTGCTATTCTAGCAAGGAACGTGCCGGGGGCGACTCCCGAGGAATCCACACAACGGCCGCCGTCCCGCCCGATGCCGGGCACTCGAGCTTGAGTGTCCCATGATGGGCGTCGAGAATGCGCCTGGCGGTTGCCAGCCCGAGTCCAGTCCCGCGGTGTTTTGTCGTGAAAAACGGCGCAAACAAATGGTCACGCACATCCTGGCCAATACCGGGGCCGTTGTCGTGGAGGCGGATTTCGCAGCCGTCGTTGACGGCGCGGACGCTCACACGGATTTCTCCGCGCCCCTCCATCGCCTGGGCGCTGTTGATCAGCAGGTTCAGCAAGACCTGACGTAATTGGTCGGCGTCGGCGGCAATGACCGCGTCGGTGGACGCCACCGTGACTGTCACACCACTGAATTGCGGGTCCTGCTGCACCAGTGCGACGGTGGCGGCCAGAAGTTCAGCGACAGGCAGCGGGGCCAGCAAGGGCTGCCGCGGTCGCGCAAAGAGCAGCAGGTCCTGGACAATGTCATTCAGGCCGTCCACGCGCGCGATGACTTCCTCGATAATCGCTTTTTCCGGTCCCTGGCCGTCGAGGCGCCGCCCGATCACCTGCAGCGCCCCACGGATACCAGCCAGGGGATTGCGGACCTCGTGGGCCACGACCGCGGCCATCTTGCCGACCTGCGCGAGCGCCGCTTGGTCTCGGAGTGCCGCTTCCGATCGCTTCCGTTCGGTGATGTCGTACCGAATGGCCGTGTACTGATAGGGCTTTCCGCTGTCATCGAGAAACGGGACGATCGTCGTGTCGACCCAATACAGATTGCCGTGTTTTGTGCGATTTCTCAGCTCGCCGTGCCAGACTTCGCCCCGAGAGATCGTCTGGTACAACTCACGGAAATACTCATCGGAGTGCAACCCCGAGTTGAGAATCCGGTGATTCTTCCCCAGGAGCTCGTCCGGCGAATACTTGGAAATCTCACAGAACTTGTCGTTGACGTACGTGA
>JABMNV010000039.1 GCA_013203475.1 Acidobacteriota bacterium
CATTCTCATGTCATACATCGCCCTTCATCGGCAGGGGGTGGCGCATTCGGTGGAAACGTGGCGCGGCGGGACGCTGGTTGGTGGGCTGTACGGAGTCCAGATCGGCGGTGCCTTCTTTGGTGAGTCGATGTTTCACAGCGAGACCGACGCGTCGAAGGTGGCTCTGGTCGCGCTGGTGGCTCGGATGAGGGAGCGGGACATGGCGTTACTCGATATTCAGTGGGTCACGCCGCATCTGGCGCAGTTTGGTGCGATGGAGATTCCGAGAGACGACTATCTGTCTCAGCTCGCTGTGGCCGTTGATGCGGAGCGGACCTTCGTCTAGGTGTGCCCGAGACAGGCACCCGCCGTGCGCCCGGAGTGGACCGTCGAGCGGATGGTCGGTGAAGGCAAGATTCCAGATTCCAGATTCCAGATTTCAGATTCCAGATTTCAGATTCCTAATGCACCGTATACGGTTCACTCAACGTAAATGGGGCGACCGTGGCGTCGAAGACCTCGCCCTCTTTGGTGACCATTTGATAGGTGCCCTGCATCAGTCCGAACGGGGTGGTGAGCGGGCAGCCTGAGGTGTACGTGAATGTCTCTCCGGGAGCGAGCGTGGGTGTTTCACCGACGACTCCCGGGCCGCGGACTTCTTCGACGTCTCCTGTGCCGTCGGTGATAATCCAATGTCGCGTGACGAGTTGAACCGTCTCCCGGCCTTCGTTGGCGATCGTGATCGTGTACACAAAAAACCACTGGTTGTCGGTTGGCTTCGAGCGTTCGGGTGAGAATTCGGCCGCGACCGACACACGCACCTCCCGCGTGACGGCTTCAGATGTGAACATGAGACCCTTGGAGCATGATCCGATGATGGACCAACCGGAGGCAGCGCGGCAAGCGGAACGTGCAGGATTGTGCGGCCGGTGTCAACACGGCCAGTGGATTGTCAGTGATCGGGACGCATGGTTCCTACGCTGCGGTCTGTCGGATACCAACCCGACGTATCCGCGATTTCCGTCCCTGCCCGTGGTTCACTGTGCGGGCTTTGGTCCTGTGGGGCCGACCGGGCCGCGACAACCAGACGGGCCGCGATAAGATGTCTGGCAATGCACACGATTCAGGCTGCCCGCCTCAAGACCGGAGTTTCCGTCGACGACATTCCCGCCCCTGTGCCCCAGGCCGCCGGGTCCACCTTGCTGATCCGCGGTCGCGCGTTGATCATGTGGGATCCGAAGGCCCCACCCGGGACAAAGAAACTCGACGCGATTGACACCGATCAGATTACGCCGGCCACCGACTGCGTCTCTGAGGGCCTTGAGACGCTGGACGAGCGTTGGAAAGCCGGGTCGTTTCGACACCTGATGCCTGATTTCAGGGCACGAGTGCACCGGGGAGAAACATTTCTGGTCGCCGGCGACCGCTTTGCCATCGGGTCGTCACGGGAAATGAGCCCGGCCGGGCTCAAAGGCGTGGCTGAGGAAGTGGGACTCGAACTGGTCATCATCGCCGGCCAGAACATGGGCGACATCTTCCGTCGGAACTCTTTCAACCTCGGCCTGCATGTGGTGCAGTGTCCTGAGGCGGTGGCCGACGCGAAGGACGGCGACGAGTTTACGTTTGATCCGGTGTCGCGAGCGATCGTGAATGTAACTCAGGGCATGTCCTACACGCCGGTGCCGTTGTCGACCAAGGAGGAGGAAATTCGCCGCGGGGGCGGTATCTTCGCCGTCGGTCGTCGGGAATTCCGCGCCTCTATCGAGCAGGCTCCATCACTGGATTGGGCGGATGAGTCGCTGGCGAGTGGAATGACCACGACCGAGCAGATCATGTGGGCACATCGGGTGGACCGCGATGTGACGCGGGCCGACTTCAAGCCGGGCGTGACGCTGCGCGCGTATGCCGACCTGCTGCCAGCCTCAGACGGCACGGCGCCGTTTTCGATTCATACGTTTAACCAGATTACCGGGGGCAGGACGATTGACCCGCGTCAGGCGGCGGTGGCTAACGACCACTTCGTGTTCACGGGCAAGGACGAAGACAACAAACAGACGTCGATCGGCAGCGCGTTTGCCACCATTCACGGTATGGGAAAGCCGTATTACGCCTCACCGGGCGACGGCATTTTCCATTTCTATTTTCCCGAACAGGGCCTGGTCATGCCGGGGCAGTTCATCCCTGGTGCCGACTCTCACAGCCGGGCGTACGGCGCCTACGGAGCCGTTGGTATCGGTGTTGGCTCGACGACGCTTGGGTTTGGGTGGTCGACCGGGTACATCTACGTCACCATGGCCAAACAGCGCCGCGTGTCGTTTGTCGGTCGCCTCAATCCGTGGGTCGGCGGCAAGGACATCGTGCTGGAGTTATTGCGCCGCTGGGGTGCGAAGCAGTCGCAAGGGATGTCGGTGGAATTCGTGGACGCCGCGCGGCAGTTGCCGATGGTGTCACGCAACACCATTGCCAACATGATGGCCGAAGCCGAAGCGCTCAATGGCATTTTCGCGCCGGATGAAACGACGCAGGAGTGGTATCGGGCGAAAGGCATCACGGCGCTGCCGTATCCCATGGTCAGGCCTGGGGCGAACGCGGTCTATGAAATTGACGAAGTCTTCGATCTGGGCGATGTTGCACCCATGATTGCCAAGCCGTTCAGTCCAGGCAACGCGTTTCACGCTGGGGATGTGGCGAAGGAGCGGATTACGTTCGACAAGGCCATGATCGGCTCTTGCACCAACGGCAGCTACGACGATCTCTTGCAGGCGGCGCTCGTCCTCCGTGCCGCGCGCGGGGGCGGACGGATGAAGGCGGCGACTGAGTTCAAGGTGTTTCCTGGCAGCGGCGGCGTCGGCCGACAGATCGAGACTCCGGACGCGCGGCTGGGGGGGGAGTCGATCGCCGAGGTGTTCCGTTCGGTGGGTGCGGTGATTCGCCAGTCGTGGTGCGGACCCTGCTTTGGCCAGGGTGAAGACGCGCTCGACCCGGGGCAGCGCGCGATCACCTCGTTTAACCGGAACTGGCAGAACCGCATGGGATATGGCGGTGAAGGGTTTCTCGCCAGTCCCTCGGTGGTGGCCGCGTCCGCGATGTTGGGCTACATGGCGGGCCCCGAAGAACTCGGCATTGAGTGGAATCCTGACGTGTTTGGCGTGTGAGAAATGAGGCAATGAGGCAATGAAGACCTTTAGTCTCGCGTTTGGGCTGTGGGTCGCTTCCGAGCTGTTGGCGACTGGTTCCATTGGGCTCACTGCCCCATTGGCGCATTCGCCCATCGTCGCCCTGCATTGCCTCATTGCCCCGTTGCCTCATTGCCTCATTGACACGAATCAGGCTCCAGAAATCACGCTGTTTCGTGGCCAGGTCATTACCGCCAGTGCGCGGGTGAGGCCCGGCACCTACCGCCTCACCGGAACCGACTCCTCTCCTGCGCTCATCGTTCGAGGGTCGAACATCACATTGGATCTCACGGGCGTCACCATCGAAGGGGACGACCCCTTTGCGGATCCGGATGGCTATCAGGGGACCGGCATTGCCATTGAAGGAGGCGACCACGTCACCGTGCGTGGTGGAGCCATTCGTGGCTTCAAGGTGGGCATCCTCGCTCGGGATTCGCCTTTCGTGCATCTCACCGCTCTTGACCTCAGTTACAACTGGAAACAGCGCCTGTGGTCGGGCATCGAGAAAGAGAGTCTACTCGACTGGATGTCGTACCACGACAACGAGAAGGATGAGTGGCTGCGGTACGGTGCCGCGATCTATCTCTCCGTATGTGATGACGCCGAAATCGACCACAACACGGCCGTGCAGGGCCAGAACGGTCTGATGGTCACCCGGTCGGCGCGACTGAAGGTGTGGAACAACACGTTCTCTTTTCTCTCCTCGATTGGGATGGGCATGTATCGGACCACCGACAGCGTGGTGGCGCACAACAGATTCGACTACGACGTGCGCGGCTACAGTCACGGGTTCTACTACCGTGGGCAGGATTCGACCGGCATCTTGATGTACGAGCAGTCCAGCCGCAACCAGGTGCACCACAACTCGGTGACTCGCGGCGGAGACGGGCTCTTTCTGTGGGCCGGGCAGTCGACGATGGACACCGGGCATGGCGGTGCCAATGACAACCACTTTGAGGGCAACGACTTCAGCCATGCGGTCGCCAACGGCATCGAGACGACGTTTAGTCGCAACAATTTCCTGATGAACAGAGTTGACGATTGTTGGCACGGTGTCTGGGGCGGATACAGCTACGATTCGCTGTTTGTCGGGAACCAGTTCGTCGGCAACGATGAGGCCATCGCCATTGAGCACGGTCAGGACATTGCGATCATCGCGAACAGTTTTCGCGACAACAAGGTGGGCATTCGGTTGTGGGCGAATGCTACGCAGGATCCGAATTGGGGGTACCCCAAGAATCGGGATACTCGCAGCCGCGACATTGTGATCCGCGAAAACGGTTTCACGAGAAGCGAAACGGCCATCGACGTGATGCGCTCGGAGAACGTGCGGGTGATGGGGAACGCGTTTGCGGAGGTTGCGACGACGCTGAAGGTGGGTGTTGCGGTGCCGACTCTGACGCTTGGAGAGAGAGAGGGCCGGTGGATCGTGTCGCCGCAGGCCCCGCCGCTTCCGGACGGGATGGACGCCCTGTTGCCCGAAGGCGGTCGCCGTGGTCGCTCGACCATTCTGGTCGACGACTGGGGCCCCTACGACTACAAGTCGCCCAAGGTGTGGCCTGTCGGAAAGGCCACTGACCGTCCGCTCAAATTACAGGTGCTTGGCCCTGAGGGCGCCTGGACGCTCGTTTCCGTGCCAGGCGGCCGCGTCGACAAGAAGGCCGGCACGTTGCCTGACGAACTCACGGTCACCATGGATGGGCGAGGGGCCGACGTGCATCTAACCTTCGAGTACATCGGTGGACCGGTCGTGGACCCCCG
>JABMNV010000040.1 GCA_013203475.1 Acidobacteriota bacterium
CTTACCGCACCTTTTCACCCTTACCCCGACTGACCCGACTCACAGCATCACGACCATGCCATCAGTCGGATCAATCAGGGCGGTATATTTTCTGTGCCACTAGTCCTTCGAGTTGCCCCGACCGGGAATTACCCGGCGCACTGCCCTATGGAGTTCGGACTTTCCTCCCTTCGACTCGCTTTTGACGAATCAAACGGCGATCGTCCAGCCCACCACGACGGAAATCCTAGAGTAGCCTATCCGTCAACTTCCTGCCTGATGCCGTACTGCTCAAGCTTCTTGTAGAGGTTGCTGCGAGGGGTGTCGATCTCTTCTGCGGTCTTGGAGATATTCCATCCGTGCTCGCGGAGCTTGTCGACCAGCCAGGCGCGCTCGGACGCCTCTTTGAAGGCGCGCAGCGTCGCCGCACCTGTCACAACGGGCGACGCGGCGCTGCCCGATCCCAGACTCGCAGACGCATCCGTGCGAACAACCGTGGGAACAACCGCACGGACATCGTCGCCATCGATCACGTCTCGATCACTCATGATGAGCAGCCGCTCCACAACATTCTTGAGCTCCCGGATGTTGCCACGCCAGCGGGCCTGCTTGAGCGCCTCGATGGACTGCTGAGAGAATCGGGCCGGTCGGCGGTTGTTCTCTCGGCTGAACTGCGCCACGAAGTGCTGCACCAACGCTGGGATGTCTTCAAGTCGTTCGCGCAACGGTGGCGCCTTGATGGGAATCACACTGAGCCGGAAGTACAAGTCATCGCGGAACCGTCCCTCGGCGATTTCCTCTTCAAGATCCTTGTTGGTCGCGGCAATCACACGCACGTCGACTTTGATGGTCCGAGCCGATCCTAGCCGCTCCACCTCACCCTCCTGCAACACGCGCAGCACCTTCGCCTGCGTCTTGGGACTCATGTCCCCCACCTCGTCCAGGAAGATGGTGCCGCGATCGGCCTGTTCAAATTTTCCGGTCTGCTTGTCCGTCGCGCCGGTGAACGCGCCCCGTTCATGGCCAAACAGCTCAGACTCGATCAGTTCTTCCGGGATGGCGGCACAGTTTACCTGCACAAAGCGCTCTTTCGCACGCAAGCTGTTCCGGTGAATGGCCCGCGCAATAAGCTCCTTGCCGACACCGCTCTCGCCAAGAATCAGGACCGTCGCATTTGTGGGCGCCGCGCGGCGCACCTGGTCGGTAATCCCTCGCAAGCCGACGCTCTCGCCGATCACCTGATGTCGGGTCTCAAGAGCAGAGCGCAACTGGCGGTTCTCTTGGCGCAGACTGCCGAGTTCAAGCCCCTCTCGGACGGCATCAAGCACGTAGTCCTTTGAGAGAGGCTTCTCGATGAAGCGGAAGGCCCCCAATCGTCCCGCCTCGAGGGCGGTCGTCGTTGTGCCGTGCGCCGAGACGATCACCACAGGCAGCGCGTCGTTCAGCCCCCGCAGGCGGCTGAGAACTTCCAGGCCATCCATCCCCGGCATCTTGACATCCAGAAAGACCAGGTCCGGACTGTCCTTCTCCACCATCGCCAGGCCTTCCTGACCCGATGCGGCGACGCTCACCTCGTATCCGTCGTATTCAAGCAGCATTCGCATCGTGTCGCGAATGGCCATCTCATCATCGATCACCAGCAGCTTGTGTTTCATGAGGGGTCGATTACCACCGAGTGAATAGCGCGCTGGTCGGTCAGCGGATCAAACACGTAGACGGCCACGGCCGCGCCCGGCGCCAGGACTGACACGACGCGCAGAAACTCAGCCGCACTGCCAACCCTCTGACGGTTCAGCTCAATCACGACTTGGCCACGCCGGACCCTGGCCTGATGGGCGGGGCCTGCCGAATCGACATCCACGATCATGACTCCGGTCAGGTCCTCGGGCAGACTGAAGCGCCGGGCCGTCGCCGCATCAATATCGCGAACGGTCATCCCGAGCGGCCCCTGTTCGGACCCCTGCGCAGGACGGATTCCACCATTCGACGAAGCCGGGCGCACGGTGGGCGGCAGCGGTCGCTCTGTCAGCTTAAGGGAGACAGTCATCCGTCGCTGCTCCCTCCAGACTTCCAGCTCAATCACGGTCCCAGGCACCCGTCCAGCCACCTGCCGAATCAAGGTCTCATCCGACAGAACAGGCTCATCGTCAATGGCCGTGATCAGATCGTAGGGGCGCAAACCCGCCCGTGATGCCGGCGTCTCGGGAGGCACATCCTGCACGAGCGCGCCGCGATCTCTCGCGAGTGTGAGCGCCGCCTGAAGCTGGGGTGTGGCCGCAGTCAGGACGACACCGGCGTATCCGCGGGCCACACGTCCCCGCTCACGCAATTGAGGGAGCACGTCAATAATCTGGCTGATCGGGATGGCAAATCCGATATTCGATGCCTGCGAACTGATGGCCGTGGTCATACCGACGACCTGACCGCGACTGTTAATCAGGGGCCCACCGCTGTTCCCGAAGCTGATCGCCGCATCCGTCTGAATAAAGGCGTCGAGGCTCTGGTCGAACAGCTTGCGTCCCAGGAACGACACGACGCCTACAGTGACCGAGTGGACATATCCCAGAGGGTTGCCGATCGCGCACACCCATTCTCCGGCCCGCAGACTGTTCGAATCGCCTAGTGGCGCCACCGGCAGCAGGTCTGGCACGTCGACCTGCAACAGCGCCACATCAATGGCGGGGTCAATGCCCACCACAGTGGCCAGCAACGAACGCCCGTCGCTGAGCGTGACGGTGACGCGATCGGCCCCCTCAATAACATGGTGGTTGGTCAGGATGAAGCCGGCCGGATCGATGATAAATCCGCTGCCCGAGCCTCCGCGGGGAGCGCCACTGTCATCGGGCATCTCGCGTTGAAAACGCCGGGGCGTTCTGCCTCGAGGATCCCGCGCCACGGCGTCGATGTTGACGACGGCTCCGTTGATGTGGGCGGCCACGGCCGCAAAGTCTACGCCGACGATCGAGCCGGTCTGGAAGGGCTGCCCTGCCGACATCGGCACTGAGTCGGCGGGCGCGGTGTGAATCGACAGCGGGCGCGTCTCAAGCGCGGCAGGCGTGACCACCCCACGCCGTGTGCCGTCTGGCACACCGCCAGCGACTACCAACCCGAGCAAGAAGCTCACCATGGCGGCAAGGGCGACCAGCGAGGGAACCAATCCTTTCATCAGAAGTCCGATGCTTGCATTATAAGCGTCTCAAACTCGGCCTCGCTCAGCACCGGTACCCCGAGCGTGCGGGCCTTCTCAAGTTTTGAACCCGCGTCCTCACCCGCGACGACGTAGCGCGTTTTCTTGCTGACCGAGGCGGATACCTTGCCGCCCAGCCGTTCGATCGACTCGGCGGCTTGTTCCCGTGTCCGCGAGGCCAACGTACCGGTGAGCACAAATGTCCAGCCCGCCCACGGCTTTGGCATCGCCGTGTTGTCGGCGTGGGCGTCTGCCATTTGCACACCGAAGTAGGCCATGGCGTCGATCATGTCAGCATTGCCAGGTGTGGCGAAAAACGCCTTCACCGACTGCGCCACGGTGGGGCCGATGTCGCCGACACTCTCGAGCTGCTCCACCGTGGCTGTTCGCAGCACTGCCACGCTGCCGAACGTGCGAGCCAGCGCTCGAGCCGCGCCCTCGCCCACATGCCGGATGCCGAGACCATGGAGCACTCGCCAGACATCGGCTCTGCGACTCTTGTCGATTTCCTCAATAAGATTCGCCGTCGACTTTTGCCCCATGCGCTCAAGCCCCGCCAGTTGTTCAGCGGTCAGCCGATACAAGTCTGCGAAGCTGGTCACAAGGTTGGCCGAGATCAACTGGTCGACCAAGGCCTCTCCCAGGCCTTCGATGTTCATGGCACGTCTGGACGCAAAGTGCTGAAGGCCGCGCCGCAGCCGGGCGGGGCATGAGGCGTTTTCGCACCGCCACACGACCTCTCCCACCGGACGAACCAACGGAGTGGCGCACGACGGGCACCGGGTCGGCATTTGCCACGCCGCCGGGGTTGGTGTGGGGCGCGTCCCCACGACGGGGCCCACGACCTTGGGAATAATGTCGCCCCCCTTTTCTACGGTGACCAGATCACCTTCGCGAATATCGCGCCTGGCGACCTCCTCGGCGTTGTGCAGCGTGGCCAACTGCACCGTCGTTCCGCCCAGTCGCACCGGTGCGAGTACCGCGAACGGAGTGACCGCACCGGTGCGCCCTACGTTGACACTGATCTGGAGCAGGCGCGTCTGCGCCTGTTCGGCCGGAAACTTGAACGCGGTGGCCCATCGCGGGAACTTGGCGGTCGCGCCGAGTCGAGTGCGCATCGCGATGTCATTGAGCTTGATCACCACACCGTCAGTCTCAAAGGCTAACGCGTGTCGCGCGTCTCGCCACCGATCGCAAAATCGTGTCACCGATTCAATGCCGTTGCAGCGTTCCCAATGGCGCTCGACCGGCAAGCCCCACGCACGCAACGTCTGGAGCACGTCCTCATGGGTCGCCGCGACAGGGGCGGCCCCTGGCACCACGACTGTTTGATAGACGAATACTCGAAGTCCCCGCCGGCTCACGGCCGCGGGATCCAAGGTGCGAATTGTTCCGGCCGCCGCATTCCGCGGATTGGCGAACGCCGGCTCCCCTAGAGCTTCGCGAGCTTCGTTGACTCTGGCAAAATCAGGTCGCGGAAAATAGATTTCGCCGCGGATTTCCATCAACGCAGGTTGGGATCTGGGCGGGCCGTCCTTGCCTCCAACTGACAACGCCAACGGAATGGACCGAATCACCCGCACATTCGAGGTAACGTCTTCGCCTCGCACACCATCTCCGCGCGTCACCCCGCGGCGCAACCGCCCCTGCTCGTAGGTCAGAGCGATGCTCAATCCGTCGATCTTCAACTCGGCGACGTACGGAAGCGCCGTGTCCTCCGGCAGGTCAAGAGCCCGGCACAGGCGGCCGTGGAACTCGCGCAAGTCTTCTGCCGAGTAGGCGTTGTCGAGGCTCAGCATGGGTTCGAGGTGCTCGACAGAGGTAAACCCTTCTGCCGGGCGTCCACCGACCCGCTGCGTAGGAGAATCGGGATCTGCCAGCTCAGGGTACTCTCGCTCGATCGCTCTCAGTTCGTGCATCAGCGCGTCGAAGTCAGCGTCTGAAATGTCGGGGCCGTCGTGGACGTAATAGCGCTCTTCGTGGTGGCGAATCTGAGAGCGAAGGGCGTTCGCGCGTGCGGCGGCAGTCACGCTACCTGTCGCGTTGGAGGACGTAATCAGTCAGCGACGCCAGCCCGTCGCGTTCGACGGACGGCGGGAACGCATCGAGTAAGTGCGTTTTCGCCGCCGCGGCAAACGTCACTGCCCTTTCATAGGCGGCATCCACCGCGCCGTGAGTTTCCAGCAGGCCCTTGATGGTGTGCCAGGCTTCAGGCGTGACTTGCCGGTCGGTCACAACCTGCTGAATCAGAGCCGCCACTTCTGGACCAGTTCGCTGCTGCAACAAAATCACTGGCAGCGTGACCTTTCCCTCGCGGAGGTCGCCGCCAATCGGCTTGCCGAGGACGGTTTCTTCAGACGTATAGTCCAGCACATCGTCCACGATCTGAAATGCGATGCCAAGGTTGAAGCCGTACTCGCGCAACGCCACGCGTTGTTCGGGAGAACAGTTCCCTAAGACCCCTCCGATTTCCGCACACCCAGAAAACAGATAGGCGGTCTTGCGGCGAATGATCTCGAGGTGCTCTTCCTCGGTAATGGCCGCATCACCCATCTTGGTCAACTGGTACAGCTCGCCCTCGATCATGCGCAGGGTGACTTCGCACAGCAGCCGTACGACCTCAAGCGAGTCCTGCGTCAGAGCCATTGCCATCGAGCGGATGTACAGGTAATCACCTAGGAGCACCGTGACGTCGTTGCCCCAACGCGAATGCGCCGCCAACCGGCCCCGCCGGGTTTCGGCCTCGTCGATAATGTCGTCGTGGACCAGTGTCGCCGTGTGGATGAATTCGACGACGGCGGCATTCAGGACATCGCGGTCGCCCGTGTAGCCACACATCTTCGCGGCCAGCAGGAGCACCGCGGGCCGGACACGTTTGCCGCCGCTCATTTGAATGTACTTCCCCATTTGGGGAATCAGTTCGACTTTGGACTCAAGGTGTCGGGCAAACTCCTGCTCGACGCGTCCAAGCGTTTCGCGAACCGGTTCAAAAATCCGGCTGAGATCCGGGACTGACGTGGCAGAAGGATTCACAGATTAGGGTCTCGCCTGAAGATCAGCGGTGAAGAAAACTGTCAAGATCAGACCACAGCTTTCACGGAGGTGTCAACGCGTGACGCGCCCAGGAAATCTTGCAGATTCGATCGAACCTGACGGGACAGGTCGTCGAATGTCTCGCCTCGCGCCGCGGCGACCTGACGAATCGTCTCCACGACGAAGGCCGGTTCGTTTCGTTTCCCCCGATGCGGCACTGGCGCAAGATACGGTGCGTCGGTCTCAACCAGAAGACGGTCGGCCGGGAGTCCGGCCACAACCTCACGGAGGGCTCCGGCCTTTGGAAACGTCACAATGCCCGGAATTGAGAGGTAGAACCCCAGATCCAATGCCGCTCGGGCATCTTCGGCGGTACCTGTAAAGCAGTGCAGCACCCCACGCACACGTCCGGCTCCAGCTTCTCGCAGGACCGCGATGGTGTCGTCGGTGGCCTCGCGCGTATGAATCGCGACCGGCAGGTCCAGTTCCACCGCCAAGGCGATCTGCGCCGCAAAGACCTCACGCTGGAGGTCGCGTGGCGCGAAGGCGTAGTGGTAGTCGAGTCCCATTTCGCCGAGCAATAGAGCTGAGACACGAGTCACGGCCTCGCGGACAACCCTGACCGCATCGGCCACACGCCCCGCATACTCGCCGGCACGATGCGGGTGGATAGCCGTGGCAAACACGACACCAGGCCATGCGGCCCTGACTGCGTCGACTCTGGCGAACTCTTCCTCTGTATCAGACGAGAGGATGCACACCGCGTCCGTGACACCAGCCTCGTGCGCGCGAGATGCCACCGCTGCGAGGTCACCCTCGAACGCCGCGTCCGCCAGATGGCAGTGGGAGTCAATCGCCATGCCGTTAGCGAATGCGTGTGCCAGGGGCGGGCGGTTGTTCAAACGCGACCAGGGTCGGCAGTCCGCCATCCGGGCTGGCTGCGAGGATCATGCCGTTGGACTCGATTCCCATCAGTGTGGCGGGCTTGAGATTGGCGACAATCGCCACGGTCTTTCCGACAAGCGCGTCGGCCTCGTACGCGCCGCCAATCCCTGCGACCAGAGTGCGCTGCTCGGATCCGAGATCGACCCGCAGCTTGATCAATTTTTTCGACTTTGGCACACGCTCTGCGCTAAGCACTTTCGCCACGCGAAGATCGAGTTTCATGAAGTCTTCAATGGTGACGCGTGATTCCATCGGCCATTGACTCGGGAGCGCGGCGGCCGTCTCGGCCGCCGGAACTGCTTGTGTGGGTGCAACTGCGGGTGTTGCAGCCGGCGGCGCGATCGGTTCTTCTGACACAGCGGTCTCCTTCTTTTTGTCCAGTTGTGGCTCCAGCCTGGGCCAGAGCGGCTCGCCCGGCAGCAGCACGTGCTGTCCGGTCGTCTGATAGTGTCCGTCGCGATTCCACGCGAGCGAAGCATTTGCCAATAGCGACGGGTCTGAAGGTGTCGCACCCATCCGACGTCGGATTTCGTCACTCGACGAAGGCATGACCGGCCACAACATGACCGCCGCCAACCGGACGGCCTCGCTCGCGGTCCACAACACCACGTCGAGAGCCTCGTCGGCGCCCGCCTTGGCCAGTTTCCAAGGGGCCTGGGTCGCTATGTATTCGTTAATACGATCCACAAACTGAAACACCACGGCGCAGGCAGCGTCCAGCGCCAGCGACTCGAACGCCGCGTGGTACTGCGCGGCCGCGGCCTCGTGCGCCGCCCGAATTTCGGGCGCGACGGCCGTCGCGCGTAACTGGCCCGACCGGTATCGCACGGCCATCGCCGTGACGCGGCTGACCAGGTTACCGAGGTTGTTGGCCAGGTCCGCGTTGTACTTTTCCTCAAATCGGTCCCAGGAAAAGTCGCCGTCATTGCCAAACACAATTTCCTTGGTCAGGAACAGCCGAAGGGGATCCGGACCAAAACGCTCAACGGCATCCAGCGGGTCCACGACCGTTCCCAGGGACTTGCTCATCTTTTCGCCCTTGAAAAG
>JABMNV010000041.1 GCA_013203475.1 Acidobacteriota bacterium
ACCCGGTCACCACCAGCGGACTGCTGCTGCCACTGGCCGTCGCCCCGCCAGGCGAGGCCATCACCGTGTACCCCGTGACCGCCGACCCGCCGGTACTCGACGGCGCGCCAAAGCTCACCGACACCTGCCCGTTGCCCGGCGTGCCACTCACACTGGTCGGAGCGCCGGGCACGGAGTCCTGATCGATGATCGTGCCCACGCCCTGCCCATCGGCAATTACCGCACCTGTCGGGTTGGATAGGTTGACGGTGAACGTCTCGTTCGACTCGGCCGTCGTGTCGCCGTTGATCGTGATGGCGATTTGCGCACTTGTCGTGCCTGGCGCAAACGTGACGAATCCCGACTTCGATACAAAGTCCTGCGCTCCAGTATTCGCGACCACAGACCACCCTGCGATTGATCCCGAGTCAAAGCCCTCGTCGTCATTCACATAGAGATTCCAGGTCCCATTGGGATCCGTCCCGTTGAAGACCGAGAGTGCGGTCCCATAGGGCCCAGCCGGCGCCGGGTTGGGCAGGGTCTCACCGGGGCTGAAGTCGGTGGGCGCGTACGTGCCTGCGACGATCTGACCGGTGGTCAATGCCGTGGCACCGTCCTCAAACGACAGGGTGACGCCACTGATGTCTGCGCCCCCGCCAGCGTCCGACATGAGCATCACCTTCTGTCCCCCAGGGCCGACTATGACAATGTCAAGGTCCTTGGGATAGGTGTGGCTCATGGAGTTCAGACGGACCGTGAGACTCTGAATCGTGCCTGTGGCACCGGTGACCGAAATCGGCGACGGATACGGCGTGGCTGTTCCAGAAGTTCCAACACCAGGAACTGCAATCGCGCCGGACGATGAGAACCCGCCACTGGTCGCTGTGCCATCGCTGGTTGCGTAATCGACGGACACCGAGCCAGCGCTGGCCGCACTGAGCGTAGCGGTGAAGGTCGCCGTCGTGGTTCCTGAGTCACCCTCAGTAACGCTCGCGTCGTTGATCGACAGCGACACTGGCGCTGGGCCGCCACAGGACTGGGGCACGTTGAATCCGTTGGTGGGCGTGGTGCTCCCGGAACCGCCGCTGACCGCGTCGACACCGAGGCCGAAGGCCGCGAACGCCGTCCATATTCGGCACACATCTTCACCACTGTGACTATCAACCGCAGCCTGAATGATGCCATCTCGTACATCCGTGAACGCCGGGTTGCAGGAGGTGTTCTTCAACCCTTCATTCACATAGAGCATCGCTCGTTGATTGCCGGCGGTGCCGGTGCCGTCGTAGAGGTCCGTGCTGAACCCATGCTGATCAACCAGCGCCCAGTACACGCGCCACATGCCTTGTGCCCAGACGGCACCGACGCCGTGGGGAACCGCCTTGCCGGCGATGCTCGCGTACGTCCAATTGTTGACGGCCGTGTTCGTCGAGTACGGCAGCGATCGGATACCCGTGCCCGTCGTGGCCTGGCCCAGCGCATAGGTGCCCACGCCCCGGGCCTCTGGCCCCGTCTGTGCAGCAGTCGCGGTGTAGACCAGCGCCCACCAGTCGCTCAGCCCTTCGCCCGGTTGCTGGCTGTTGCCGAGACAGCTCGTCGTTGACGGCCCCCCTACGAGCCGGTTGGAGATTCCGTGGCCGTACTCGTGCACGACGATGCCGTGGTCGAAATCGCCATCCAGGTCCGGCGTCGGCGCCGTCCACACGTACATCTGCATGCGAGGACGGCTTCCGTCTGGCGGTGTCGAGAAGTTGGCATTGTTGGTGCCGCCGCCATCCTGCGCCTCGGCGCGCACATCGTCGTTGCCCGCACCGCCGCGGGCGTAGTTGTTCACCTGGAAGTTGCCAGCCGCCTCATCGAAACCGTACTGATACTGAACGTCGTGAATGATGTTGTTCCAGTAGAACATGTTCGCGACGGCAGCGTCCCGGTAGGCCGAAGGGGCGGCGGCCAAGTCGAGCGCGAACGTGCAGTTGAGCGACGCGCCGCAGTCGGGCTGGGTGACCGGAGGTGCGTTGTTGCTATTGCTGTCCTCATACGCGTGGACGTTATTGCCGCGCATGATGGTGTATTCCGCGCCGGCCACCCCGTTGGTGTCGTGCCACCCGAACAGGGAGGCCACCGCATGGGCCGGATTAATCACCGTCGTCCGCCCATCGGCCGGGGGCACCAGCGACGTGTGGTTCGGGCTTTCAACCGGCCTGGGGTACACCTTGTATTGGTCCGACGCCACCCAGTCGAGACGCGTCCAGACGCTGCCTGAGTCCGCATCGACGGTGAAGTCATAGGCATGCTCACCGTCGAGCGTGTCTACCTGAAAATTCCAGACCAGTCGTGCGTCGCCCTTCCCCACCGGCAGCCACATCAGGCTGGCCCGGATCGGCTCGGTGGACAGATTTTCGGCAAGGAGCTCTGTCGCCCGCTGGACAGTGGCCCCGGTGGATCGCACCGCCAGTCGCGCCCCCGTCACCCCGAGATGGTCTGCGGCACGGCCCGCCGCCTCGGTGGCATCAAGCGTCGGCTGCAGGAAGTTGAACGCGCCGGCGAGATCCGGCAGAAACGAGTTGTTGACGCTCAGGATTCGGCCGTCTCGACTGATGTTGACGTGCAGTTGCGCGTGATAGACCGGAATTCCGAACAGGCGCTGGCGATAGTAGATGTGCGTCGCGCCCGTGACCTTCGAATACACGACGTCGGTGACTTCTCGATCGGCCACGTCCGTAGGCAGCAGCCCAAGCGAGTCCAGACTCCTGGCGATGTAGCTGTCCGCGATCTCCATGGTGCTGCGCCCATCTGGATCGCTCAAGTAGCCAGCGCGGTTCCAAAGCCCCTTGGTGGCCCCAGTTCTCGGGTCGAAACTCACATCCAGGTCAGGAACGTCTTGTCTCAGCGCCTCGATTCCGATCCGCTGGCGATCGGTGGGGGCCACGTCGGCCAGGGACGTCCTCGCGACTCGCGCGTCGAAACTGCGCTTTTCATCTCCTCCGGATTCAGGGAACTGGCTGGAACCGTTCCGGTACGCCTGCCCGGGAATCGACATGACAAGCGCCAGTAGCACCGCGACGATGCCAATCGGGCGGTAGTCTGGGGGCCGGTGGAGGTGCCTCCTTCCCCTAACGATTCGCATCGGTGGTCACGCCCCCTTCGGCAGATCCGGCGCCCCCTCCCGATTCCTCGCGTGAGACGACAAGCCGCACTCGGTAGGTGGCCGAGTCGACGGGCACGTCGCCCGCAGGATAGGGCCGCAGTTCGACCAGCTGGATTACCAACCCGGCGTGCCGTGCCTTTTGACTGGCGCTCTCACGTGTGTGGAGCCTCAGCGAAGTGGCCGTCTGTGGTGAAGCCCCAAGGCACAGATGCACAACACCATCGCCTTCCCACACACATGTCACGCCAGTGGGACAGCGAGAATCGCTCTCGACCTCTTCGAAAACAACCGTGAGGTCGGTTGAGGCTATTCGCGCGCTGCCTCCCACGGGAAGCTCAAACGTCTCGGACAGCGCCGGCGTGATCAGGCCGGCGACAGACGCCGGTCGGCACGCGGGTGCCACGTCGCCAGCGCCGACGGGCAGCAACATGAAAAAGAGCAATAACGGCATCACGACTCGCACCTCACAGTCTCGGGACTCCGCGCGACCTCACACCGAGGTTTGCTGCGCCAAAGGCGCCGGAACGCATGGGCAGCGTCTTGGGGGAACGCCGCAAATTGTATCACTGCTTGAGAGGCTGCTTGTTGCCCCCTGGCGCGTGCAGCCGAAGCGTAGCGTGGCTATTCTCCTCGAACAAACCTACCGCTCCCCCAAAGCACGCATGACACCGCTCAAGGCGGAACCCGCTGATAATCGCAGCCGGACATGGCTATTATCCTGACAGTTCACTGCGGAAACACCGATGATCCATCTGCGTCACTTCACTGTCCCTGCACTCCTCTGTTGCGGTCTGGCCACCTCGGCCGCCTCACAAACAGCCCCTCCGTCAGCGCTTGCCGTCCGCACTGGCACACCACCGACGGTGGATGGACGACTCAACGACCCGGCCTGGAACACGGCGCCAGTCCTGGCAGGTTTTGTCTAACGGGAGCCCGTCGAGGGGCAACCCGCGTCGGAGCGCACCGAGGTTCGGGTGCTGTTCGACGATGAGGCAATGTATGTGGGGGCATGGCTGTTCGATCGGACGCCCTCAGCCATCGTGCTTGGTGACCAGCGGCGTGACGCATCGCTCGACCAGTCGAATGCCCTGCAGATCATCATTGATACGTATCGCGATCGTCAGAACGGGTTCGTCTTCGCGACGAACCCGAACGGCATTGAATTCGACGGCCAGGTGGCCAATCAGGCGCAGAGCGGCGCGACGGGTGGCGGGCTCCAGCAGGAGGACTCGAGCGAACAGCAGGTGCCGCTTCGGTGGAGCATTCGACTCGCATCCAGCTGGTTCCATGGACATATACGCTAGCACCGACACGCGTCCCATCCCACGGGGCCTGGAGACAGCCTTCATCCGATGGACTGCGGTTTGTCACCCTCTCCTGCCGGGACTACCGAAGGGCCGGTCGGAGTAGATGCCGCCCCAGGCGTGTCAGCAACACACCGCCGATGACGGCGGCCGCGCCGAGAATCTTGTACCAAGTCAGTGGCTCGCCCAGCCAGACCCACGCCACCAGCATCGCGACGACGGGGACGCCATTCGAGTAGATCGACGTTCGCGCTGGGCCCAGACGCTGCACGCCAACATACCAAATGATGTACGCCAGATTCAGCGCAAGTGTCGCCGATAGCACGAGCGCCCCCAGGGTCCACGCACTGACCTCCAGCCATGGCACTCGCAGTATTTGTGGCGTGGCGATCACGACATACGGCAACCCACCAAACACCATCGTCATGCCGGTGATGTAGAGCGGTGAATGGCGCCTGATCAGCGGCACGGCGCCCAGCGTGAAGGTGGTCCAGCAGATCATCGCCGCCAGAACCATCAAGTCGCCTCGTACAGTGGCGCCGCCAAACGACGCACCAAGTCCAACCACCAGGTAGATGCCCATGCCAGACACCCCGGCGCCAATCCAATGCAGCAGGCTGATGCGTTCGCGCCCAAGCAACGCGGACGCCACGGCCAGCAACGCGGGCGTGGCGCCGACGATGAGCGCGGCGTTCGAGGCAGACGTCAACGCAACACCGCCGACAAAAAAGAATTGATATCCGAGGTGGCCGACGAGTCCGAGCCACACCAGATCAACGCGATCGCGCCTGGTCAGGGGATGTGGGGTGTAGAGGATGGACGACAGTGCGTCGCCTCGGCGAGCGCGACGTTTCGCGTAGGCGATGGCCACGAGGAACACGGCCGACGCGATGACGAGCCGCACCGCGTTGAACGGATGTGGAGGCACCTCCTCAAACGCGAGTTTGAGGACACTGAAATTGGCCCCCCAGACGAGTACCATGAGCATCAGGAGGCCGTCGACGCGGGTCATCAGGGCGGGTATCAGGAGTGAAACGGGTGTCGCTCGACACCCGTCCCCTATTGCACTTGCTTGAACTGGCCGATGGCGTCCTGAATCAACGCCTCATTGTCGGCCGCCGAGATATTGCGGCGTAAGAGCTTCGAGGCGATGGCCACAGACAGGTCCACCGCTTCGGTGCGGATCTGAGCCACGGCGCGGGCGGTCTCAAGCTGAATTTCTTTCTCAGCGTTCTTGACAATCGCCGCAGCATCCTCCTGGGCCTTCTGCCGCATTTCCTCTCGGAACCGGTCAGCATCGGCACGGCTGCGCGTGACGATGCCAGAGGCTTCCGATCGGGCCTGCGCGAGCAGACGTGCTGACTCTTCCTGCACCTGCTGCAACTCGGCGGTCGCGCGTTTGGCGTCCTCGACCGACTTTTCGATCGTAGCGCGCCGCTCGTCAAGGGCGCTGAGCAGCGGTCCCCAGGCGAACTTCTTCAACGCGCCAACCAACACAAGGAACGTGACGATCGTCCAGATCGCCAAACCCGGATCGACCACGGTAAGTGGGTTATTCACGACCTCTGATCCTCCCAAAGAATCCCGCGCCATCTGAGCGATGGCGCGCGTCTTTCGCGTGCGTCAGACACTTACTTCAGGAACACGACAACCAACCCGAACACGAGCGAGAGAATCGCCACGCCTTCGAGCAGGAACAGGGGCAGGTTAGCTCCGGCCGTGATCTGCGGTGCAGCACTGGGCTGGCGCGCGATGCCTTCCGCAATCGCCGCTGCGAGCCTGCCGATGCCAATACCCGCGCCGAGCGTAGTGATACCGAAACCAATCGCCGCGCCCATGTAATGCCACGTGGGCTTGATGATCGCTGCCACTTCGGCGGTGACGTTTGCTGCCTGATCCATGATGTCTTTCCTTCTCCTGTGACTGACTATTGACGTGAGTTTAGTGATGCGCGTGAATGGCCATGCCGATGAACACGGCCGATAAGAGCGTGAACACGTACGCCTGAACGAGGACAACGATGATCTCAAGTGCCGAGATCGCGACTGCCAGCGGCACCGAGAACCCGATTCCGATGCCCACACCGGCGGCGCTCGAGAACAGGTCCGCGAAGATAAAGACGAATGACAGAATGGCCAGGATGGCGATGTGCCCACCCATCATGTTGGCGGCCAGCCGCATCGTGAGCGCGAACGGCCGGACGAACATGCTGACAATCTCCATCGGAATCAGCAGGATGTAGATGGGCCACGCCAGACCATGGGGCACCAGGTTCTTCCAGTGCTGAAAAAATCCATTGGCCCGGATGCCGGCAGTGAGAATGGCGAAAAACGTGATGATCGCCAACCCGCCCGTGACGTTGAAGTTCGCGGTGGCTGTCGACCCGCCGTGGATCAATCCCTTCAACAGCGAGTCCTCCGCGGTGTGGAACACGTAATGGTCCAGCAGGCTGAGGACATCAAAAATCGGAATCAGACCAACGGCGTTGGCCGTCAGGATGAAGAGAAAGAACGTCAACAGCAACGGCGTCCACGTCGACACCCACTTTTCACCGACGTTGGGCGCCACGATGGTATCGCGCACGAATTCAACGATGAACTCGAGCGCACTCATGCCACGGGTCGGCACGCGACGGTCCTGGGCCAGGTAGCGGCGCACCAACCAGGTCGCCGCCACGAAGACGACGATCGCAACAGCCCAAACCATGAAGACGTGTTTGGTCACCGAGAAATCGATCCCAAAAAACGGTCCAATGTGGAGTAGCGGATGTTCCGCACTGCTGTTGGCGACGTGACCAATGATGGTGTCGCCCGCGTTGAATTTTTCAACAGCGGCCTGGGCGGCTTGCGGGTCGGCGTGCGTCTGTTCGATCATCGTCGTTATTATTCCGTGTTCGATAACTTACTGTCCGCCCAAAGAACCGGCAGGCAGCCCTGTCGCGAGCAATCGCCGAAGGTAGAGAGCCTCAGTCAGGTGCGTCACCAGAAACGACGCCGCAAAACCGATCACAAAAGGCAGAGCCCGCGCCTCCATTACTCCCAACACAATCCCTGAGTACCCCACAAAGAACAGCGCTTTCGCAACAAACGCCTTCAACATCAGCGGCCACAGCGCCTCTGGAGCCCGGCTCCACGTTCGAGTCATGGCCACCCACGACACACCGGCCACCACCGCGGGCGCGGCCACTCCCAGCAACACGCCGGTCCCGTGCCCCGCCGCGACAACCGAGCTGCCAATCACCATCAGGACCCCGATGGCCCACCAAAGCGCGGTCGCCCTGATTGCCATCACCCTATCGGCGGATCGTCGACATGACGATCGAATAAAACCCGACGACGATCCCCACAAACAGCCCCGTGAGGAACAACCACGGCGACGTCTGCCACCAACCGTCAGCCAGGTACCCGAGTCCTCCCAGCAGCACAATGCCACCGATCAAGGTGTAACTGGCGGTCGCGGCCGGCCCGGCCCGCTGCATATTTTCCTGAAACGCGCGCATGGAGCGATCCAGGGACTTCAGCCGGCCGGGACGAAGTGTCGGGTCGCCGGGTCGGGGCATACATCTCACCACAGGGCATTCGAGCAGAGACCTCGTCCCCACTGGCAAACGGCCAATCCTAACAGGCAAACCACGGTGTTGGGAAGGGGCAGATCCAACTTGAGCCGACGCTGCCCCGACGACGAACCTGAAAAAACATACCACGGCTTGTGAATAACTTCACGAAGTGACCCGATATACTGCGGTCATGGCAATCCACCCTCTGCTGCCCCACTCCCGGCCCCGTCGGTTGTTCGGGCATGTCGCCACCATGTGCGGGGTCGGCGCGGTGGCCCTCGGACTCCTCGCGCCCGGACTGTTGGGGTCTGGACTGCTGGGGTCCGGACTGCTGGCGTCTGGCCCGACACGGGTCCAGGCTGTGCCGCGGACAGTCAATCAGCAGCGCATTTTTGTGTCAGTCGTCGACAAGGAGGGGGTACCGACACCGACCCTGACTCCCGATGACCTCACGATCAAGGAAGACGGCAGATCCCGCGAGGTGCTGACGGTCGAGCCAGCGACCGAGGCCATGCAGATTGCCCTCCTCGTCGACACGAGTGCCGTCACGACCACGGCAATTCGCGACATTCGGCTGGGCCTCAAGGCGTTCTCCGTGGCAATTTGGGAGAAAAGTCCTGACACGCAGATTGCCCTCTTCAGCTTTGGCGAACGGCCAACCCTATTGGCGGATTTTTCCTCCAGCGCCGTCCTGCTGGACCGACAGATCAACCGGCTCTTTGCCACAACGGGGTCCGGAGCCTATTTCATCGACGCCGTGATCGAAGCGGCAGCAGTGCTGGGCAAGCGCGGCGCGTCCCGGTCGGTCGTCGTGGCCTACGTGGACGAAAACGGGCCTGAATTCAGCAACCGCCGCAGCGACTACACCTTCAAGGCGATTTCTGCCGCGCATACGTCGTTATGGGTGGTGGCCCGCCAGGGCTTTGGCAGCAACGCGTCAACCCCGGAAAACATCGAGCGCGCCATGGTGATTGGAGACGTCACGACACGCAGTGGCGGGCGCAGCTCGACCGTGTTGAATGGCACGGCCATCCCGGCCCGCTTGACCGACGTGGCCGTGCAGCTACTCGGCCAGTTTGCCGTCACGTACGGCCGACCGGAATCGCTCGTACCTCCCGACCAGCTGGAAGTGAAGTTGACCAACTCTGATTTGCGCCTGGCGGCCCCGCGCTGGACCAGCCGATGACCCCGCGCGTGGCAGCACTGGCCGGCTGTCTGGCGCTGACGGCCGGATCGTTCGGAGCGTCCGCGCAGGTCTTTCGCGTCGGCACCGACGTCGTGTCGCTCAACATCACCGTGACGGAAGGTGAGCAGCTGATTCCTGGTCTGGAACGATCGCGCTTTTCTGTCTATGAAGATGGCGTGCAACAGGACATCACATACTTCTCGCGTACGCCTCAACCGATCGCCCTCTCCCTGCTCATCGACACGAGTGCGAGCATGGAAGACAAACTGCCGATCGCGCAGGAGGCGGCGATTGGATTCGCGAACCGACTCAACGCCACCGACGCGGCGCAGATCATCGACTTCGACAGTCGACACGAAATATTGCAGCCGTTTACCGCCGATAGCACTCTGCTCGAACAGGCCATTCGCCGCACGCGTGTGGGCGGCTCTACCTCGCTCTATAACGCCATCTACGTCGCGCTCAGCGAGCTCAAGCGGATGCGAGCGGCCTCGGCCGACGAGCTACGGCGGCAGGCCATCGTCGTGCTCTCGGACGGCGAAGATACGTCCAGTTTGATCGCCTACGAAGACGTGCTCGGTTCCGCGAAGCGGGCGGAAGTCGCTGTCTATGCCATCGGCTTGCGCTCGAAAGAGGATCGGCCGACGCGTGGATTCAACGAAGCCGAGTTCGTGCTCCGCACGCTCTCGCAGGAGACAGGCGGCCGGGCGTTCTTTGTCGAAGACATCCTTGAGTTGCCGGCCGTCTATCAGCAGATCGCTGACGAGTTAGCCAATCAGTATTCGATTGGCTATACGTCGAAGAATCTCAAACGCGATGGCGCGTGGCGCGCCATCGTCGTAAAAGTTGACCGACCGAAGACAGCGGCGCGAGCCAAACGCGGCTACTTTGCTCCGACGGTCCCAAGACGCCTGCCCGAGCGCCTGCCCACACCCCTACGAAGCCCCACACCATGACCACCACGCCGCAGACCCCACGGGGCCGAGCCATTTTCATTGGCGCCGGGCCCGGAGATCCGGGCCTCCTGACCACGCGGGGCCTGCGTGTGCTCGCCGACGCCGACGTGGTCGTCTACGACCGCGCCGTGGCCCACATGCTTCGCTTGGCGCGTCCCGACGCCGAACGCATCGAAGTCGGAGCACCGGCCGAAGGCAACATGGCCCAGGACGCCATTGCCATGCTTGTGGCCGACAAGGTGCGCGAGGGATGCCTCGTTGCCCGATTGAAGTGGGGCGACCCGTTCCTCTTTGGAAGCGGGGCGAAGGAAGCCCTGTTCCTCCACGAGCAGGGACTCCCGTTCGAGGTTGTCCCCGGCGTACCGATTGCGTTGGGCGGGGCCTATGCGGGTGTGCCGATTTCTTATCCTTGGGGCCACGACGCACTCGTCCTGCTCCGAGGTCACGAACACACCGGCGAGAGTGCTCCGAACGTACGCTGGCCGGCGCTGGCCTCGCTCGATGGCACCGTGGCCACCTATGCCACAGGGCGTCAGGCGGCTGAAGTCCTGCGCAAGCTCGTCGCCGGCGGTCGCGCCGTCACGCATACCGCCGCGCTCATTTACGACGCGACGCTCGCTTCCCAGCGCACGCTCACGGGCACACTGGGCGAGTTGGCCGATCAACTCGAGGCCGAGGGCGCCGATAGCACCCCCGCGCTGCTGATCGTGGGTGACGTCACCGGACTGCGCGCCCACCTTCGCTGGTTCGATGAACGCCCGCTCTTCGGTCGCCGCATCGTCGTGACCAGGTCGCGAGAGCGCGCGCGCGACTTGTCCGACCAGATCGAGAGTCTGGGCGGTCAGGCGCTCGAGGCCCAGACGTTCCGACTGATTCCGGCGGACGACCCCGAGGCCATCGAACGTACCGTCGCCACAGTGCAGCAGTTTCAGTGGGTCGTCTGTGAATCAGCCAACGCGGCACATCGATTCCTGAAGGCACTGCTGACCGGGACGAGGGATCTTCGAGCCCTCGGCGGAGTCAAAGTGGCCGCCGTCGGACCATCGACTGCGGATCAATTGCGCATGGCCGGCCTTGTGCCTGACGTCATTGTGCCCGAGATCGGAGAAGAGGCGACCTGCCAGGCACTGGCTGCGCATGGGCCCCTGGCGGAGTCGCGGGTGCTGGTGATTCGGCCGGAACATGGCCGCGCCGAAGACCCCCGAGACGGTCTGGCCGGAGCGCTTCGGGCACGCGGGGTTGACGTCCAGGACCTCGTGGCCTATCGCACAGTGGCCAGCGCACCAGAGTCGGCAGCGTCGCAAGAACTCTATCGTCAGTTGCTGGATGGCAGCATCGACGCGGTCACGTTCGCCTCGCCCACTGCGGTCGAGCGATTTGCCGACCTCATCGGCCGAGAACAGGCTGCGGACCTGCTCAACACCACGGTCGTGGTCACGATGGGGCCAGTGACTGCGGCCGCGGCCGAAGCCATCGGGGTGACCGCACCGATTGTGGCGCAGACGTTTACCGTGGACGGCTTGGTCGAGGCGCTGGTGCACGCGCTCAAAACGCCGGCCTGAACCGGCCGGCGTCTACTTGCCGCCGAAGTACGACGGCAACACCATGTCGCGCATCGTGCGCAAGCCTGGGGCCGCGGACATGACCTTCGGGATGGAGTTCACCGTGATCGAGGCGGTGGCCACATCGCCATGCACGCCGCCGGCGATCTTCATCGTCAGCGCAGGGTTGCCCTTGATGCGCACGGCGTCAAACGACTCGGGTGCCCCAAGGTAGGCCTCCATGTGCAGTGTGATGATGGCCTTCCCCTTTTGGTAGCCGATGCCGTCCTGGATCAACCCACACACCAACCCGGGCTCGACTGTCATGAACTCGCTGGTGACGGCCTCCGTGGTCATCTTCGGCTTGATGATGTCAGTCACCTTGTCGAGCTTCCAACCGAAAGCATCGGCGATCATCGTGATCGACTCGGCCAGGCCCACGTGCCGAACGGTACCGGCCTTGACCCTCGCCATGAACTGCGCGCGGGTCAGGCCAGCGCCGATCTTCTGCTGAAACGGCAGACGACGCACACGCGCATCCTGTACGCGATCAATCTCAATGCCCGTCACGCTCTCGCAGACGCCGGTCAGGGCGATCGGGAGAGCGTCCATCACGAAGCCGGGATTCACGCCGGTGCCCAACACGGCGACCTTCGCCTTCTTCGCCAGCCGATCAATCTTGCGCGCCGCGGCCGCGTTGCTCTTGACGGGGTATGCCAATTCCTCGGTCGTCGATACGATCGGCACGCGTAGCTTCAGCACAGCCTCGAACTGCCCGACCACCGCTTTGAGTGACGAATTCGTGCACAACACGGCTACATCCGGCTTTGTGGCTTTGATCGCCTTCGCAATATCGGACGTCACCTTGATCCGCAGCTTGCGACCCACTCCGCAAATCTCACCGAGATCCTTGCCCACCTTCGCCGGATCGATATCGACCGCGCCGACGATCTTGAATCCCTTGCGGGTCGCCACCTGGCGAACCACCCCGGCCCCGATGGGGCCTAACCCGATATGTAATACCTTGATGGCCATATATGACTCTCCGAGTAAAGCTCTCATTGTAATGCGATAGGATCCTGCCAGCTATGCGTCGCCTTCCCTTCTGGACTCTGGTTGCCGCCACCCTGCTGCTTGTCGCCCGGCCGGCTGGATTCGAACAGACGGGCGCCCCGCTGGCGCGGTCGCCCAGGAACGCGTCGTACCAGTTGCTGGCCACTCTGGATCCCGATACCCACACCATCGCCGGGTCGGGCCGCATCGTGTGGCGTAACATCACCACGTCCCCGGCCGTCGACCTGCGCTTCCACCTCTACTGGAACGCGTGGCGCGACTCGAAGTCCTCCTGGATGCGCGAACAGCGACTGGGGAGAAATCCGGCTCTGGCCCGCCGCCCTGCCGACGACCGGGGCGAGATCGAGCTGGTCTCGATCAGGGCCAGAGGCACCGAACTGCGTAGCGGCGCCGTGTTTGTTTCACCCGACGATGGGAATCCGGATGACCGGACGGTGTTGTCCGTGCCACTCGACACACCAGTCCTGCCTGGCGAGACTCTGGAAATTGATGTCGCCTGGACCGCCCGTGTCCCCCGCACATTCGCGCGCACGGGTCGCCTCGGCCAGTACTATTTCATCGCCCAGTGGTTCCCGAAGCTCGGTGTCTTTCAAGATTCCGGCGAGTGGAACGCTCACCAGTTTCATGCCGCGACGGAATTCTTTTCGGACTTCGGCACCTATGACGTCACGCTCACCGTCCCCAAGGGCTGGGTGGTCGGCGCGACCGGTGTCGCCGCAGCCGTGCGGCCAGAGAACGACGAGGACGCCGCCCATCACTTTGTGGCCGATGACGTCCACGACTTCGCCTGGACGACCAGCCCCGACTTCATCGAACGCACAGAGGTCTTCGAACAGCCAGACTTGCCCACCGTCGCGATGCGCCTGCTTCTGCAGCCCGAACATGTCGTACAAGCCGACCGTCATTTCGCGGCCACACGGGCAGCTCTGAAACACTACGGCAACTGGTTCGGCGCCTATCCCTACTCCCAGATCACGGTGGTTGACCCGGTCACGGTCGTCAACGCTGGCGCGCAAGGCGGGTCAACGGGCGGGATGGAATACCCGATGTTGTTCACCGCGGGCACGCGAATTGTCGTTCCCAGCCGAGGAGCACAACCCGAGAGTGTGACGGTGCATGAGGCAGGTCACCAGTTCTGGCACGGCATCGTCGCCACCAACGAATTCGAACAGGCGTGGATGGACGAAGGATTCAACACCTACGCAACCGCCAGAGCGATGGACACCGAGTGGCCGAACCGATTTGTCACCGTCGAACGGTATTTTGGTGGACTGGCCGCCTGGGCGTTCACGGACGTGCCGTGGTCACGCGCCGTCGATGGCAACCGGCTCAATGCGTATCGACCGGTTGCCTCATCTGACGTGCAATCCACGCCGACCTGGCAATACTGGCCCGGCACGGCGAGCCAGATGTCCTACAACAAGACGGCGCTCTGGTTGACCACGCTGGAACGTTATCTCGGGTGGGACACGATGCAGCGCATTCTGGCGACGTACTTTTCCCGCGGCCGTTTCCGACATCCCACACCCGAGGAGTTCTTCGCGCTCGCCAACGAGGTCTCAAGCCAGGACCTGACGTGGTTTTTTGATGCCACCGTCCGCAGCAGTGCCGCGTTCGACTATGCCGTGACACAGGTGACCAACACGCCGGTCGACGACGGCTATGACACGGTGGCCGTGATCCGACGACTGGAAGAGGGGGTCTTTCCTGTCACCCTCCGCCGCACCTATGAAGACGGCACATCCGATACGGTGCACTGGGACGGCAAGGACCGATGGAAGGCCGTCACGGGCGTCGTCTCATCGAGACTTGTTCGAGTGGAAGTTGATCCTGAGCGGGTGCTGATGCTGGACCTGAACTACACCAACAATTCGTGGACCGCCGCGCCGCAAGCGGCGGCAGCGTCCCGCAAGTGGTCGCTCCGCTGGATGGGCTGGCTGCAGGAAGTGATGCTGACGTATGCCTTCTTCTCCTAGCGGCGCCGGCAGGCCACGCGCGACGGCCGTCGGGGCGTTCATCGTGGGCTGGCAACGGACCGTCCGAGCCCCGGCCATCACGCTTGGAGTGCTTGCGGCCATGTTCACGCTGGCGCTGCCGTTGGGCGTGGCGCTCCGCGGCATGCTCACCGAGCACCTGGGCTCGAGCGTCGTGGCCGAACGCGCCGCCCGTGGCTGGGATGCGGGATGGGTGGCCGAATTTGGTGCGCAGGCCCAAGGCCTGGGCCGAACGTTGACCCACGAGATTCTCGGCTTTGGCGGGACGATGTCCATCGCCAGCGATTTCCTCGATGGTGCGTCGCTGCCACCGACAGTGGCCGCCGCCGCGGCCGCGTCGATGATGTTGTGGATCTTCCTTGCCGGTGGGATCCTCGATCGCTTCGCGCGGGCGCGCCCGATCCGCACCGCCGCCTTCTTCGCCGCGTGCGGCGTCTATTTTGTTCGCTTCATCAGGTTGGGCCTGATCGTTGCTGCGGCATATTGGGCACTCTTTGCCTGGCTTCACCCGTTCCTGTTCGGCACGATCTGGAACCGCTGGACACGGGATCTCACGTCGGAACGTGACGCCATCCTGCTGCGCATCGCCCTGTACCTGGTGTTTGTCGGCGCGCTCGCCATGGTCAACATCGTGGTCGACTACGCGAAGGTCCGCGCGGTTGTCGAGGATCGCCGCAGCATGATCGGTGCGCTGGCCGCGTCGATGCGATTCCTGCGTCGCCGCCCGCTCCGGGCACTGGGCCTGTATCTGCTGAACGCGCTGGCCACGTTGCTCATCGTGGGCCTGTGGTACGTTCTTGCGCCCGCCGCGTCGGCCTCCGTCGGCCTGGCGTTCCTGCTGACTCAGGTCTATCTGTTGTGCCGCGTGGGAGCAAAATTGGCCTGGATGGCCAGCGAGGTCGTGTTTTTCCAAGGGGAACTCGCGCACGCCAGTTACACCGCTGCCCCCCTTCCACTGTGGCCCGATTCGCCGGCCGCAGAGGCACTGGGAAACCTCATCGACAGAAACCAATAGCTGTCTCCCTGTAAGATCGGAGCACCATGTCTTCGAAACGCGCAGATGTCCTGTCCCAATGGTTACGAGATCGTGCACGTGCCGCCGGCGCGCATGGATTTGTCTTTGGTCTGAGCGGCGGCATCGACTCCGCCGTGGTCGCACGGTTGTGCCAGATGGCGACGCCCAATCGGGTGCTTGGTGTCATCCTGCCCTGCTACAGCCACGCGCAGGATGAGGCGGATGCACAACTGCTGGCCAAGGCGTTCGGCATTCCGACAGCCCGCGTCGACCTGTCGGACACGTTTGACGCGTTGACCGGTGAATTGCAGACGGCGCTCAAGGGATTGCCTCAGTCTGTCCACGTGGTGGACATCAAGCAACAGATGCCCGACGCCAACATCAAGCCCCGACTGAGGATGACCTCTCTCTACTTTGTCGCCAACTCCGTCAACTATCTGGTGGCCGGCACGGGCAATCGCAGCGAAATCACGCTCGGGTACTACACAAAATACGGCGACGGCGGCTGCGACGTACTGCCGATCGGCGCCCTCCTCAAGAGCGAGGTGTATTCACTGGCGCATGAACTTGGTGTGCCAGCGTCGGTCATCAACAAGGCCCCGTCGGCAGGCCTGTGGATTGGCCAGACCGACGAAGCCGAGATGGGCTTTACATACGAAGCCCTCGAAACGTATCTGATTGATGGGCCGTCTGCGGTCCCTCAGGCGACCGCCGACCGCATTGACCGACTCCAGCGGGCGTCCGAGCACAAGAAGTCGCTGCCGCCTATTGCTCCGTTATCTGACACCGTGTGACCGACGCGGTTCCGCGCCCCCCTCAACCGTGCCTTTGGCCGCGTTGACCAACGCCACCGCCGCATAGCCGTACTTCACCTCGCCCTTGCGACCGACTTTGGCGAACGTATGTCCGCGGGCCTCCAGTTCAGCCAGTACCGACCGGGGAATGCGGTCCTCAATCTGCACACGCGAGACACCGCCTGGCCCGTTGCCGACCAGAAAACGGGGAGCTTCGATCGCCTGCTGAGCCCCCATGTGTCCGTCGACCACGTTGAGAATGATGTTGTAGACGGACGCCGGAATCCACGCATTGCCGGCCGCACCCACGGCCAACCTCGGGGTGAACCCTGGAATGCCGTATCGCCCCGGATCGACCCCGTTTGGCGCGAACACCAACGTCGGCACACTGGTCGATGACGACCGCGTGAGGGGCAACAGGGAACCAAACCCGGTCCCGGGTCGACCGCCACGGAAGTGATCGTTGTACAAAAACCCCAATCCCTTTGACACGTAGAAATTTCCGCCCCACGTCGAGAGCGTCTGCGTGACCGCGACCATATTGCCCTCCACGTCGGCGGCGGCAAACGACGTGGTCCCGGTCTGCGTCTCCGGCCCGGCCGTGCCGTCGGCCACTGACTGGTCGAACAGGGCAAAGTCGTTGAGTGGCGGCAACGGCCCGCCGCCACGTCCACGCCCGCCTTGCTGCGGCACATAGACGGCACCCGGTTTGATCAGGTTGAATCGATCGAGGGCATGGTTGTTCAGCAGATGGTCTCCGAGATCGATGGGCCAACGTTCCGGATCAGCAATCCGGGCGCCCCCATCGCGCACGCGCCACGCTTCGATGGCGTAATGAAAATAGTCGGCGTCGTTGGCGTAGGTCGCGCCCGGCTTCGGCGTGTATCCATCGAGAATTTGCAGCGTCTCGATCATCTGCAGCCCATTCGACACGGGCGGTGGCACCGAAAATACCTTGTGCCCGCGGAAGGTGCCTTCCAACGGTTGCCGCTCCATGGCTCGATACTGGGCCAGGTCTTCGAGCCCAATGATCCCGCCGTTGTCCGCCATGTCAGCCGCGATGCGCTGCGCAATCGATCCACGATAAAACGACTGTCCGCCTTCTTTCGCCAACACCTTCAGGGTCTCAGCCAGATCGGCATTGATGAACCGATCCCCCGCCTTGGGAAGCTCTCCGTTCGGCAGATAAATTTTCGCGGCCTCCGGGTACTTCTCAAAACCCGCTCGGCCGACGGCGACCGTGGTTGGCAACGCCTCGTCGAGAATGAAGCCCTGTTCGGCCAGTTCGATCGCAGGCTCAAGTATCTCGGCCCACGTCACCTTCTTGCTCCCGTACTTTTGGAACAGCAGATCCATCCCTGCCACAACACCAGGAATATTCGCGACTGACGGCCCGTCTGCGGCCGTGCGCTGGCCATCGCGAAAGATTTTTGGATTGTCCCCGGTCGCGTGCATCGGTGTCATGTCCTTGTATTCGATGACCACCGGCTCGGACATGCCGTTGAGAAAGAGAATCGCCTGCCCGTCGCCACCCAGACCAGACGCATCCGGTTCGACCACGCCGAGGGCAAACGACGTGGCCACAATGGCGTCCACGATGTTGCCACCCTTGGCAAGCATCCGCGCCCCCGCGGCCGATGCCAGCGGGTTACCTGACGCCACGACCCCCAGCGTGGATTCCACGGCCGGTTTGATGAGCGGTTGAGCTTCCACCAGGGCATCCACGGCCGCCTCGAGCTCAGTTGCGGACGTTGCCGCGAGTGCCGCGGGCCGATGCGTGGCCCGCAGCGTGTCCCATACAACAGACGATTCGCCCGTCTCGTAGTAGAGCGACTTGAGGGTCTGCCATACACGATCGAACTGGCTGACCCAGCGGCCAGCCGCTGGCGAAGGCGCCGCAATCGCCCGGGCCTGTGCGTCCACAGGGCGCGGTGCGGCCACGCGCCACAACTGCTGGGCTCCCTCGTCTGCGAACGCGGCCGGAGCGTCATCGTCATTGCGGTCGGGATTGCCGTTGTAGCCGGCGACCGCCGTGGAAACCGTTGCAATGACCAGGGTCTGGCCGTCGGGCGACCACGCGGCCACTCCAGCGCGGCGCGACGCAAGTGTGAGCGGGAGCCCGGCGTTGGCGGCCGCGCCGCCACGGCCACCCCCTCGACCACGGCCGCCCCCGCCTCCCCCGAACTGGGGCGAGGCGTCGTCGACGGATGCATCGGGATTCGGTAACTCGGCCACAAAGACGCCGGTCCCCAGCCCTGCCCGAGACGCCGTGAATGACACGCGCCGGTTGTCTGGAGCCCAGGCGGGGAACTGCTCTGCGCCAGAGCCGCGTGTCACCCGGACGAGATCGCCACCTGTCAGATCGCGTACGAACACATCCGCGGCATCATCAGATTCGCGGTCACGGTCGGACATGAACACCAGCCGTCGGCCATCAGGCGAGACCTGGGCCTGCCACTCGGCCGCCGCGTCTGGGGTGAGCGTCTCGACTGCGCCTGTCCCGTCGACCGCGGTGACGTGCAGTTGCCACCCGTCCGGAAGCGTTCGGTGAGAAAAGACCAGGCGCCCATCCTGCGTCCACGACGGCCACCGCTCGTCCCCGTCAAGCGCGGTGACCCGGCGAGCCACACCACCGGATGCGGGCACGACGTACAGGTCGTAGGCCCCGGCACGATCGGCCGCAAAAGCTATCTGACGGCCATCTGGTGACCATGCAGGATCTCGTTCACCCACCCAATCGCCGCGGCCGCGCACCACCCGACGCTCGTTCCTGCCCTCGGGCGTCATGGTCCAGATTTCGTCGAGCCACGAGACGACCAGTCGGCGACCGTCCGGCGCCCACGCCGCCTCACGCACACCGGTCGGGGCGGCCGTGGTCTGCTGGGAGGACATCGCAAGAACCGTGGATGCCAGCGCAACTGCGACGCCCGCTGCCACTGTCCATCGAAGTAGTGATCCATGTTTCAGCATGGCGCGATGATACCCGACGTGGAGTACACTCCCGACCCATCATGTCCAATCGCATTCGAACTGCCACCTTCTGGACGGCCTTTGGACCGGGCCTGTTGTGGGCCGCCGCCGCCATCGGCGTGTCTCACCTTGTCCAGTCCACGCGTGCCGGTGCCGATGCCGGTTTCGCGCTTGCGGGGGTGATTCTTCTGGCGCTGGTGTTGAAATATCCGTTCTTCGAATACGGTCCGCGCTACGCCGCGGCGACCGGTGAGAGTCTGGTTGAGGGGTACGCACGCATCGGACGATGGGCGCTGTGGTTGTATCTGGGGATCACGCTCTCGACCGCGGCGATTGTCCAGGGCGCGATCGTCTTGTTCACGTCGTTTCTGGTCAAGACCACCTTCGGTCTGCCGTGGGACCTTCCCTGGGTCGCGGCACTGGTCGTGTTGGTGTGCGCAGGCGTCTTGCGAGTCGGCAAGTTTCGCGGACTGGATCTGGCCACCAAAGTCATTCTGACGCTGCTGACGATTTCGACGATCTGGGCGGCCGCGCTCGTGGCGCCTCGTGCCGACTTCTCGACGCTCGCACTGTGGCCTCCGGCCTCGGCCGGCGTACCACTCGCCTTTCTCCTCGCCCTGGCGGGCTGGATGCCGTCTGCCATCGACATCTCGGTGTGGAGTTCGGTGTGGACACTCGCCAAGGACCGCGACATGGGGACGCGGGCGTCGGTGGCGCACGCCGTGCTCGACTTCCGCGTGGGGTATATCGCGACGGGCGTGCTGGCGTTTGTTTTCCTGATGCTCGGCGCCGGCGTGATGTACGGATCAGGGACGTCCTTCAGTGCGGCCGGCACACAGTTCTCTCTACAATTGGTGGATCTCTACAGCGCCACACTCGGCGCGTGGACACGGCCGCTCGTTCTGGTCGCCGTGTTGACCACGATGTTCTCAACGGCGTTGACCGTGATTGACGGGTTTCCGCGCGCGATCGCCCGATCATGGGCGGTCTTGCGGTCGGACGCTATTGGGTCAGGTGGCAGCGATACCGGGCCGGTCTACTGGGCCTCGGGAGCGGTGTTGGGGTTGGTGACGGTGCTGATCGTGGCATTTGTGGCGAGCAGCCTGACGGCCATGGTCGACTTCGCCACAATCGTCTCGTTCCTGACCGCTCCGATTCTCGGGTATCTCAACCTCAGAGTCATTCTGGGCGGCAACATGCCTGCGGAGCATCGGCCTGGCAAAACCCTGATCTGGCTGTCGTACGCCGGCCTGGTGGCCCTGGCCAGCACGGCCGTGGTCTTTCTCGTCACCAGGCTGTAGGGACTCGGCTCAAAGGGTCGCGAGCACGCCCAGAAGCTACGAACGGCTGCGCTTGACGGCCGCCACGATGGCATTGGCGGAGATACCGTAGCGCTCGAGCAGTTCGTCGGGTTCGCCGCTTCTGGGAATTTCGCGCACGGCGAGACGCTCGACGGTAAAGCCCTGATCCCACACCGCCTCGGACACAGCATCGCCCAGGCCCCCGGTTGAATAGTGATCCTCCACCGTGATCACTCGGCCACCAGCGGCCTTACCGGCCGTGATAAGCCCAACACGGTCGACGGGCTGAATCGAGTACGCGTCGAGCACGCGGATCGCGATGCCGTCGGCGGCCAGAAGGTCGTGGGCTTTGAGTGCTTCAAACAAGGTCACGCCAGCGCCAACCACGGTGGCCACATCGTGGTCGGACTGCCGCACCACTTTCGATCCACCCACGGGGAACATCTCGTCGTTGCTGTAAATAACAGGGGTCTTCGGCCTGGAGCTGCGAATGTAGACCGGCCCTGGCGTGGCCGCGGCCTGAGCAACCAGGCGCTCCGCACAGACGGCATCGGACGGATACAACACCGTGCAGTTTGGGACACCACGTGCCATCGACAGGTCTTCAAGTGCCATCTGCGAAGGGCCGTCTCCACCAATCGAAATGCCGGCGTGTGAGCCACACACTTTGATATTCAGCATCGAAATGCCGGCCATGCGAATGAAGTCAGCACCGCGCTCAAGGAAACACGCGAAGCTTGAGGGGAAGGCGATGGCACCGCGACTGGCCAGCCCCATGGCGGCTCCAATCATGGCCTGCTCGGCAATAAAGCACTGATAGAACCGTTCCGGGAACACGTGCTCGAAACGATCACTGAAAGTCGAGTTCTTCACGTCCGCATCCAGCGCCACGACACGCGCGTCCACCGCGCCGAGGGCTGCCAACGCCGTGCCGTACGCTTCTCGGGTCGCGACCATTTGGCCCAGCGTGTACGCCGGAGCCGCAATCTCCGACACGAAGTCGGGCAGTGGCCCTTCGGCGCGTCGTGACTCCGGCGCGGTGATGGTTGGCGGGGAATCCTGAGTCTCGATGTACTGCGCCTCGAGCTCGGCAATCGCTGCGTCAGCCTCCGCGCCTTTCTTGAGCGCCTTGCCGTGCCAGTTGTCCTTGTCCTCAAACAGCTTCACGCCTTTGCCCTTCAACGTGGACGCCACGATCATTGTCGGACGCCCCGTCATGCCGCGGGCTTCAGCCAGGGCCGCACGCAATGCGGCGATGTCATGACCATCTACCGTGACCGTGTGCCAACCGAAGGCGCGATACCGCACGGCAAACGCTTCGACATCGTGGGCCCACTGGGTGGGGCGGCTTTGTCCAAACGCGTTGACGTCGGTGATGGCGCATAAATTGTCGAGCTGATAATTCGCCGCGATCTGGGCCGCTTCCCACACCGACCCTTCAGCCGTCTCACCGTCGCCCAACAACACGTACGTGCGGTAATCGGACCCGATGCGGCGCGCATTGAACGCCATGCCCACTGCAGCCGCCAGTCCCTGTCCCAGCGAACCAGTGGCCACATCAACAAACGGCAAACGCGGTGTGGGATGGCCCTCAAGATCGGATGTAATTTTGCGCAATTGCATCACGTCTTCCCGCGGAAACGCGCCCGCGGCCGCCCAGACCGCGTACAAGATTGGCGCGGCGTGCCCCTTCGACAGAACGAACCGGTCGGCTTCAGGATGCTGGGGGTCTTTCGGATCGAATCGCAGTTCGTCGAAAAACAGCACCGACAGAATCTCGGCTGCCGAGAGGCACGTGGTCGGATGTCCTGCCCCAGCCTCCGTCGTGGAACGCACCGAATCGATGCGGAGTTGAGTCGCGAGGTTGTGGAGAACCGTGTTGGATGGTGGAGTCATGCCTTAGGTTCGCCAGTTTACTGTACCCGCGACGGTTTTGCGGCGCCTTTGGACTGGGAGCGGACGTGCCATAATCGCGGGAGTGCCTGTGCTCCGTGTTGCGTCGCTTGCCCTTGTGGCACTTTGGATCGGTGGCCTCTCGGCGCTGGGTCTCGTCGCCGCCCCTGCGGTCTTCGACGTCCTTGAATCGGCGGTTCCCCTGGAAGGCCGCACGCTTGCTGGCTTGGTCTTCGGCGAAATTTTTCTTCGATTTCAGCATCTGGCCTGGCTGCTGGGAGTTGGACTGCTGGCGCTGCTGGGTACGCGGGCCGCCCTGGGCCCTCGTCCGCGTCGACTCGCCGTGCAGGGGTGGCTGGTCGTCGGGATGTTGGTCGCCAGTACCTACGCGGGCCTGGTCCTCGCACCCAGGATTGATGCCATTCGCACCGAGGCCGACAGCACGATCGCCTCCTTGGCCGCGACGGACCCTCGCAAAACGGAATTCGGACGGCTGCATGGGCTGTCTAACGGCCTGATGGCGCTCACGCTCCTGGCCGGACTGACCGTGTTTTGGATAGAAGCCAGGGACTAGAACTCAGGGACGGAGAACACGATTTTGCCAGACGACACGATTGTGCGAGACGACACCGTATGGCTTGCTGAAATCACGCGCGCCGTTGCCGACGCTCCGGACAACATCGCGGCCATGACCGCCTCCGTCGCACTGCTCAAGGCGCGTGTGGCTCACTACACCTGGGTCGGCATCTACCTGCTTGAGGGAGACGAACTGGTGCTCGGCCCCTACCTTGGCAAGCCGTCACCGCACACGCGCATTCCGGTCGGCCAGGGCATCTGTGGCGCGGCCGCTTCTGAGCAGGCCACGATCATCGTGGACGACGTCACGAGTGATGCACGCTACCTGGCGTGCTCAATCGAGACACGGTCAGAGATCGTCGTGCCGATCATGGACGGCACACGAGTGCTCGGCGAACTGGATATCGACTCGGACCAACCTGCCGCATTCGGCGACGCCGACCGCAGGCTGCTCGAGGCCGTCGCCGGAGCGCTCGCGCCTCGACTCACCTGACACGTGGCGTGCGCGGCTTGCGGGCGGCGATGCGCTTGCCGGTCACCTTCCGCAACCGCCGCCTGAGGGCTTCAAACGCCTGGCGCACGGCCGTCGCCGGCGCCGCAGACGACGACTTGCGAATGACGACAAGTTCCCCCGGCAGAGCCAGCGAGACTCGAACCTCAAGGGTGTTGCCACTCTGGTGACTCTTGTGTGGCATCTCCACCGAGACATAACAACCAATGAGTCGGCCATGTAGCGCACGCAACTCATCGACGCGAGTCGTGATTTCCTGTTCAACGGACGCGGTCCGGCGCATGTTGAGAAATCGAATCTGGACAGACACGATGGAGGCTCCTTCCCGAACGAACACGGTTCCTCTGCTGGTTATACACTAGTGACCCGATGTTTGCTGCGCTCCCCAAAGCGGCGTTTTCTATTCTCGCAGGTAGTGCCAGGCTCAAGTCGATGGCGTCGAAATACGGCATGCGCACTCCACAAAGTTTCGCGCGGCGATTCATCGCAGGCGAACAGGTCAGCGAGGCGCTTGAGGCTGCCCGCGAGGTGGAACAGCAGGGTCTACTAATCACCATGGACCTACTCGGCGAAAGTGTGGCCTCGCCCGACGAGGCGCGGTCAGCCACGCGCAGCTATCTCGACGTGGTGGAGGCCATCGGGCAGGCCGGGGTCGGACGCAACATCTCACTCAAACTCACCCAACTGGGGCTGGACATCGACCAGGCGACCTGCATTGATAATCTGCGCCGCATTCTCGATACCGCGGCCAAGGCTGACTTCTTTGTTCGCATCGACATGGAAGACTCGCCATACACCGACCGTACGCTGGACACGTTCGAAACACTGTGGAACATCGGGTACCGCAACGCCGGGGTCGTCATCCAGTCGTACCTGCGTCGGTCGACCGACGACGTCAGGCGCCTGAACACGCTGGGCGCACGCGTGCGCCTGGTCAAGGGTGCTTACCGGGAACCCGCGTCGGTCGCGTTTCAGCAAAAGTCCGAGGTGGACGCGGCCTTTGTCGAACAAATGCAACTCCTGCTCACGCACGGGACGTACCCGGCGATCGCCACGCACGACCCGGCCATGATCGAGGCGACCACGGCATTTGCGACGGCCAGCGGTATCTCGAAAGACCGCTACGAGTTCCAGATGCTCTACGGCATTCGTCGCGACATGCAGTCGTCCCTGAGTAAAGCGGGCCACCCGTTCCGGGTCTACATCCCCTTTGGCACTGAGTGGTTTCCGTACTTCATGCGCCGACTCGGCGAACGCCCGGCAAACGTGGCGTTTATCGTCGGGAGTATTCTGAGCGACAAAGGAACGTAGAACGACGCCTCGCGACTATTCCCTCAACAAACGAGCAGTGTTCCACAAAGCCAAGCGACTCGTACAGTCGCCGGGCGGTACGATTTTCGTGGATCACATTTAGCACAATCACGGGAACACCAGCCGATCGCAACTGCGACACGATTTCGGTCGTGATGGCCTTGGCGTAGCCGCGTCCCCGGAAGTCAGGATGGGTGCAAACGTTGCCGATGGCCGCCACCCCCTCCTCGGTATTCAGAATGTGGGTGCCACCCACGGCCGCCAACCCACCGCAGTCATCCGCGATGCCGAAGAACAAACCATCCGCCACCTGATAGGAGGCGAACCCGTCGGGAGCAAAGGAGCCGCTCTGCGCGATCAGCGACTCGATTGCAGGTACATCAGACGGCCCGAGATGGAGCAGCCGATGCCCAACAGGGCCCAGCGCCACGTTCGGGCCCAGAGACATGCGCACCATGGCCCGACGGTCGGCGCCAGCATAGTGCGCCTCCACGGCGGGACGGCATTAAGTCGACGCGCAGGTCGGCAAGGCCATACGCCGACCACACGGGGTCGGCGAGAAGAATTTCCCGGATGCGAGGGTTCTCAAGCCGCCGCACAGTCGCGATTCACTTCTGCGCGGCCTGAAGGTTGCCGCCGGCCAACGGTCCGCTCGTCTGATACACCACCGTGCCACTGCCGTCGAATACCGTCAGGACCAATGAATCCCTGCGCCGACAGGGTTCACCACGATCGACGGCCGTGGCCTCAAAGGTCTTGAGGCGACAGGCACGTTTGTGGCTGAGCGAAGTGGGCCGTCACGAGAGGACCGTCCGGCGCGCGGTCAGCAGGCCACCTATAGCGGAAGCGTCGTGAACGACGCCATGACATTGCGTGTCGTCGTGGAGGGCCAAGGACCCGCAGGGCATCACCTACCAACTCACCAACGGCCGCCGCGGGAACCTGACACAGTGCCGAGACTGGTCCTGATCAGAGGGATCTTGAGGGCCGGGGGCGTGCCAGGGGCTCACGCCAGCATCGCTCGTGTCGTCGCCACCAGCACGTCGCGGCAGATATCGACATCCGCGAGATTCACGTACTCCTCCACGCTGTGAAGGCCGGCCCCGCCGGGGCCGAACAGGACCGATGGAATGCCTGCACCAGCCAGAATCGCCGCATCGGTCCAGAACGACATACCTGTCGGCTTGGGTGACAACCCATGTGCCGAAAGCGCCTGCCCCAGTACCACTGGCAGCGCTGCGCTCGGATCGAGGCGGTAGGGCGCGCGCGAGGTCAGCAGTCTGACGTCACCCCGAAAAGAGTCATCCGCCGCCCGGAGGTTCGCCAGCATCACACCGACTTCCCCGGACACGACGCGGTCATCCTCGCCTGATACGGTGCGCCGTTCATACTGCAGTGTGCAGCGATCGGGATAGACACTGAGTTCGCGTCCTCCCGCGATGATCGACGCGTGTAGCGACGCGGTTCCTTGATACGCAGAGGGCAGGCGGGCCTGGAGTTCACGGTCCTTCGCTTCAAGCGCCATCAGCACACGGGCCATGTCAACGATGGCATCACGTCCCTCGGCGGGGCGACTCCCATGCGCGGCGCGGCCGGTCGTGACCACCTCCAACCACGCGAACCCCTTGTGTCCGATCGCCAGCGCCAAGTCGGTTGGCTCGGTCACAATTGCGGCATCCGCCGTCCACTCCTTCACCAGCGCATCGGCTCCAAGGCTGGTGTACTCCTCATCGACGACACACGCGACCAGAAGCCGACCGCGCGTCCAGCCGCTCGCCAGTTCCGCCGCGGCGGCAATCATCGCCGCGACGCCGCCTTTCATGTCCTGCGCACCCCTGGCATACAGCCGGCCATCCGTCACCCGAGGAGTAAAGGGATCGATCATCCCGGCCACACCCACCGTATCGAGGTGACCGCAGAACATCAGCGTCGGACCGGGCTCGCGCCCCTCCAGCACGCCAATGACGTTGGGTCGCCCTGGTGCGACCTCCTGCAGAACAACGTCGAGACCGGCGGTACGCAGCGCGCCGGCAGCCACCGCTCCCACGGCAGCTTCGCCAGGGGCACCCGGCACCAAGGACGGGTTCATGGAGTTGACCGAAACGAGATCCTCAAGAAGCGCGCGGGTATTCATGTACGTGAATAATAGATTCAGTCATGGTCCTGAATACACCTCCATCGCCGGTGCTCGACATTGCCCGCGCGGTGCAGCGACGCGGCGGACGCGCGTTGATCGTCGGCGGCTGGGTCCGCGATGGCCTGCTGGGTCGGCAAGCCAAGGATCTGGATTTGGAAGTGTTCGGAATCGCGCCCGAACCGCTCAAAGAGCTCCTCAACGCCTTTGGGTCGGTGAACACGGTTGGCGAAAGTTTCACAGTCTTCAAGGTTGGCGACATGGACGTCTCGCTGCCACGGCGTGAGTCGAAAACCGGTCGGGGACACAAAGGGTTTACCGTGGAGGGCGATCCGACGTTGTCCTTTGCTGAGGCGGCACGACGCCGCGACTTCACGATGAACGCGATGTTGTGGGACCCGCTCACTGAGGAACTGATCGATCCGTGGCAGGGTGCCCGGGACCTGGAGGCCCGCGTCCTGCGGGCGGTCGACCCAACCACATTCGCCGACGACAGCCTTCGCGTCCTGCGCGCACTTCAATTCGCGGCGCGGTTTGACTTGACGATTGACCCGGACACGGCGGCCCTCTGTCGATCACTGGCGCTCGACGACCTTCCGGCGGAACGTATCTGGGGCGAGGTTGAGAAGCTGCTGCTTCGCGCGGACAAGCCGTCAGGCGGCCTGGCGCTGGCGCGTGAACTTGGCGTCGTCGATCAGCTGTGGCCTGAACTCAAGGCCCTGATTGGCTGCGAGCAGGAACATGAATGGCACCCAGAAGGCGATGTCTGGGTGCACACCTTGATGGTGGTGGACCAGGCGCGCGCGAGACTCGACGGCCTCGATCATCCCCGCGCCGCGGTCATGATGCTCAGCGCTCTGTGCCACGACATGGGGAAACCCGCCACGACGAGATTCGAGGACGGGCGCATTCGCTCCAAAGGACACGAAGAGGCCGGTGTCGCCCCAGCCACCGCGTTTCTCGACCGCCTCAACATTCATACGATCGGCGGCTACGACGTCCGCCACACCGTGCTGGGCATCGTGGCTCACCACCTGAAACCGACGATGTTTTTCAAGTCGCCGACGCCGGTCAGCGACGGTGCCTTCAGGCGGCTGGCGTTGAAAGTGAATCCGGAGTTACTCGCACGGTTTGCAAAAGCGGATTGTCACGGTCGCCTGGGTACTTTTGATTGCGCGGCGATGGACTGGTTCCTGGAGCGCGCGCAGGCCCTGGGCGTGGAACACCAGCCGCCAGCGCCATTTTTGCTTGGCCGTCATGTGTTGGCCCTCGGCGTCAGACCGGGGCCAGACGTGGGTGCGCTGCTGCACGCGGTGTATGAGCTGCAACTCGATGGCGACGTCACGTCGCTCGACGAAGCGATCGTGCGCCTCAAAGCGTGTCTGGCGGATCCGAGCCGGGCGCCAGTTCCACCACGAGGTCGCTGAGCATCACGTCGCGCCTCAACGAGCGGCCGCCTGGTGCGTGCCCTCAGCCCTGGCGGGCGATGGCCGCCAGCGGCATCGGTCCCGTACTGGAATTCTCACCAGCAATCACTCGACGAAGATAACCGGCCTGCCCCAGGTGGAACGACAGGTGCGCTCCAAGGTGCACCAGAAACTGCGCGGTGTTAATCGTCTGCCCGCCCACCTGCTCGGGAAAATCTGACTCCAATGTGGTCGACGACAATGTCGGCAATACCGTGGCCATCATGCCGATGGTTGTCTGCAACTCGCCCACGACATCGCCGCGTGAGCCGTCGCGCTGATTGAACTCGCGGTCACGCTGGCGGGCGTAGCCGGTCTTGCCGAGCACCTGTCCGACAAAGTGCTGCAGGTTCCCACAGACGTGCAGCGCGAGATTCCCTACCGAGTTGGTGACACCAGGCCGCACGTCCCAGAGAGACGTATCATCGGCGCAGGCCGCAACCTCGCGGATAAATCCCTGAAGTTCACGCACGATCTGAATCTGCAGCATCGAAATCAAAGAAGGCATGAAAGGGAATCATAGGGGTCCAGAGGTCCTGGGGTCCAGAGGGCCTGGCCAAGCGAGAGAAGGCCTTGTCGCTTGCCACAGGCTCAACAGCCAGCCGACCGTGATTAAGCAGCAGTTCGCGGTCGGCTCCAGTTTCGTGAGAAACAACGCGCCGACGCGTGCGCGCAGGCAGCGCAGGAGCTGGAGGCGCGCGATCGCCTGCTCTGATGGCCTGGCATTGGTTCAGCCTCTCAAATTCCTGTGGGTAAGCGCTCAACGCGACCCTCAAGGATCTGGTCCCCAATCGCGACATAGAGGTCGCGCTCGTTGACTGACAACGAAAACGCCATGCGTCGATCGAGCGCCGTGGTCATCCCGTCGAGCAGTTTTCGGTCGATCCGGTAGAGTTCGAGCGCGTCGATGCGGTGAATACGTTCGTTCGCCCACAGCCGCAACATCTGCGCGGGATCCTTGTGGGTGTAGATCGCGACGCGGTCCGCCGCTTTCCCCGCCTTGTGCACACGCCCCGCATCTGGCGTACCAACTTCGATCCACACCCGAATGCGCCCGGTCAGATCACGTACGGCCACTGTCGGTTCGTCGGGATCAGAGATCCCCTTGGAGAACGAAATACCGTCCGTATACTCCAGGCAATACGCCAGCACCCGGGTGACCAGGTAGTCCTCTGACTCTGATGGGTGCCGCGGCACCCGGAGTTCAAGGTGTTCATACACCCCGCGATCGCTGTCAGCGAGGTCGATATCAAAGTTGTACATGGTGGAGGTCAGGGCCACTAGTGGCCCCGCCCGGTCTCAAGCGTTCCGTCCACATGTTCGGGCTTCGCCCCCACGACGACGGCGACGAAGGTCCCTTGTGAAGACATCCGCACACTCTACAGCGGAAGCTGCCGGAAGACCTTCAGGGTCACGCCAAAGTTGAAGTACGCTTGCGGCATGTCGCCTGAGACAGTCCGCGTGGTCCGAAGGCTCTGTGCCGTCGCGTTATTGGTCGTGGTCGCGGGGCCAGCCGCCGCCCAAACGCCTGACCCGCCAACCCTACCCTCAGTCATCCCTGTGGCAGTCGCGCCTCTTCCATGGTTGGTGGTGGACGTGCGCGGCGGCCTTCCGTCTCTGGGGCAGGATCTGATCACCGCAGGAGACTTGGGCGTGGCAGCCGCAGACTTGCCGAGTCGAGCAAAAGCCCTTGTCGTCGGTGCGCATGCGTATCCCATCAGGCGTGAATCCTTTAAGGTGGGTTTCGGCGCCGAAGTGCTGTTGGGCTCGGCGTCGAGTCAGAAAAAGGACGCCCAAGGCGAGCCTGCCGGGCCGGTGGTGCATCGTCGGGTCGATAGTCTGTCAGCCCAGGTGTCCTTGAACTTCGGTCGGGGCGCCGGGTGGAGCTACCTCACCGTGGGTTCAGGGCCGTTCAAGTTCGAATCGTCTCTCGACGAGGCCGTGCCGGACGGCCAGGGGAGTTCGACGATCAACTTCGGCGGCGGCGCACGTTGGTTCAATTGGGCCCACATCGCATTCACGATGGATTTACGGTTTTACCTCACAAAACCTGGAAATCCCACGCTGGTCACAGCCGGCCGGGAGCGTAAAAAGGTCGTCCTGCTTTCAGCGGGAATCTCCATCAAGTAAGGCCCAGCCCTCCGTTCGGTTATACTTACAGGCTTGAAAGGACTGCGAATTTGAGCAAGGACGATCTCATTGATGTCCAAGGCACCGTGGTCGCCGTGCATAGCGGCGGTCTGTATCGTGTGCAAGTGGATTCCGGCCACGAAGTGTTGGCCCAGTTGAGTGGCCGGATGCGCCGCTTCCGTATTAAGGTCGTCCCAGGCGACCGGGTGACCGTGGGTATCTCGCCCTACGACCCTACCCGTGGCATCATCACCTTCCGCGCTCGCTAAGTCGCACGAACGTGTATTGACGACAAACTCCGAAGCTCCTAGGCCAAGACGCCGGCGTCCGAAGTCCGGTGAGGGCGTGGGCAGCGGCCCACGTCCGTCAGCCCGGCCGTCTGCGCGTCCGCGCGCGGCATCAACGACACGGGTATCTGAGCCGTTTGATCCGGCCCCGGTTCCGTTCACCTCGCTCATCTCGGCGCCTGCGGTCCTTGATGCGCTGGCGCAGCGTGGATATGTGGCGACCACGCCTATCCAAAGCGCAGTGCTTCCCTATGCCCTGAAGGGCCGCCCCGTGATCGGGTGCGCCGAAACCGGCACAGGCAAGACGGCCGCGTATCTGCTCCCCATTCTGGTCAAGTTGATGGCTGCCGGGCATACTGACTCACACACGCACACGCGTGCGCTGATTCTGGCGCCGACCCGCGAACTGGCGACGCAGATTGACGATGAGATTCAGGGGTTTGCGTATCACGCCCCAGTCGCCAGTGTGCCCGTCTACGGTGGCGTGCCAATGGGACCACAGGAACGCGCCCTCGAGGCTGGCGTCGATATTGTCGTCGCCACGCCGGGGCGCCTGCTCGATCACATGCGGAGCGGTGTCGGGGACTTCAGCAAGGTCGAAGTGTTTGTCCTCGACGAAGCCGACCGGATGATGGACATGGGCTTCTGGCCCGACGTGCGCCGCATCGCCGAGATGATGCCGACAACGGGCAATCGGCAGACCATGCTTTTTTCGGCGACGATGCCGGAAGAAGTGATGCGATTTGCGGACGAACTGGCACCCGATGCCGCGTTCATTCAGGTGGGATCGAGTCGTGGCCCTGCGGCGACCATCACGCATGAGGCCCGCATTGTGTCGGGACGCGAAAAATCGTCCATTCTTGCCCGGGAACTTCGCCGCGAGCGCGGAACGACCATCGTGTTTGTGAACACCAAGATCGGTTGCGATCGCCTCGCCCGTCAACTGCACCAGTCGGGCCTGCGCGCTCAGGCTGTGCATGCGGATCGCCCGCAAAAGGAGCGGACGGAAACCATCGAGGCCTTCCGGGCCGGTCGGGTCAAAGTACTCGTCGCCACAGATGTCGCCGCGCGCGGACTGGACATTGACAATGTGGCGCTCATTGTCAATTACGAGGTGCCCCGGTCGCTCGATACCTACGTCCATCGCGTCGGTCGCACGGGCCGAAACGACGCCACGGGCCACGCGCTGACCTTGGCCGACGAGGGCGAGCGGTCGTACCTCGAAGACATCGAAAAGGCCTTCGGACTGCAACTGCTCAGCTGACTAGTCCGAAAATTCCTTCGCCAGCTCCACAAATTCTCCCTCGGGGTCCAATTCTCTGTAGTGCTGCCAGTGGGCTCTGGCTTCGGCCGAGCGGCCGAGCTTTTCGAGGGTGACGGCCAGGTAAAAATGCGCTTCTGGATACTTTGGGTTGACCGCCAGAGCCTCACGATAGGCGGCCACGGCTTCCGAGTATCGCGCCAGGTCGTGGTGAATGTTGCCCAGGTTGAAATACGCCTCGAAACACTCGGGATCGAGCCGAATCGCCTTTTCGTAGATCGCGTCGGCTTCAACGAGCTCGTCCCGCCCATAGTGAATATTCGCAAGATTGACCAGGGCGGGCACCAGATACGGATCAAATAGCAGCGCACGGCGATACGCGGCCGCCGCCACATCCAGATTCCGTTCATCCCCATCGTCAAGCTCGGCGCCCTCGAGGAAGTACTTGGCGGCCAGGCTGTAGTTGGCAGAGTCAATCGCGGCGGCGCGCTCGTCTGATCCTCTCGCGCCGATGTCCCGACGCGTGGCGGGCAACGAGACGACCCGAGCCCGAGGACTGTCGACCCGAATCGGCTGAAAATCAAACGTGAGCTGCCCCGCGCGCTCGGCCACCATCGCGCGGAGAATCGCGTGCAGCGACAGGCCGCTGGCCAGGTCGGCGGCGGCAGACTTGATGATGTGCAGGTCGGCGAATGAATACCGCCCTGCGACGGAGCGAATCAGACTCCACTTCTCAAGGTAGCGGAGGTGATCGTCGCGCAAGCCCGGGTACATGCCCTGGAGGTCGCGGGGCGAGTAGTACCGGGCGCGGAGCGTGTCGAGGTCGGGTAACCCAGCCAATCGGCACAATCCGTCGTCCGTCAACACCCGCCGGACGTGCGGAGGCCACTCAGTCGGCAGTGGATCGCCGGTCGTGATCACCACCGTGGTGCTGGCCGTCAGGGCAAAAGCACAGGTCCCACCAAGACGCTCCACCACCGACCGAAGGTCGCGGCGCGAGAGCACAGACGACTTGCCAACCACCGAGACATGCTCGGCAGTAAAGGGCCGGTCGGCAAGAATCTTGGCGGGTACACTCACAGGCAGTCTTCAGCCGATGTTAGCATCTGGGATGCTTCTGGCGGGCGACATCGGCGGCACCAAGACTCTCCTCGGCTTGTTTGAACCCAACGCGGACCGCCCCCACCCCAGGGTCGTGCGGGAATACGCGACGCTTGACTTCGACAGTCTCGACGAACTGATCCAGGTCTTCCTCGATGACACCCAGAGCGTGTCTGAGGTGACGGCGGTGTGTATCGGTGTGGCGGGACCGGTCACCGGTCTGACGGCTCGCCTGACCAATGTCCCGTGGCTGGCCGATGCCTCAGGTCTGGCAGACCGCCTGACCAACTGCCCCATCGAGCTCCTCAACGATTTGGAGGCCATGGCCCACGCAGTCCCCGTGTTGGAGCCAGACGAAATCGCCGTCCTGCAGGAAGGCGTGGCGGTGCCCAGTGGCAACGCGGCGCTGATTGCAGCCGGCACAGGTCTAGGCGAGGCGCTGCTGCACAACGTGGACGGGCTATTTGTGCCCTCGCCTTCCGAAGGAGGCCATGCTGATTTTGCGGCGCGAACACCGCGCGAGTTGGCACTGGTGAAACACCTGACGGCCATCCACGGACGTGTGGACAATGATCGCGTCATCTCGGGTCCTGGCCTGGTCAATATCTTCCGCTTCACCCACGGCGCGGCCGGTCCGGGTCTGGTCTGTGCGGCCATCGGGCCCGACGTCGACCAGGGCGAGCTCCCGGCCGCGATCAGCACCTGCGCACTGGAGGGCCGCTGCGAACGGTGCAGCGAGGCGCTGGAGATGTTTGTGGACGCCTACGGCGCGGAGGCGGGCAACCTGGCGTTACGGTCCGTGGCGGCGGCCGGCGTCTACATTGGAGGGGGCATCGCGCCAAAAATCCTACGGGCGTTGGAGAACGGCGTTTTTCTTGACGCATTTCGTGGGAAAGCGCCGCTCGTGGACTTGCTCCGGACGTGGCCCGTTTCGGTCATTTTGAATCCGGCGGCGGGGCTGCTGGGAGCGGCCATTCGGGCCTCGACACTCTGATTGACTTGATCCCGGCTGGGCCGTAGCATCCTTGCATCAATATCGACTACTTATTGTCGGGTTCTGAATCAGGATGGAGGACACATGCGTCATAGATTTCTAATGTTCACGGTCATCGGGCTGTTAGTTGCCCCGGTTGCCGCACTGGCCCAGCAGACCGGATCCATTTCCGGCCGCGTGGTCGCCAGCGATGGGTCGGCGTTGCCGGGTGTCACGGTTGAGATCGTGGGCGATGTGCTCCCGGGTGGCCGCCTCGCGATCTCCGGCGCGAACGGCGACTATCGGTTGCCCGCACTGCTTCCAGGCACGTATACCGTGACCTTCACATTGTCCGGCATGCAGACGGTGACGCGCGCGGCACAAGTGCAGCTCTCACAGAACACGGCGGTCAACGCCGAGATGTCCGTCCAGGGCGTCAGTGAGACAGTGACGGTCACGGCGACCGCATCGCTCATCGACATCAATGCAGCCACCATCAAGAGCGGCGTCTCGGCCGCCCAGATCGCCGCACTGCCGGTCGGCAATGAATACCGCGACCTGCTGAAGTTGATTCCTGGTGTGCAGTACTCACAAGACGCCGTGCGGGGCCCCAGTGGCGGTGGCAGCGGTCAGGACAACGTCTACCAGTTCGACGGCGTCAACGTGACGCTGCCCCTGTTCGGCGTGTTGTCTGCCGAACCGTCATCGCATGACATCGCACAGGTGACGACGATCAAAGGTGGCGCGCGCGCGATCAACTTCGACCGATCGGGTGGCTTCACCATCGACACGGTCAGCAAGTCGGGCACCAGCCGGGTGGCGGGCGAACTGAGTTACAAGTTCCAGAACGATGCGATGGCGGCGGCCCTCAACAGTGGCCAGACCTCGCAGTATGATCAGAGCCGGACGTGGGCGACGGGCAACGTTGGTGGCCCGATTATTCCGAACAAGGCGTTCTTCTATGGGTCCTACTATCGCCCGGAAATTTCGCGTGACAACCGCGCTAATCTGTATGGTCCGTTGCCACAGTTCCAGACGACCCGCAATGAGTACTTCGGCAAAGTGACCTTATCGCCGTCGCAGAATCTCCTCCTGAACGTCAGTTATCGCGACTCGAAGCGAGAGGACGTCAGCAATTTGTTTTCATCGAATGCTTCCGCAACGACCGGGTCGGGCAACGAAGCCACACAGAAGATCACGATCGCCGAAGGATCGTGGGTGATTGGTTCGCGCGGCGTGGCGACAGCCAAGTACACGCGGTTCGCAAACGAGACGCTGAGTGGACCTGACTTCGTGTCGAGCGCACGGGCCAGCAGCGCCATTGGCTCAATGCTGGACATTGCCAACCTGCAGAACCAGGGACTTTTGGTCATCCCGATACCGCGCGCGGGCGAAACGGCGTTCAATGCGTTCCTTCAGCCGTATATCGCCCAGTACGGTTACATCAACGCGAGCGGTGTGCGCACGGGTGGAGCCCTGAACGGGTTCGCGAGCGGGTTTAATGATCAGGACTTCTTCCGCGACCAGATTCAAGTGGGCTATGACACGTCAATGGGCACCAACATCACGCATGACTTGCACGTCGGGTTCCAGTGGTACGAGGACTCGGAGCATCTGGTGCGAGGGTCCAACGGCTGGGGCACGATTTCACTGATCGGTGGACGAACGAGCCAGGGCGGTGTCCCCGCCTTCTTTCAGGCCCGGTTCCAGCAGCAGAGTGTGGGTGCTGCGGCGCCAATCGACTCGAAGTATCGCTCGCAGAACATCGAGTTCAACGACAACATCCGCTGGAACAACTGGTCGGTGAACCTGGGTCTGATTGCCAGCCACGACACGCTCTTCGGCCAGGGTCTTCGCGTCGATCCCTCGACGATCTCGGGCTACGTGTCAGCGCCAGGCAACGAGTACGAGATGTACGACATCCCGTTCAAGAAGATGCTGCAGCCCCGCGTGAGCATCGTGCGGAGTTCCGAGGGTGGCGACACGATTTTCGCCAGCTACGCCCGGTACAACCCGGCCGCCAGCTCGCTGCCGCGCGCGGCATCGTGGGATCGTAATCTGACCGGCACGTTCATCGACGCGTATTTCGACGCGGCAGGAAGGCTCTTCGCCGCCGTGCCCGTTGGCTCGTCGTCAGGCAAGCTCTTTGTCGATGACATGACCCCCCGTCGCACTGACGAGTACATGATCGGCACCAGCATGCAGATGACCGACAGCTGGTCGGCGCGCGTCTATGGCCGCCATCGTTCGGGTAGTCACTTCTGGGAGGACACCAATAACAACGCACGTGTCGCATTCCTGCCACCCCCAGGAATTCCCCGGGTGGATTACATCGCCGACCTGACCGCGAAAAGAAATCAGATCGGCAGCGGATCGAGCTACGTGATTGCCGAGCTCGATGGCGCCTTCACGAAGTACTACGAAGCCACGATAGAGTCGGAATACCGGTCCGGCGACGCGTTTTTCCGCGGGTCGTACACGTGGAGCCACTACTACGGCAACTTCGACCAGGACAACACCACCGGAGGGAACGATGCGGCCATCTTTATCGGTTCATCGAACCTGGCTGACGGTGCAGGCCGGCAGCTCTGGAACAACCGGGAAGGCGATCTGCGTGGCGACCGTCGTCACATGCTGAAGCTGTACGGCTACTACTCCCTCGGGTGGGACGCGACGGTCGGTGCGTATGCCATCGCACAATCGGGCCAGCCGTGGGAAGCCTGGGACTCCAATGTGTACCGCGCGCTCACGGGGAGCACCAGCGACACGATTCGCAACGCAGAACCCGCGGGTACACGCCTGACGCCAGCGCATTGGCAGCTGGACATGAATTACTCGCAGAACGTTCGGGTCGGCGGCCGCTATAACCTGAAGGTCGCCGCGGACGTGTTCAATGTGCTCAACAAGCAGACCGGCTATAACTTCCAGCCGAGCGTAAACACGTCGACCTTCAATACGCCACGGTCGTACTTCTCACCGCGGCGGTTGGAAGTGGCCGTCCGGTTCCAGTTCTAGACGGACTTGGGGTTCGAGAAGCCCCTGAACGACACGAAGGCCCGGCGGGTTTCCCGCCGGGCCTTTTTTTGTCTGCGCCTGTCCGGCCCGAGGGCCGGCGGCGCTCACTGTCGGAACAGACGCTCGTTGGCGATGAGCGCGCGCGTCGTGGCGTCCGCGCCCCGGCGCGCGCGCTCGATGCGGGCGGCACGGTCTGACTCGTTGAGGAGCACGCTCACCTGCGCGCGCTTGAAGAGCGCCATCGGGTGCCGGGGTTCAGCCACCAGCACCCGATCAAGCGCCTGCCGCGCGTCGTCAAACCGGCGCACGGACAGATACAGGACACCCAACTCCAGGTCATGGGCGAACGCGGCGCCCTGCGCCGCTTGCGCGCGCTCAAATGCGTCAATCGCCCCAGGCGTCTGCTGCGCGGCCATCGCCAGGAGGCCGAGCTGCGCCAGCTCGCCGCCTGACGCCGACCGCAACCGGTACACCCGCTGTTGCAAACTCACGGCGTCCGCCATGCGGCCTTGCCGTTCGCGAATCACGGCAAGCGCCTCAAGCGCCGGCAATCGCTCTGGTGACTCGGTCACCACTTGCTCGAGCAGCGGCACGGCGTCCGGCCAGTCGGCGCCCTTGGCGTAGTGCAGCGCCAGGTAGAGACGCACGTCCCGCGACGCTGGTGCCAGCGCACCGGCCTTCCCGAACGCCGCCAGCGCGAGCCCATCCTGTCCTGTCGACGAATAGGCCGTCGCCAAACGCATCGCCGCATCCAGGTTCTGGGGGTCTGACGCCAGGATTTGCTTGAGCAGCGGAATCACGCGCTGATACTCGCCTCGCACGAACATCCCCGACGCGGTATCAATCACGTCGAGCAGATCCGTCATGTCGGCAGCCCTCGGCGCATTCCGGCGAACCGTCGGCGTGGCCGTCGCCCCGACATACCCAAGGCTTGCCAATTTTTGCCGCGCCTGCTCGTCCATTTGTGGGGGGACGGCTGCCGTCTCGAGCGACGGCACCGGATACTCATCTAGGACCGCGCGCGCCGGGGACGGGACAGACGTCTCCGGGGCCAGATCGTGTGCCTCTCGCGGGTCGGCTTCAAGGTCATACACTTCGACCCGGCCCGAGAGAATCGCTTTCAACGGCCCGGACACGGTCATGATCTGCGGCTGCCAGCCGAACTGCAGAAACGGTTTCATTGCCTCGCCAATGACCACTTCCTGCTCCGGTTCAGCCACCGCCAGACTCTCGGGCGACGGGTGGCCGGCCCAGTCACGCACGGTGTGAAACACCCGCCTGTTACTCACCGCGGTCGTGACCTCGCCGACGGCGACTCCAGGCCCGACCAGCACGAGCGGCACATGCATGGTCGACTGGTACAGGAGAGCGCCGTGCTGGGCCTCGCCGTGGTCACCGAGCCCCTCTCCGTGGTCGCCGGTCACCAGGATAGCCGGGGGCATCCCGGCGGCTGTCGGGCGGGCGTCGAAGGCCTCGATGAGACGGCCCAGCTGTTCGTCCATCGCTGCCACCTCAGCCCGGTAGGGATCCGCTGGGTACCGGCTCTTGAACGGCTCCGGAGGTGCGTAGGGCGCATGGGCGTCGAAATAGTGGACCCAGAGAAATACCGGCGCAGTACCCGAGCGCCCAGCCAGATACGCGAGCGCTCGTTCTGTTGTGGCCTTGGCGCTCCGCTCAGCAGCACCAGGCGCGAGCTCATCGTCGTACACATCGAAACCACGTGCGAGACCGTATCGCTTGGCCAGCACGAAGGCCGACACGAACGCCGCGGTCTGGTAGCCGGCGTCCTTGAGCGACTCGGCCAGCACCGGAGTTCCACTGGCCAGGACCCGGGCATTTTCATGCACACCGTGCCCGGCCGGATACACCCCGGTCATCATCGAACTGTGTGAAGGCAACGTCTCCGGCACGGTGGCGTACGCAGCGGAGAAGGTCCTCCCGCGCGCCGCCAGCGCGTTAAAGGCCGGAGTCTCGACACCCACGGCCGACCGGCCGATGGCATCCATGCGCGTCGTGTCGAGCGTCACCAGCAGGATCGACGGACGCAGCTGCCCGCCCGCGGCCGGACCAGGCGCCGGGCCCCCACACGCCATGGCCACAAGTGCGAGCGGCACCACCAGGACAACAGGCAACCGAACCCACTTCCTCATTGCCCCATTGCCCCATTGCCCCATTGCCTCATTGCCTAATTCTCCACAAATCTCCCAATCCCACTTCCTTCATCACCTTCTCGATGTCAGCGATTTCCATCGGCAGGTGGCCGGAGAGATTCTCGTAGCCGGTATCGGTGATCAGGATCGCGTCCTCGAGGCGAATGTAGATGCGTTCGTCGGGAATCGTGAGGGCCGGCTCAATCGTCAGCATCATGCCAGGCACGTACACGCCGTCAAACGTTCCCCCCACCACATCGTGCGCTTCCATCCCCAGCCAGTGACCGAACGAACGGCCGGGCCGCGCGTAGTTGGCGACGAACCGCGTCGCGGCCTCTTTGATCTTGGAGTCGGTGAACACGAACGTGTCCATCACGGCCGTCATCCGCGCGTGGGCATTTGCCATCGACGCCGCGACGGGGCCTGGGCGAATGGAGGCCATCAGCGCCTGATAGAGCTTCAGGTAGATACCGTAGAGTTCACGCTGGCGCGGCGAAAACAGGCCATTGGCCGGAAACATGCGCGTCACGTCACTGGTGTAATACGACACGTCAGGCGCGTAGTCCATCAGCACCAAGTCGCCATCTTCGAGTCGGCTCTGCGCGGCGTGATAGTGCGGCCACGCCGCGTTGGCGCCCGTCGCGACGAGGGCAAAGTAGCCGATGCCCTGCGCATTGTGTCGTTTGAAGATGTAGTCCGCGATCGCTTCAATTTCGTACTCGTACATGCCCGGCTTGGCAGACTTCATCGACTCGAGGATGGCCAGGCTCGCCAGTCGGGTTGTTTCGCGCATCATGCGCACCTCTTCAGCGCTCTTGATCAGCCGTAATCGGTCCACAAACTGGTCGAGATCGAGGATCTCCGACGTAGTGGCGATCGCCTCGATCTTGCTGCGGAAGACCGCATCCTTAGAGGCGCGTCCGTCCCAGGGGTCGGCGGCCGTTGCGCGCTCGTGTGCCGCGATTCGGTCGGGGGTGCCGGCACCGAGCGACTCACTGCGAAACGGGAGATACATGGACCGCCCTTCGGCGGCCAGGGTGCGGACCACCGCGTCAAACGCGGCGCGGTTCTCCACCCGTTCGATACCCGTGATTCGGGCCGCCTCATCGCCGGGCGCCAGCAACGGGCCTTCAGATCGGTCCATGGCCGGCGTACGCGCCGGCAAGAACAGGGTGGACCGCTTGGTGCGGCCGTCGATAACAAGAATCGCTCTCGGCACCTCGACGCCGCTGAGATAGAAGAATTGTTTGCCCTGCTGGAATTTTGTATAGGCTGCAGGCTCGGTGGCGCCGGCGACAATCGCGACGCCATCGCCGATGGCATCCATGACTTTCGCCCGCCTGGCCTGGAACTCGCCAAGAGAGAAGGCTTGCGTAAACAGGGGCTTGTCAGCTCCCAGCGGCACCCACGCGAGCGCAGCGAGTGTCAGGACGAGATTGAGACGGATGGGCGTTCTTGGCATGGCCGCGATTATAATCGTCGCCGAGGAGCACCACCGCAGATGTCACGAACGCCAGCCGCCCTAGTTGTCACCATTGCCGCGCTCGCCGCGCTGACCGCTCCAGGCCAAGCCCAACAGCGCCCGCAGCTCGATTCCCTCAAAACGGTGGCGGAATCGTCGGACTACCGCTCCACATCAACGTATGCCGAAGTGCTCGGGTTCATGAACATCGTGGCAGACGCCTCGCCGCTGATTCATTTGACGAGTTATGGCACGACATACGAGGGCCGAATGATGCCGCTTGCGGTCGTTGGGACTGGCCTGGCCGATGGCAGTGCCGCGGCCGTCAAGGCCTCGGGCAAGCTTCGGGTGCACATCCAGGGCAACATCCATGCGGGTGAGGTTGAAGGCAAGGAAGCCACCCTGGTGCTGCTGCGCGAATTCGCGCGGGGTCAGCACGCCGACTGGCTGGACTCGATGGTGTTCCTGATAACGCCCATCTTCAACGCTGATGGCAACGAACGGTTCGCACTCAACAACCGCCCCCGCCAGAACGGCCCCATCAATGGGATGGGGACCCGCGCCAACGGGCAGGGGCTGAATATCAATCGCGATTTCATGAAGCTTGATACGCCTGAGGCGCGCGCGTTCGCGAAGCTCTGGACCGAGTACGACCCGTATGTCGGCATGGACCTCCATACGTCCGACGGATCGGCGCACGCGTACCACCTGACGTACTCCCCACCACTCAACCCGAATACCTCTGGCGCCATCATGCAGATCATGAAGGACGAGTGGTTTCCCTATGTCACCAAGGCCATCCGGGACAAACATGGCTGGGA
>JABMNV010000042.1 GCA_013203475.1 Acidobacteriota bacterium
CAGTTCCCCGCTATGATTTTCAGGTTGTGCGCCCTTAGCTCAGCTGGATAGAGCGTCTGGCTACGAACCAGGAGGTCGCAGGTTCGAATCCTGCAGGGCGCACCACTCTTTTCCTGACGCCCTATCCGATCACGCCTTGATAGAGCCGCTGGATGTTCAATCCGAAGAGCTTCTCCAGCTGTCCTTCGGACATCCCCCGCTTCCGCAGGCCGTCCCAGATGGTCTCCATCCGCCGAGGGCCATTGAGTTCCTCGAAATACAACGGCCACATCGACCGGTCGAAGTTCACGCCTTCTTCACGTTTCAACTCCTCGAGATACGCCTCGGTGAGTTCAAGACGACGATGGTCGCGGTCGCTGCCGATGCAGACATGGTCACTGCCGGCGACGTTGAGGGCATGCTCGATGTGCTGGAAGTAAAAGTGCACGGCGTCGTCAATGTGTCGGGTCATGAAGGGCCGCATCTGCGTCACGCCGAAGACGCCGCCTTTGTCGGCGAGCGCCCGGAGGTTTTCGTCGGTCGTGTTGCGGTTGTGCTCGTACAGCGCTCTGCAGCAGGAGTGCGACACGCTGACCGGTGAGGTCGACGCCGCGATCGTATCGGCCATCGTCTGCATGTTGGCGTGGGACAGATCGATCAGCATGCCGACATCGTTCATTTTCTCCACGAGTTCATGGCCGAAGATGGTCAGGCCCGAGCCGTTCGGTTCATTGCAACCAGCGCCGGCCCAGTTCTGGAAGTTGTAGGTGATCTGACTCGAGCGGACACCCAGGCCGTAGAAGACATCAACGTTGTCGAGGTCCTTGCCGAACTGGGTGGAGTTCTGGAACAGATAGAAGAGCGCGATTTTGCCTTGTGATCTGGCCCTCGCGATGTCGGCCACTCTGGTCGCCTTGAGCCAGAATTGGTCCTCCTGATTGATCAGGCGGTCGTACTCAAGGATGCCGGCAATCGCCCACTGGTAGGCCTGCGCCTCGAATGATTTCGGGTCACACAATGTGACGGTCACACAATTGAGGCCCGAGTCGATCATCTCGCGCACGAGCGAGTCCGTGTAGATCTCCCTGATCTCGCCCATGGCGTCGATCACCAGGGCGCGCTGAGTCGGAGACTGGGGGGCGAAGGCCTGCAAGCCCAGACTGCGGGTGCCGGCGTAGAGGGCGCCGGCGGCGGCGCCAAGGGCGAACGTTCGTCTGCTTATCATGATGGTCCTCTCGAGCCGCCGGGCAAGGTGTAGGGCCCCCCATATTTGGCCCGGAGTGCATCGGTCCGTCGTCTCAACTCCCTCAGGATCTCGACATGCTCCACGCTTGCGGCGAGGTTCCTGGTTTCCATCGGATCCACGAGGAGGTCGTACAGCTCTTCATAGACAGGGTCCTGCTCGAAGTACCTGGCGTACTTGTACCGCTCGCCTCTGACACCCTCGTGTTTCGGAATCTCTGGATGGTCGTAGAGATGCTCGACAAAGAAGTCGTTTCTCCAATCAGCCGATGACGCGCCGGTGAGGATCGGCACCAGGCTCCGACCCTGCATCGCAGGCGGGACCCCGAGACCTGCCAGATCGAGCAATGTTGGCGCGATATCAATATTGAGGGCGAACGGTGAAGGGACCGAGCCGCGAAACCGCTGCGTGAGACGTGGATCGAACACGATGAGGGGCACATGAATCGAGAGGTCGTACGGCAGCCATTTGCCGGCGTATCCCCGCTCACCAAGGAAAAATCCGTTGTCTCCCATCAGGATGACCACGGTATTAGCCGCGAGCTCCAGGGACGTGAGCTCGTCGAGCATTCGCCCGATGGCCGCATCGACACCTGAAATCATCCGGAAGTACCCCTTGGTCATCCGCTGCGCCTTTTCCGGCGTATCGAAACGCCAGTGCCAGCGCACGCGATTGAGCGAGGCATCTTTCAGGAACTCCGGGAGGGCGTCGAAGAAGGCCGGTTCGGACAACGGCGGATCGGGAATGACAACGTCCGAGTACATGTCATTCATGGCCTCGGGCCAGATGAACTGTCGTACATCTCCGTCGTCGGCATGTGGGGCGTTGAAACTCACCGTCAGTGCAAACGGACTGGTTCGGTCGGCAGACCGCAGGAACTCGACGGCGCGGTCTGCAGTGATGTCGGTCAGGTGGCGGGTCGAACCGTCTTCCTGGGGCTTGAGATAGGGTGCCGGCCGAAGGGGGACGTACGTGTCGAACATGTCATCGACAGCTCCCGGCTCCGTGGTGACGCCAAACTTTCCGACAAACCCCGTGCGATAGCCGGCTTGCCGAAGGAGGACGGGGTAACTCTCGGCAGCGAACTGGGCGGCGAGGGGTGGCGTGCCGAACGTGTACCGATGTGTCCGTTCAACAAGCCCCGTCAGCAGGCTGGCTCGACTCGCTGCACAGATAGGCGTCGTGACGAAGGCGTTCTCGAATCGAACGCCTTCCGACGCCAGTCGGTCCATGTTCGGTGTCACGAGCATCGGATTCATGATGCCCATCATGTCGAAACGCTGATCGTCGGTCGTGATGAACAGCAGGTTGGGTCGAGGCTGTGCGCCACAGCCGACGCAGAGCAACGTGAGGACCACCCAGATGCGCCTCGTCGTGGTGCGAGTCATTGGCTCCTCCGCGATCCGGCTGAATGTCGTGGACGCGGCGCGGCAGCCTCGAACACATAGCGGCCCGACCCGACCTCGAACCGCGCACCTCCCAGTCTGTCGGTGGGCAGCGCCGTCACACCCGGAGCCGCCGACGTCAGCCGTCCGCCTTCGGTGACCGACGACGGGTCTTGCGTCGGCACGCGGACCACGGCAGTGGTGTTGACTGGGATCTCGACGTCCAGCGTCAGGCGGTCGGCGTCGATTCGCCAGTTGCTGACGATTGGTCCACGCGCGGAGTCGTAGCGTGCCCGAGTCCAGGTCAGGTCCCCCACGACGTGTGGCTCAATCAGGATGCGATTGAATCCGACCGCCTCCTGATGCGGCTTGATGCCACCCAGCCCCTTGAAGAACCACTCGCTCACTGAGCCGAACATGGGATGGTTGTGGGAATACGTGTTGTCGCTGTACTCCCAGTGTTCCCATAGGGTGGTGGCGCCCTCGGCGAGCATGTGGCCCCACCCGGGAAATGTCTCCTGGGTGACCATCGCGTAGGCGACGTCGGCGTGGCCCGTCTCAGTCAAGCTGTCGAGCAGATACTTGGTACCAAAGATCCCGGTCGCGATGTGGCCATTGTGATCGACCAGCACCCGGTCCACCATCGCGCCGATCGCGGCGTCACGTTCCGCGTCCGGAACGAGCCCCATGTAAAGCGCCGTCGCCTGGCATGCCTGCGTGCCAGTGTCGAAGCGTCCTGTGCCGGGGCTGAGGAATCGGCTGATGAACGCCTCGCGGATCCGTCCCGCCAGGGCGGCATGCTGTTCGGCCTCCTGCGTGCGACCGAGTACGCGTGCCAGGCGTTCGATCAACTGGGCCGCCTGAAAGAAGTGCGCAGTTGCCATCAGGGCCACGGGCTTCGGGTCGATGCTCTCGTGATCGCTGATGCAGCGGTCGACGATGTAGCCATCGGCGTTGTCGGTCAGCAGCCCGACCCAGCGACGCGCGGCCTCGTAGTGCTCCTGCACGAGACGCTCGTTGCCGTAGTACTGATACAGCTGGACTACCAGCAGCGGGTGGGCCAGGCCCCAGCCGATGGGGCCTGCGCCGGCCTCGTAGCTCGCCGCAGAGATTCCAACAAACGGAGCCGTCTCGGTGAACCATCCCGGATCACGTGCGGCATCCTGGTGGTCCTGGACGGTCTTGGCGTAGAAGCTCGACATGTCGTAGTTGAGAATCGCCATGTCGCTGCTGGCCACGATGTCGCCCCCGTACTGGAACTTCTCGCGCGCCGGGCAGTCTGACTGCACGCTGAACAGATTACTCAGCAGCGTCCACTGCACCATCGTCTGAATACGGTTGATGAGGTCGTTGGAGCAGGTGAACGTACCCGAAGACTCGACTGCCGTGTTGAGACGGAGGCCCTCGATGGCTTCCAGAGTTGGCGTTCCAGGAAACCCGGTCACCTCGACGTAGCGGAAGCCGTGGAACGTGAATCGCGGCGTGTAGACTTCGGGCCCCGATCCTCGGAGTGTGTATTCGTTGGATTGCCAGGCGACGTCGGGTGCACCGGGACCACCGCGCGGCGTGCCGTCCCTGTTGGCGCCCTTGATCTGGCCAGCCACCGTCGTCATCACGTTGAGGGTGCCGTCGGGATGGAGGAGTTCGCCCATCCTCATTGTCACGGTCGTGCCGCGCGGACCCTCGACGCGCAGTCGCGCCCAGCCGGCGAAGTTCTGCCCCATGTCGAAGATGAAGACGCCGGGCTGGACCTCGGTCACGCTCGCTGGACGCAGGGTGGCGGTCGCCCGAATCGGAGGCACGGCCTGGGCGTGAAGTGGGCTGAGAGGCGTGCCGGCAGCTGGCGAGGCGTTGGCCCAACCGCGATCATCGAAACCCGGTTGGTCCCACCCCGGCTGCTCGCGGCGTGCGTCGTACACCTCTCCGAGGTAAACGCTGTTACGCATGATCGGGCCCGCGGCCACGCGCCAGCCTTCGTCGCTGGCCACCGACTGCGTCGTTCCGTCCTCGTACTCGATGTTCAGCTGTGCGATCAGGCGGGGCCGGCCCACCGTGAGGTGATCGCGCACGTTGATGCGTCCCCACATGCGCAGGGGTAGCGGGTTGAACCATCCGTTGCCCAGCAGCGCGGCCAGCGCGTTGGGTCCGTTCCTGAGCAGCGAGGTCACATCATGAGTGGTGTACAGCACTCGCTTCGTGTAGTTGGTCCAGGCTGGATCCAGCAGATGGTCTGACACCTTTTCACCGTTGAAGCGGAGCTCGTAGTACCCCAGACCTGCGGCGTACAGTCGGGCCCGGCGTACACCGGGCCGAACGTCAAAGGTCTTGCGCAAGAGCGGGGCTGGATCGTCCCGATAAAAGTCTTCATCCCGCTCGGGAACGGGTTTGCCGTCGTCGATCCACTGGCCAGCCCAGTCGGCAGGCACCAGTAATCCCATCTCCCACCAACTCGGCTGGCTGAACGGCGTGGGCCGGACGTCCGCGTCCCACGTGCGCACTTTCCAATGGCAACGCTCGGCGCTTGCGAGGGGTCTGCCTTGATACGCGATGTGGAGTTGGTCGCCTGATTCTATCTTGCCGCTATCCCAGAGGTCGCCGCGATTGGCAGCCAGGCTCGCAGCGTCACCAGCGACAAGGATTTGATAGGCAGACTGTTTCTGGTTCCGGGCGGCGGCGACAGTGGATGCGAGTCGCCAACTCAGGCGGGGCAGGGCTGCGTCGATACCCAGAGGCGTTCGGAGATACTCGCAACGCAGATCGACAGGCGTGATGGCGCCCTGCGCTGCGGTGGCGTCGTCGTGATCGCTTGCGGATGCGAGCCGAGGCCCGCCGAGCACGCCCAGGACCCCGGCCGCACCGACCGCTATCGATCCTCCGAGAAAGTCGCGTCGTCGGATCTTCATGGACGGTCCTCCCGGCACATACTATCCCGGGATTCGCTCCAGTCACTGCCCAGTCGGCTCGGCTGGACGCTCACGTCCCGCAGAAGGTCTGGTAGCAGGCCGTGACCGCAAGTGGAGCTGGCGCTGAGTAGTCTTCGTGGTCTGGTCGTTCCTCAAATGGATGCGTGATCACGTCGAGCAACCGATCGAACGGACCGAGATCCGAGTGGTCAGATGCTGCGGTCAGCGCCTCTTCGACGCGGTGGTTCCTCGGAATATAGATGGGACTGGAGCGACGCATCCGTTCTGCCCGCGTGACCGCTGAGCCAGGTTCGGCGTCGACACGATGCTGGTAGCGATCAAGCCATACGTGCAGCGCGCCAGTGTCCTCAAACAGTGCCGTAAGCGGCTCAGGCTGACCCCCAGCCAGGTCAGCGAGTCTGCGCCAGGCCAGCGTGAAGTCGACCTGCTGCGTGTGGAGGAGAGTCAACCAGTCCTTCGCCAGCGCGGCGTCGCCAGCCTCCGGTATGGCCAGGCCAAGTTTGGCCCTGATGCTGACCAGCCACCGGTCCTCGTAGAGAGAGGGAAATGCCGCAATGACCTCCATCGCCTGGTCCTTGGTCATGAGTGGCAACAGCGTTTCGGCGAATCGTGCGAGGTTCCACTGCGCAATGGCCGGCTGATTGCCGTAGGCGTATCGCCCTCCTGTGTCGATCGAACTGAACACGGTTTGTGGGTCGTAGCCTTCCATGAAGGCGCAGGGCCCGTAGTCGATCGTCTCCCCCGAGATCGACATATTGTCCGTGTTCATCACGCCGTGGATGAAGCCCACGAGCATCCAGTCGGCAAGCAGCGACGCTTGCCGTTCCGCCACGGCGCGGAGCAGCGCCGCGTAGCGATCGGGGGGGGGCGGCAGGTCGGGTCCGTCTGCCAGGTGAGGACCATGTCGCGCAATCGCGTAGTCAGCCAGCCGGCGCACTTTGTCGTGCTCCCCCCGCGCCGCGAAGAACTGGAAGGTGCCGACGCGCAGATGGCTGGCGGCGACGCGTGTGAGCACGGCGCCGGGCAGCGGCCGCTCGCGCGCGACGATTTCACCGGTGCCAACGGCGGCCAGCGCGCGGGTCGTCGGAATGCCCAGGGCGTGCATGGCCTCTCCGATCAGATACTCGCGAAGCACCGGGCCCACCGCAGCCTTGCCGTCACCTCCCCGTGAGAACGGCGTCCGACCAGAGCCCTTCAGCGCAATGTCCCGGCGGTGTCCGTGCCGATCGATGACTTCGCCAAGGACGAGCGCCCGTCCGTCGCCCAGTTGTGGCGAGAATCCACCGAACTGATGGCCGGCGTAGGCCTGCGCGATGGGTGTGGCCCCGGCCGGGGGTTCGTTGCCGGAAAAGACGCGGGCCGTACGGCCTGCATCCAGCGCACCGACATCAAGACCAAGCTCTTCGGCGAGGGACACGTTGAGGCGGAGCAGCAGCGGAGCCGGCACGGTGTCGGGTGGCCACGGCGCGTAAAACCCTTCGAGTTCGCGCGCGTAGGTGTTGTCGAACCGTATCGGTTTCATCTGATCGCTCGTTCGCGGACGACGCGGAACCCGAGACTGGGGCCGACGTCCTGGGGTTCATGCGTATATCGGAGCGCGCATCGTGCGCTGTCGTCGCCAAAATACCAACTGCCTCCGCGAATCACCTTCAGTGGACTTCCACAACTGGCCACTGCATCGACGCCGACCTCCGAAGGGTAGGGGCAGTGCTCGTCCGCTGTCCACTCCCACAGATTTCCGTGCATGTCGAACAGGCCCCAGGCGTTCGGCGCGAACGAGCCAACGGGCGTCGGTTTCCCCTCGCCCGTCGTCGCCGGCGTCGCATCGAAGTTGGCCTGGTGCGGGTTGAGCGTATCGCCAGTCGCGTACGAGCTCGTGGTCCCCGCTCGGCAGGCGTACTTCCACTCGGCCTCGGTCGGCAGTCGGAAGCGATTCCCCGATGAACGCTCGGTGAGTCGTCCCAGGAACTCGTGCGGCTGGAACCAGGAAATGCTCTCCACCGGGAGCGTCTCGCCCTGGCCGGCGAATTCACCCGGGTTGTCACTCATGACCATCGTCCACTGTGCGTGCGTGACTTCGACCGCGCCGAGCCAGAAGGGCTCAGGCACGGTCACTCCATGCTGAACCTCCTGTACTTCCCGCATGTACTCACCTGGTGGGGAACCCATGACGAACTGGCCGGCCGGCACCTGGACAAACACCATCCCGGTGATGGGATCAGTCCACTGTGCTTGCGGGGCCGACGGCCCGGTCGCGCAACTGCCGACTGCGAGGGCACCAGCGAGCCATCCGCCGAGAATTCCCACTCTCATGTCGCGGCCAGTGTGCTGCGCGCGACGCTTAAGGACAAGGCCCAACTTTCCATGATTCGCGATTGCGGGATCCCGGATATGGGGCGAAAGTCGTGGGATCTGTGCGGGATCGAGCGACTGATCGTGACGGCGGCTTGCCCCGGCGGGTACGGATCCTGCAGAGTCGTGGCCCATGTCCACATTAGTGAAAGACATCGCACAGGCATTTCGGAGCCTTCGCAAGCAGCCGACCTTTGCTTTGACAGCCGTGCTGACGCTGGCATTGGGGATTGGCGCCACATCGGCCATCTTCAGCGTGGTCGATGCGGTCCTCCTGCGTAGCCTTCCGTACAAAGACGCGGGGCGTCTGGTGCACGTGGCCCAGGACCTGCGGGCTCGCAATGTGGAAGATTTTCCGATCGCGCCCGCCGACTTCTACGACATGAAGAATCTGTCGTCCCCGTTTGAGGATATTGCGTCGGTCTTTACGTTCCAGCAGACGTTCGTCGGAGACGGTGCCGGTCGTGAGGCGGAGCAGCTGCCCGTCGCGGTCGTGTCGAGTTCGTTGTTCCGAGTGCTTGGACTGCCGATTCTGCACGGGCGCGATTTCGTGGAACAAGACAATGCGCCCGTCCCTCCGCCACCCGCCGCGGCCGGGGGCGCACCTGAGGCAGCGGCTCCGCCGCCTCCGGTCGTGACGATTTTGAGCCATGGCTACTGGCAGCGCCGGTATAACTCGGACCCGTCGATCATCGGCACCGTGCAGGAGTTCGGCGCGCAGCGACTCGAAATTGTGGGCGTGCTCGCCCCCGGCGCTGAATTGTTATTTCCCCCGGGCATCGCCATTGAGCGAACGCCCGACCTCTGGTATCCGGATCGGACCGATCTGGCGAACGGCTCGCGGATCAATGTGTTCCTGCGCGTGATTGGCCGGCTTCGTCCAGAAGTGACGTTGACGCAAGCGCAGGGAGAGATCGACGCGCTGGCGGCTGACCTTCGGCAGCAGGTGGCCATCAAGGAAACGGCCGACATGCACTTCCGGCTGGCACCAATGCATGAAGATCTCGTCGCCGAAGTCCAGCCCATTCTGATGGCCCTGATGGGGGCCGTGGCGTTTGTCCTCCTGATTGCGTGTGCCAACGTGGCGAACCTGTTGCTGGTACGGACGGCGGCGCGCGAACGCGAGTTGGCGATCCGAACGGCACTGGGAGGGTCCCTGGCACGTTTGATTCGGCAACTGCTGGCCGAGAGCCTTGTGCTCAGCCTGACGGCGTCCGCTGTTGGCCTGCTGCTGGCGCGCCTCGCGATTCAGGGCTTTCGCACGCTGGCGCCAGACAACGTGCCGCGGCTCGACACCGTGGCCGTCGACCCGACGGTCGTGGCGTTTGGTGTGACCCTGGCCGTCGTGTCGGTCGCGGTCTTCTGATTGCTGCCGTCCATTCGAGGCTCGCGTCCCAACATCATGAACATCCTGCGGCGCACCGGCCGCAGTGAGAGCCTTGGGCAAGGCCGATGGATTCGGAACAGCGTGGTGATCGCCGAGGTCGCCCTGTCCTTTGTCCTCCTCGTCGGGTCTGGTCTGATGGTGCGCAGTTTTGTGGCGATTTACCAGGCGAGTCCGGGGTTCAATGCCGAGAACCTCGTGACGTTTCAGCTGACCAATCAGGGACAAGTGGCGACCACGCCTGTGGCCCGGCTTGGGTTGATGCGCGACGTGCGAAGTCGTCTGGAAGCGCTGCCGGGTGTGACCGCGGTCGCGGCGACATCATTCATGCCCCTGGCCAATGGGCAGGAACCGCTGACGCGATACGGCCGTGAGGAGGCGCTGGCAGACCCCACCAAGTACCAACAGGCCAACTTCGCTCTCATTCAGCCTGGGTACTTCGCCGCAATGGAGACACCGCTCATTGATGGCCGCGCCTTTACCGACGCCGACAACGTCCAGAATGCGACGAACATCGTGGTGGATAGGGTACTGGCGGCCAAGATGTTCCCCGGTCAGCGCGCGGTGGGGCAGCGCATTCTGGTGCGCACCATCAGCAATGAACCTGATCCGTTCGAGATCATCGGCGTCGTCGAACACCAGCGCGCGATCTCGCCGGCCGTTGATGGCCGCGAGGCGCTGTATTTGCCGGACGCGTTTCTCGGCAGCGGCAACACGGCGCAGTGGGCCGTGCGGTCGACCGGGGAAACGGCCGAAATCGCCGCAAGTGTGCGCCGCGCGGTGGCCGACGTCGATGGCCGCCTCGGCGTCTTCACGGTCGAATCGATGGACCAGTTAGTGGACCAGGCGTCGGCCGGTACTCGCTTTGTGCTCTGGTTGCTGTCGCTGTTTGCGGGCGTCGCGATGGTGTTGGCCGCGGTCGGCCTCTACAGCGTGCTGTCCACCGCAGTGCGCCAACGGACCGCTGAAATCGGTGTGCGGATGGCCTTTGGTGCGTCCACACGCAGTATCTTCATGCTGATCGTGTCGTCTGGGCTGACGCTCAGTGCTGTGGGCGTGGCGCTGGGCACGCTTGGTGCGCTGGTCTTCACCAACGCCATCAGCGGCCAGTTGGTGGGGATCTCGGCGACCGATCCGCTGACCTACGCGGCCATCGCGGCCGGGTTTCTGGTGGTCGCCTGCGTCGCCTGCGTCGTGCCGGCCCTCCGGGCCTCTCGGCTCAACCCGCTGGAGGCGCTGCGACAGGAATAAATCGTGTCATAGTCGGTTCACATGACTGCATCGACCATCCGACTCTCTGTCGTGGCCTGTGCCTGTGCACTGGCTGCGCTGTTTGCACTCCATGACGGGTCCCTAGTCGCTCAAGAACCCGTAGTCGATCAAGGGGCCGTTGCTGACCAGACCTCCGCAGAGGCCCAGGCACCAGCACCACCTCAGTTCTTGACGACACCGGCCAGATTGCTGGCGTTGACACAAGCGGCTTCCCAGCAACTCAACTACATCCCCGGCGAAGTCATCGTGAAATTTCGGCAGGGTGTGACGCCGGGACAGCAGACGAGAGCGCTCGCGGCCTTGCGCTCGATACCTGCGGCCGATCAACTGCAGTGGATTGCCGATCGCACGGCACGCATCAGCGACCCGGCGGACCCGGACTCGATAGGCATGGCGCAGAACCTGGCCCGGCAGCCGGAAGTGGAATATGCGCATCCGAACTGGCTGCTGCATAAGCAGTCCGTGCCGAACGACACGTCGTACGCCGCTCGTCAATGGAATATGACGCTGCTGGACATGCCACGCGCGTGGGACATCAATCCCGGTGGCGCCGGGGTGACCGTCGCCGTGATCGATACGGGTCTGACGAGTATTACGGCCACGTATCCCTTCAAGACCTGGGACGGCACGGCCATCGTCACGGCCCAGATGCCATTCGCCATCAATCCTGATTTCGACGCCGCGCGTATCGCGGCCGGACGCGACTTCGTGTTTTGGAACGGACCCGTGCTCGATAGCGACGGTCACGGCACCCACGTGTCGGGCACCGTTGCGCAGACGACCAATAACAGTCTTGGGTACGCCGGCATGGCGTACGGCGCCAAGCTGATGCCGTTGAAAGTGTGTTTGAGTTTCTGGGATATTCAGATTCTCCAAGCCGAGTTTGGGATCACCGGATACCCGCCGCTCAACGCCGGCGGTTGTCCCGACTCAGACGTCGTGGCGGCGATTCACTACGCGGCCGACAATGGCGCCAAAGTCATCAACCTCAGCCTGGGCGGCACAGACCCGTCACCGAGTTTTCGTGACGCGCTCAACTACGCGACGGGTCGCGGCGTGTTTGTGGCGATGTCAGCCGGCAACGAGTTTGACGATGGGAATCCGACCACGTACCCGGCTTCGTATGGTCCGCAGGTGGCGGGCGCGATGGCCGTAGGCGCGGTGGGGAGGTCGTCGAACCGAGCGGCGTATTCCTCCACCGGAACGTTCGTAGAAATTGCTGCTCCCGGTGGGGACGTCGCCGACGGTGGTGGGAATGGTGTCGTCTGGCAGATGGGCATCTCCTACGTCGATTACGATCCCGCGGTCATCATCTTCCCGAGATTTGATCGATATGGCAGCGTCGGGTACCAAGGGACGTCGATGGCGTCGCCGCACGTGGCAGGACTGGCGGCGTTGCTGATGAGTCAAGGCGTGACCAAGCCAGCGGCCGTCGAGGCGTTGATTGCCGCCACGGCCAGAGACCTCGGTGCCAAGGGGCGGGATAACGATTTTGGAGCAGGACTGATTCAGCCGCGAGCGGCGCTGCGCGGATTTGGGGTGGTGAGGTAATGGCTCGACGACGTGTGATCATTGCTGTGGCGTCTGGCCTGCTGTGCGCCATGGTGGCCGCGACACCGGCGCGGGCCCAGACTGCCGCGTCTGCACGTTCTGCGGTGGCGTCCGGTCTCGGTGTTCGTGCCTTCGGTGTGTTTGAGTGGCAGAAGATGGCCGCGTCACGCACGTTTGACGCGGTGACCGACAAAACCACGTTAAGTGGCGTTGGGGCAGGAGCCGAGGTGCACAGGCTCTGGCGCAACGTGTTCGTACGCGCGTCATTCTCGCAATCGAAAGAGACCGGACAGCGGGTTTTTGTCTTCAACAACGAGGTGTTCAAGCTGGGTGTACCCGTTGAAGTGTCAGCCACGCCCATCGAACTGGCGGTCGGCTGGCGCTTCACACCGTTCTCGTCGCGGGGCATCGTTCCCTATCTGGGCGGCGGAGCCCTGTTCTTGAAGTATTCCGAGACCTCGAGCGGAGACGAACGTTCGGATCAAGTGCACGAGACCTACAAAGGTTTTGCCGTGTTTGGTGGCCTTGAGGTGCCCGTGTGGCGCCATGTGTCGGCTGGGGCTGAACTCGGGTGGCGGTCGGCGAATGTGCCGGAGCCGGGTGGTGTGCTTGAGGCCTTTGACGAGAAGAATCTCGGCGGTCTCGCGATGCGTCTGATGGTGTCCGTCCGGAAATAGCACGTGGCAGAGTCCGTTGGACACGCCGCCCACGACATCTGGATGCGGGAAGCACTGACGCTGGCACGTCAGGCGGCGGCCAAAGGGGAAGTCCCCGTGGGGGCCGTGGTGGTGCTCGACGGGCAGGTGATTGGGCGAGGCTACAACCGGCCCATCGGGGCCCACGACCCGACGGCCCACGCCGAGATTGTCGCCATCAGGGATGCAGCAGCGAAGGTGGCGAACTATCGCGTCCCCGACGCGACCCTGTACGTCACGCTTGAGCCGTGCGTGATGTGTGTGGGAGCGCTGATGCACGCGCGCATTTCGACGGTCGTGTATGGGGCGACCGAACCTAAGTCAGGCGCGATGGAATCCACGCAACGGGCCCACGAGCACCCCGCGCTCAACCATCGAATCACCGTGGTGTCTGGCGTAATGGCGGCCGACTGCCGCGATCTCCTTCAGCAGTTCTTCCGCGACCGCCGGGGCTAGATCTCACCCTCGCCCAATTTCTTCTTCAAATCGCCGGAAGCCACGGCTGTGTCCTTCCTTGCGGCTCCAATTTCGAATAGTGTCGATTTCTACGGTCTGGCGTCTCGCGATCTCGGCGGCGACGCGGAGGCTTTGTTCGTCGTTCCAGAAATAGAACGCCGCCAACCGGTCCCGACAGGAATCGGTGGCTGACAAGCCGCTCACACGTACGTTGCCGACTCGAATGTCCACAGGTTCAACCAGATCGTCGTCGCCGATCGCCAGTGGGCCCGGCGGGAATTCAACGAAGAATGGCACCGCTGGGTGTTGATACTGCGCGCCGAGTCGAGTGAACGCGATGTCGGCCATTGCGCGATCTAACTGGTCGCGTGTCACCGTGCCTCGAAGGATGTAGTCCAGGTCGTACGAGAGATAGGCTCCTCGAGTGTAAAGGCTCGCGCACGCGCCACCGGTGAGGACTGCCGTGATGCCGCGCTTCTTCAGGATGGACGACACCGCAGCGACGACGTGGCGAAGTGTGGCTCCTGGCGCAATCGGCATGGTCATCACAGGGGCTTCGCGGTTCGACGGGGCCGACGACGGAGGGTGGCGATCCGGTCTTGCAGGTCACGGTCGGCGCCAGCGAGTTTGTCGACAAGGGCGCGCAGTTCCGTCGCCGCGAAGTAGCGCGGATTAAGTTCAAACAGCCGCGTGCGACCGACAGCACGTCCTGTGATGAGTCCGTCACGTTCGAGACTTCGGATGGCTCCCTGGACGCCGTTGAGTGCGGTGTCGAGCACGCGAGCCAGTTCTCGCGGATACGAAGATCCCATCAGGCGAAGGGCCAGCAGGACGCGCGTACGCGTGCCTGACCCGAACGGTGACGATTGGTTAATGACCAACATATGGGGTCATATAAACCATTAATATGGTCACATGTCAACGTCGCGTCCAGACGAGTGCAATACGCCCAGTTGCCGTGCTGACGACGAATATGCGATCCTGTTGGGCCGTCCCCCCTCTGCGGAGAGGTACCGAAGTGGTCGTAACGGGGGCGCCTCGAAAGCGTCTTGTCGGGTAACCGGCACGTGGGTTCGAATCCCACCCTCTCCGCCATTCTCACGATCCGCTGGATCCGCCAGAGCTGCTCGACCGTTGGAGTGTGTCTGCCCGTCGTCCGCCTTATCGGGAACGACCACGCCTTTGCGGCTGTGTCCAGTTGTCGAGCGTGAGCCCATTCACGCGTTCAAACTCGGCGGTGTTGTTGGTGACGAGCGTCAGCCCCTGGCAGCGCGCGTGCGCGGCAATGAACAGGTCGTTGGCGCCGATGAGCGCCCCCCGCTTCTTCAGGTCAGCTCGAATCTCGGCGTAATGAAGGGCGGCGGCGTCCGGGAAGTCGAGCACTTCGACATAGGGAAGGAA
>JABMNV010000004.1 GCA_013203475.1 Acidobacteriota bacterium
CAACCGGAATGTGCGCGAGTGGCAGATAAAATACTTCCGCGACCGCAGGCAATAGCTTCCAGTTCCCAGATTTCAGATTTCAGATTCTAGATTCTAGATTCTAGATTTCAGATTCTAGATTCCCTACGATCCCCAGTTCAGTTTTTCGCGGAGCATGTCGAAGTGCGTTCTCTTGGTCGTACGTAGAAGCTGAAGCACCCGATCCGCACGTCGAATGATGACTGCGTCGCCGCCCTGCAATTGCACGCCGATTTGCCCGTCAAATGTGGCCACAATGTCGGCCGGGGGGCCGTCGATGTGAGGGTGCAGCAGGATGTCGGCAGACGCTGGCAACACGAGGGGCCGATTGGTCAGCGTGTGGGGCGCAATCGGCGTCAGCAGGACAGCATCCACAGCCGGATGCATGACGGGCCCTCCGGTCGACAGGTTGTAGGCGGTTGACCCGGTGGCGGTGGCCACAATGAGGCCATCCGCGCGGACGTGACAGACGAATTCTCCGTCCACAGCCACGTCGAGCTCAATCATTCGCGACAAGGGGCCACGAGTAATGACGATGTCGTTGAGGGCCAAATGTGAATGCACGACGGTGCCGTCTCGCTCGACGCGTCCCTCGAGGAGCAGTCGCGTCTCCGTCCAGGTGCGGCCCTCGAGCACCGCGCTGAGGGCCTCCGTCAACTCAGGGCGGCGTACTTCCGTCAGGAAACCCAGATGGCCAAGATGCACGCCGATGACGGGCACGTTGACGCTTGAATGCGCGACCGCACTCGCGGCGGCGAGCAGGGTGCCATCGCCGCCGAACGCGATGACGGCGTCCACGTGTTCGGCGATCGATTCACGCGACACCCTCGGCCAAGGCACTCCCGTCTCCGCAGCTTCGGTGTCTGCGACGACGACGTGCGCGCCATGAGCCGTGAGCCATTCGCCGGCTTCCACCAACGCCGCCAGCGCGGACGCGTGCGGTTTTGCGATCAGACCGAGACGGGTGATGGACATAAGTGCAGCAGGAATTCGATGTTGCCTTCCGCGCCCGTGATCGGCGACGGTGCCAAGTCCTTTCGTGACAATCCTACCTGACGCGCGGCCTCGACGACGTCGTCAATCACGCGTTGATGAATATGCGGGTCTCGGACAATGCCGCCCTTGCCGACGTCGGTTCGTCCAGCCTCGAACTGTGGCTTGACCAGAGCCACCACGTGCCCTCCGGTGGTCAGCAGCGCCGGCACGACCGGCAGGATGTGGCGAAGCGAAATGAACGAGACATCGATCGTGACCAGGTCAAACAGTCGCAGATCGTCCGGCAATTGATCCGGTGTCAGGTAACGGGCGTTGAGCCCCTCGATGACGTGCACGCGAGGGTCGGTCCGAATCTTCCAGTCCAGTTGGTTGTGACCCACATCGAGGGCCACCACCCTGGTGGCGCCTCGTGCGAGGAGGACGTGGGTGAATCCGCCCGTTGATGCGCCAATGTCGAGCGCGATCAGGCCCGTGGGGTCGAGTCCGAAGGCGTCGAGCGCCCCGACCAGCTTGAGGCCGCCTCGGCCGACCCACGGATGGTCGGGCGTGCGTACCGTCACCGTTGCTTCGGTCGCGACTGCCGTCCCTGCCTTGGCCGTTGGGTGTCCGTCGACGCTGACGTCGCCGGCCAGGATCAGCGCCCGGGCACGTTCGCGCGAGGGCGCGAGGCCCCGGTCGACGACGAGTTGGTCAAGGCGAATCTTCACGTCGTTCGCGCGAGGCTCCAGTCGGCCAACTCGGTGAGCCGACCCTCCAGGCCTGCGGCATGCAGCGTGGCTTTGGCTCGGTCGACGCATTCGGCCGCCAGTTGCCGGGAGGCCGTCACGCCATGCAGGGCCGGGTAGGTGGGTTTGCCTGCCGCCGCGTCCTTGCCCACCGTCTTGCCGAGAGTGGCGTCCGACCCTTCCACATCGAGGACATCGTCGATGATCTGGAATGCGAGACCGAGTTCCTGCGCGTAGTAGTCGACGGCCGCGACGACGGCATCTTCCACACCGACGATCATGGCTCCTGACACGGCGGCCGCGCGGATGAGTGCGCCAGTCTTGCGCGCGTGCATGTCCCGCAACTCGCGCTCGCCCATCTGGGCTGGCGGATGTGAGGGGATACGGCCCGCAGCCCGCAGATCGATCGCTTGTCCTCCCACCATCCCGATCGCGCCGGCCGCCGTGGCGAGCACGCTCAGGACTCGAAGGCGTCGATCCGCCGGCGCCTCTGGCGATCCCGGCGGAGCCACCGGGGATGGAGACGCGGCCAGGACACCAAAGGCTTCGGTGAGCAGGCCGTCACCCGCGAGCACGGCCAGCCCGTCGCCGTACACCATGTGGGTGGTGGGTTGGCCCCGACGCAGGGTGTCGTTGTCCATCGCAGGCAGGTCGTCGTGCACGAGCGAATAGCAGTGAATCATCTCCACGGCACACGCGCTGGGGATGGCCATCAGCCTGGCGCGCGGGACTGTGAGCCCGGCCAAAGGCGCGACCGCTTCGGCGGCCATGAGCGTCAGGCACGGCCGGAGGCGTTTACCTCCACTCATCAGCGCGTGCTGCATCGCGTCGATCACCAGCGTGGGAGCCGCGCCTTCTGGCAGCGACTGCTGCAGCGCACGCGAGACTACGGTCTGGAGTTCATCGAGATAGGCCGTGAGCGTCGGTGGTGTACTCACGGTTAGCGGTCCGTGTCGTTTGAGGGGATCAGCGCCGAACCGTCCTTCAGGTCACCGCGCTCGGTCAGTAGCTCGATACGCTTCTGGGCCGCGCCCAACTGGTCGTGGCAATACCGGGAGAGTTCCACGCCACGTTCGAAGAGCTGCAGCGAGGTGTCCAGAGGCAAGTCGCCATCTTCAAGCTGTTTCACAACTGTTTCGAGTTCCGCGATCGCGGATTCGAAGTCTTTGATTGAAGTACTCATCGGTCGCTACGCTCTTCCTTTGACTTCGCAGTGCAACTCGCCGTCGGCGACGGTCACTCGCACGCCGGCGCCTGGCGCCACGCTGGACGCCGATCGAATGATACTCGTGCGGGTCTCGTCCCAGCACACGGCGTACCCGCGTCCGAGCACGGCCAGAGGACTCAAGGCGTGTAGCCGGGCCGCCAGTTCTCGTGACCGCCCGTCGGCGCGCTGAGTGCGAACGCTAATGGTATCGCGCAGGCGGTGGTCCATCCTGGCCAAGCGCAGCTGCCAATCGGCAGTGACACGTCGCACATCGCGCGCCTCCAATCGACGCCGCAGGCGTTCAAACCGCTGTCCCGCGCGGGCAGTTCGGTCGAGCAGGGCCTGTCGCATGCGCCACACAAACTCCTGGCAGTCCCGCTGTCGGAGCACGACCCGCGTCGGGTAGGTCTTCAGACGCGCCGCCGCTTTGAGCACACGCTGGTGACGACGGTCGACGGCGTGTCTGGTGGCGGCGGTCAGACGCTCTGTCGCGCGATCGATGCGATGCCGGAACGTGTCCGCGCGTTCGACGACAAGTTCGGCCGCGTTGGACGGTGTGGCCGCCCGCAGGTCCGCCACAAAATCGGCGATCGTGAAGTCCACTTCATGGCCGACGGCCGAAATGACGGGCACGGGGCTGGCGGCAATCGCCCGCGCGAGCGATTCGTCATTAAACGCCCAGAGGTCTTCGGCCGAGCCGCCTCCTCGCCCGATGATCACGACATCGACGCCGGGCACCTGAGTAATCGCACGCAACCCGCGCGTCAGGTCCTCGGCCGCCCCGTCACCCTGGACCCGCGCATCACGGACGATGACGTGCGCTGACGGGTACCGGGCGATCAGCACGCGCAAGACGTCTTGCAGGGCCGCCCCCGATTGTGACGTCACGATGCCGATCTTCCTTGGCAGCGTTGGGAGGGGGCGCTTGCGGTCCGCGTCGAAGAGCCCTTCGGTCGCCAAACGACGCTTGAGTTGATCGAAGGCGAGTTGCAAGGCGCCAAGGCCGTGTGGTTCCAGGCGGTCGCAGATGATCTGATACTCGCCGCGGAGTTCATAGACACTGATGCGGCCACGCGCCACCACATGCTGGCCGTCTTCGAGCCGGAACGTCATACGCCGTGCCTCGCTGCGGAACATGACCGCACGAAGCTGCGAGCGCTCGTCTTTGAGCGTGAAATACAGATGGCCCGAACTGTGGGGACGAAAGCTCGAGACCTGTCCTTCGACGTCGACGCGACCAAAGCCGGTCTCCACCATGGTCTTGAGTCGTGCCGTCAAGTCGCCGACGCTGAGTGGCCCGGCAGGCAGCACGGGCACTGATTCGACCTCCGGCTCATCGCCAAACGGAAGACCCTGCCACTCGGCCATGACTACCGCGCCGCCACCGGCGTGACGGCGAGCATCTCAAGATCCTGCAGCGACATGTTCACCCGGCTGATGCTGACGGCCTGTCCGGTAGTTTCGTCGGCTCGCACCACCACGCCGTTAAGGCGCGGGTTCTCGGTGGCCGTCTCAAAGCGTTGTGGCATTGCCGCCATGAAACGGTGGATGATCGCCGCGCGGTCTACGCCAATGACCGAGTCGTGCGGGCCCGTCATCCCGACGTCCGTGATGTACGCCGTCCCCTTGGGCAGGACCCGATCATCTGCGGTCTGCACATGGGTGTGGGTGCCGACGACAGCCGTGACGCGCCCATCGAGGTGCCACCCCATGGCAACCTTCTCAGATGTGGCTTCTGCGTGGAAGTCCACAAAGATGAGTGCCGCCTCCGCTTTGACGATCTCGATCTCCTTGAGCACCACGCGAAAGGGATCATCGAGCGGAGTCATGAACACACGGCCCATGGCGTTGATGACGCCGACAGCGACGCCGTTTTCCGCACGAGCGACGTAGTGGCCCAGCCCCGGCGTCCCCTCAGGGAAGTTCGCCGGCCGGATCATTCGCGGTTGTTTCGAGAAATACGGAATGATTTCCTTCTTGTCCCACGTGTGATTGCCACCAGTCATGACATGGACGCCGTACTCGAATAGATCTTCAGCGATGGCCGGCGTCACGCCAAACCCGGCCGCCGAATTCTCGACGTTGGCAATTACGAGGTCGATATTGTGGTGCGACGCCAGCGCCGCGAGCCCGTGGCGGAGCAGGTCACGACCCGGTCGTCCGACGATGTCGCCAATGAAGAGGAGGTTGGTCATGCGGTGTCTACAGGGACAAGAATCAAACGTCCGCGGCGGTCTTCGATGCGCGGGAGGACAATACGGAGGAGGCCGGACTCGACGAACGCCTTTGCGCGGCTGGCGTCAACGACCCCCGAAATGCGAACGGCTCGAGCAAACCGACCCGAACTGCGCTCCGCCACATGGTACCGCGCGTCGGTCGGCGCCGCTGGGCTGACTTTGGCGCCCACGACCAGCACCGTGTTGCGTCGGATGCACACCCGCAGCGCACTGGCTGGCACACCGGGCACGTCCACCACGACCTCGACGGCCGTTGCGGTATCCACCACGTCAAGCGACGGGCGGCATTCACCCGTGGCCGACACCGCCCCAGGCACCGCCCTGTCGAGCTCCACCAATAGGTGCCGGGCATCCTCTGCCAGGTCCGCCGCCTCTGGGCCCCGCCGCAATTCATCCATATGCCTTCGATTCTATGGGCGAACGAGTGCCTGCCAGGCGTATTTTGGAGCGCAGAGGGCTTTCGTTTGGATGGACGCTTACCAATTGGTAAAAATATAATGATAGCAAACTAAGATAATATGACTTGATATTAAGTATATATTGGATATGATGGTTTCATTAACCGTTCCTAATTGGAGGGAAGTGAACATGATGGTGACCCGTTTGAGACCGACCTATGACAGTGCGGCGCTGGAGATTGACCGGCTGAATCGAATGTTTGGCAGCGTATTTAGCGGCCAGGCACCGAGTGACCACCCTTGGATGCCCCCGGTGGATATCTTCGAGACGGCCGAACATGACGTGGTGGTGAAAGTGGAAGTGCCGGCAATGAAGCGCGAGGACATTTCCGTGACGTTCGAGAACAACGTGCTGACGGTGGAGGGCGAGCGCACGGCGTCGGCTGACGCGAAGGACGTCAAGCGTGAGCAGTACCACCGACTCGAGCGGCCGATTGGAGCGTTCCGTCGCAGCTTTACGATGCCCACATCGGTGGATAGCGGGCGGGTGCAGGCCGCCTACGCGGATGGTGTGCTCACCATCACGCTGCCGCAGCGTGCCGAAGCCAAGCCGCGTCAGATTACGGTTGACGGCTAACGGCCTGGTTGGCGGGCTCGGATGACGGCGCCTCGGGAATGCATTCCAGGGGCGCCATTTTTTCAGGAACCGGGCGCTCGGTGTTCCGTCGAATCAACTATGACTGGATGGTTGGCGCTTGGTGGGGTGTTGCTGGTGGGCTTTGCATTGTTCTCGTTGATGCTCGCCATGGTGCTGGTGTTTCTCAAGGCGGTCTTTTTTCTGGTGCTGCTGCCGTTCCGTTTGCTGTTCTGGGGGCTGGGCGCGGTCGCCATGCTCGTCGGTGCCGCCATTGCCCTTGTCGCTGGCGTCGCGTTGTTGCTTGCGCCCTTGCTCCCCCTCGTTCTGCTGGTCGGACTCGTCTACGGAATGGTTCAACTGGTGAAGCGGCCTGCTACCGCGTAGGCGGTGTTTCGGTCTTCCAGGGTGTGGCGGCTTCGTACGCATCAGCCATCCGGAGCATCGTGGCTTCTTCCCACGGTCTGGCGATGAACTGAAGGCCGATGGGAAGGCGGTCTGCCGTGAGCCCACACGGCACGCTGACGCCCGGCAGCCCGGCCAGGTTTGCGCCCACCGTGAAGACATCGGCCAGATACATCTGCAGCGGATCGTCTGCTCGTTCACCCAGACGGAAGGCCGCGCAGGGCGAGGTCGGCAGCGCAATCAGGTCAACCGATTCGAATGCGCGTGTGTAGTCGCGCGCGATGAGCGTCCGCACCTGCTGGGCCTTCTTGTAATACGCATCGTAGTACCCAGCGCTCAGGACGTAGGTGCCCAACATGATCCGACGCTTGACCTCCGCGCCAAATCCATCGTGTCGTGACCGCTCATACATGTCCCCAAGTGTCGAGACACCTTCGGCGCGAGCCCCGTAGCGCACGCCGTCGTACCGAGCCAGATTCGCACTCGCTTCCGCTGTCGCGATCAGGTAGTAGACGGCGATGCCCATGTCGGTGTGCGGCAGCTCGACGTCCTCGACCGTCGCGCCGAGCGACCGGGCCACGTCCAATGCGGTGTCAAAGGCTGTGCGAACGTCCCGGTCCACATCGCTTGTGATCAGGTGTCGCGGCACACCAATGCGCAGGCGACGCACGTCGCCGTTGAGAGACGCGGTAAACGCCGGCACCGGCTGTTGCGCGGACGTTGAATCGCGAGGGTCGTGTCCGCTGATCACCTCGAGGACTTGCGCCGCCTCCCGCGTGCTTCGCGCCAGCGGTCCGATTTGATCCAACGACGACGCAAACGCGATGAGGCCGTACCGCGATACGCGGCCATACGTGGGCTTGACGCCGACCACACCGCACAGGGCCGCGGGCTGGCGAATGGACCCGCCCGTGTCCGAGCCCAGCGCCACTGGCACCAAGCCTGCCGCGACTGCCGCGGCCGATCCGCCGCTCGACCCACCGGGTGTCCGCGTCAGGTCCCAGGGATTGTGCACGGGTCCATAGGCGCAGTTGTCGGTCGACGAGCCCATCGCGAACTCGTCGCATCGTGTCGTCCCGACGATCACGGCACCGGCGGCTTCGAGCCGGTCGACCACCGTGGCGCTATAGGGAGAACGGTAGTGCTCAAGGATCTTTGACCCGGCAGTCGATGTGAACCCACGCGCGACGATGTTGTCTTTGAGGCCGATGGCGACACCGTGCAGCGAGCCAGCCGTCCCGCCGGCGGCATCCAGTACTTCTGCGCGGGCCAAGGCGAGGTCGGAGGCAACAGACTGGAAGGCCTGCAGGGCAGGCTGCGCCTGTTCGATACGGGACAGGGCGGCAGCGATGGCCGGCCGGACCGACGGGTGTGTTGTCATCAGCCGATCACCTTCGGCACACGGAACAGGCCGGCGTCCTGGTTGGCATCTGGGGCATTGGCCAAGGCCTCGCTGGTGGGCAGGGACGGTTGCGGCGTATCTTCCCGCCACGCGCTCTCGGCCCAGAGCGGATGCGACGTTGCCAACACGTCAGAGGTATCCACCTGCTGCACTTGCTCGACGTACCGCAGGATGTCAGTCAATTGCTTGGCGAATTGTTCACGTTCGGCCGATGTAATTGCGAGACGCGCCAAGGTTGCGACCCGTTCGACGTCGTCTTGTCCCAGTGTTGCCGCCATGTCGGGATGCTAGCATGGGGATATGGGCGGCAGAGCGCGAACAGTCGTGGCGGTGTGTGTGGCCGTGGGTATGTTGATCACGCCGGTGGTCATGCGCGGTTGGGCAATGGACGTGCATCGTCTTCTGACGGCCCGGGCCGTGGACGGATTGCCAGATGCGATCAAGCCTCTGTTTATCGCCCACCGAGCGTTCATCGCCGAGCATTCGGTGGATCCGGACTTGTGGCGTGTCATGGAACTCACGGGTGGCCGAGGCGAGGAACCGCCGAATCATTTTCTCGACATGGATTTTGAAGAAGGGTCGAAGGCACCCTTCTTGAACATTCCGCGCGAGTACGCCGACTACGTGGAGAAGTACGGTGAGGGCCTGGCCACTCGATATGGTCGCCTGCCGTGGCGCGCCGAGGAGGTCTACAACCGCTTGGTGACCGCGTTCAAGGACATGAGCAAGCCGAACGCGCCCTACGCGGCCGACAATGCGCGCTACCTGATGGCCGTGTTGGCGCACTACGTGGAAGACGCCCACGTGCCCTTCCATGGCGCGCTCAACTACGACGGCCAACTGACGAACCAGCGGGGCATCCATGCACGGTTTGAGGGCAACCTGGTGTTGCGCAACCGCGACGCCTGGAAGTGGGCGCCCGTGAAGGTGACGACGATCACCGATTTCCAGGCCTATATGTTTGACGCACTGGTCGCGAGCCAGCAGTTGGTCGCCGACGTGTTGGCCGCGGATCGGAAGGCAACCGCCAGCGGCGGCCTGTATGACGCCAGATATTTCGCCGTTTTCCGTCAGGGGGCCGGCCCCATCGCCGAGCGCCGGTTGAACGAGGCGGTGTCAGCAGTGGCCAGCGCCGTGCACAGCGCGTGGGTTGACGCCGGCCGCCCGGCTGTGCCGACCGGCGAGAGCCGAACCCCCGCCCGTCTCTGGCAGTAGGCCGCGTTGATGGACGTGTTCATGTTGCCGGTCAGCGCCGCGCCGGAGGGCGGAGAACCGCGCTTTGAGTTCTATTGTGAGCCCCCGCCGGACAAGCCGCTGACTGGCGACGTGTCCCAGGGGCCCTCACTCATGAATCGGGTCATTGGCGGCTTCAAGCAGGCGTTGGCCGAAGGCGAAGCGGAAGAGAGCCGCAAAGAACGCGGAGAGGTGGTCGCGGCTGAAGGCAGCCGTGTTGGCCGGTTCCTCAAACGCAAGCTGGCGTCGGCAGTGGCAGAGCAGCGTCTCTTGTGGCACCTTCGGCACGCCTCCGCCGCACGACTGATTCATCCCGACACCGTGACCGGAGCGCGCGCCCTGGAACTTGTCACGGCCGAGTTTCGGAAGGACCACGACAAACATCGTCTCTGGTGCGGGATTGACGCGGGGATCGTAGTGGCATCGGCGCCGTTGGCGTTGGTGCCCGGGCCCAATGTTTTCGCGTACTACTTCATGTTCCGAACCGTCGGACACTTTTTCTCCATGCGGGGCGCGAAGAAGGGCCGCGACGCTTCTCTGTGGACGACGGTGGCCTCGCCGCCGTTGAGCGACTTGGAACGGACCCTTATTTTGGATCCTCAGGCCCGGGCCGAAGGGGTAGATGCTGTGGCCGCGGCATTGGGCCTGGAGCGGTTGGGTGTGTTCATGCGTCGCGTCGCCGAGCGTGCCTCCCGCGTGTGAGCGCACCGGCGAGGTGCTATTCTTCGGCGGTGACTCTTGCCGAACTGGCTGCGCAACTGGGGTGTCAACTCGAAGGCGCTTCCGAGGCCGATCGCGCCACTGAGATCGTTCGCGTCAACGGCCTCGATGATGCCGGCCCTGGTGATCTGTCGTTTTTGACCAATCCGAAATACGCCGCGAAGGTGGCCCAGACCAGGGCGTCTGCGCTGCTGGCTGATAGTTCGCTCCAGCACGCGCCGTGTCCGATCCTGCGGACGCCCACGCCGTATGTGGCCAGTGCGTCAGCGATCGCATTGTTGACGCCCGCCACCGTGCCGGTGGCGGGTGTGCATCGCCTCGCGTCAGTGGATTCCACCGCCAGTATTGGGGCTGACGTGTCGATTGCGGCGTTTGTCGTCGTCGGCGCAGGGGCCAAGGTTGGCGCGCGCACGGTGCTGCATCCGCACGTCGTGGTCGGGGCCTATGCGACCGTGGGCGATGACTGTGTGCTGCATGCGCAGGTGTCTGTGCGCGACCGGGTCGAGATCGGTCATCGGGTGGTCCTGCAGAACGGCGCGGTCATCGGCGCAGAAGGGTTCGGATTTGCCACGCGGGCCGATGGCACCCACCAGAAGATTCCACAGGTGGGCATCGTGGTGATCGAAGACGATGTGGAGATTGGTGCGAATTCGACCGTGGACCGACCAGCCATCGGCGAAACCAGAATCGGAGCCGGGTCGAAGATCGATAACCTCGTGCACATCGCCCACGGCGTGAAGCTCGGCCGGAACGTGCTGTTGGCGGCCCTGGTCGGCATCGCCGGCAGCTCAGTGATTGAAGATGATGTGGTGTTGGCCGGCCAGGTGGGTGTGATCAATCACGTGCGGGTGGGACGAGGGGCGAAAGTCGCGTCCAAGTCGGCCGTGATGTCGAACCTCGCGGGTGGGCAGACCTACGCGGGTATTCCCGCCATTCCGATTGGTCAGTGGCGGCGGTGGGCCGTTCGGTACCGCAAGGGCGACAAGGGCCAGCTATAATCGCGAGTAATGTTCTCAAAACTCCGCGGTCCCTCACTGGTCGTGATCGGTGCGTTGTTCCTGTCAGTAGGCGCTGCACCGCAGGACACGATCGTCCGGCCCCCCAAGTTCGACTACACCATGACCACGCTGCCGAACGGGCTGCAGATCGTGTTTCTCGAAGACCATTCGACGCCCATTGTCCATCTCTCGGTCTGGTATCACGTCGGATCAAAAAACGAGCAAGTTGGCCGGACCGGGTTTGCGCATTTGTTCGAGCACCTGATGTTCAAAGGGTCGAAGAACGTGCGCGCCGATCAGCACCCGTCGTGGATCACGAGCATCGGGGGCCAGGCCAATGCTTCGACCGACGAAGACGCGACGATTTTCTGGCAGACCGTGCCGGCCCAGTATCTGCCGCTGGTGTTGTGGCTTGAGGCCGATCGCCTTGGGTCGCTCGAGGTCAGCGAAGACAAGTTCCTGAGTGAGCGGGAAGTGGTCAAAGAGGAACGGCGCATGCGCGTGGACAACGTGCCGTATGGTGGCCTGTCGGAGGTCATCTTTGACAAGGCCTTTACGACGCACCCCTACAAGCACCAGACGATTGGGAGCATGGCGGATCTTCAAGCGGCCTCGATCGCTGATGTACGGGGTTTTTACGAAACCTA
>JABMNV010000260.1 GCA_013203475.1 Acidobacteriota bacterium
CAATGGTTCCAAGGCAAAGCTTTCGACACCAGCACACCTCTCGGGCCCGTGCTGGTTACGCCCGATGAGTGCGACCCGAAGGCAGGACTCATCATCACCTGCCATGTCAATGGTGAAGAAGTGCAACACGGAAACACGTCGGCTCTCGTCTTCGATTCAGCGGCGCTCATCTCTTACATTTCACGTTTCACCACCCTTCGCCCTGGCGATGTGATTCTTACTGGGACACCCAGCGGTGTCGGCATGGCCCAAACGCCGCCAAAATTCCTCAGGGATGGCGACGTGCTCGTGACCTCCATTGAGGGCATCGGCGAACTAAGAAACCTCATTTCAATCCACAACTAAGAAAGGCTCACCATGTCAGAAACCAACGACCCCGCACAGGTAGTTCCCGTCATCACTCGAAAAGGCCATGAGTACGAGGGCACCGGTCAGTCTGGTGGAGCACACCGCGTCTCTGGCGTGAGCATCCAGCACACCCCCGCCACCAAGATCTGGTTTGGCAAAGTAAGCAACCTTCCCGGCTACCGCTCGCTCCCCCATCACCACGGAGAAGCCGAGACAGGCGGGTACGTGTTGAAGGGCCATGGCCGCATCTACTTTGGTGAGAACTATTCCGAATTCGAAGACATGGTCGAGGGCGACTTCGTTTTCGTACCGCCCTTCATGCCCCACGTGGAGGCGAACATGAGCGTCACTGAAGATCTCATCTGGCTCACGACCCGCACTCCGGACAACATCGTCATTAACCTCGACGAGGTGGATGACTCCGTTCTCGTAGGGTTCCGTCGACAGTGACCAGAGCAGAATCTCCCCAGCCCACGTCGGAAAAGTTTCTGAAGGCGATCGAGCTCGAGCCGACAACGGCCGAATATTTCGACCAGGCATTCACGGCCGTCACCCAAAGCGTCCCGTGGCCCAAAGCCTACGGAGGCGACATGGTTGCCCAGGCAGCCGTTGCCGCCATGCGCAGTGTCGAGGCCGATCGAGTATTACACTCCATGCACAGTTACTTCATGCGACCGGGGGACATCCTCGAGCCTGTTCGCTATGAGGTGGAGCACCTCCGTGACGGCCGATCATTCTCAACGCGCCAAGTCCGTGCCTACCAAAATGGCAAGGCAATCTATGTGGCCCTCGCCTCGTTTCACGTTCCAGAGATGGGTGCAGAGTTTTCCGCGCCGCTCCCGGCCCCGTGGCGAGCAAACCTCCCCGAACCGGAAAGTCTCCCCTCCTCACAAGACGCCTTAGCGGGGGTTCCGGGAGCTGCCGCTGAGTACTGGTCGAACGGTCGAAGTTTTGACATGCGACATGTCCCCTCGCCAATCTATTTGAGCGTTGAGGGAGAGCTCAGCCCGCATCAGGCAATCTGGATCAAAGCTTTCGATGCCTTGCCAAATGATGCAAATGTGCAGCGAGCGGCGTTGGCCTATGTCTGCGACTACACGATTCTTGAGCCGCTACTGCGGCAACAAGGTGTCGCCTGGGGAGATGCCGGCCTCGTTACTGCCAGCCTCGATCACTCGCTGTGGCTACACCGAGATGGTCGCGTCGACGAGTGGGTACTTTACGTCCAGGAGGCAATCTCAACCCAACGAAGTCGAGGACTGGCGACGGGACGGTTCTATAGCCGTGATGGCATACTACTGGCGAGCGTGGCCCAAGAGGGCATGATTCGCCGCTCCTAGGCAAACCTCCGCTAACTGTGTATCGTTTTCTTTACGTTCGTCATATTTTGGTCACATACTCAGTGCAACACAGAAAGGCTCACGATGAATCTCAGTCCCTCTGCACACATTGATACTTTTACTCGAGACAATCTGCCGGCAGTTAGCCTTTGGCCCACAATAGAATTTTCCATTCCCGAGGTGCAGTATCCAGAACTCCTCAACGCCGCGACGGTCCTCATCGATCACGCCGTTGAAAAATTTGGAGCGGATGCGCCTTGCTTGCTCACCCCCGACGGTGTGAGTTGGACCTACGGAACCCTCCTGACAAAGTCCAATCAAATTGCCCAGGTCCTATCGGAAGACCTAGGGCTGGTGGCGGGAAATCGTGTTCTCCTTCGCGGGCCGAACAACCCTTGGCTCGTGGCCTGCTGGCTCGGCGTACTTAAGGCCGGAGGCGTTGTGGTCACCACGATGCATGCCCTCCGCGCCGCTGAGATCGCCGACGTCATCAGTCTCACCCAGCCGTCAATCGCCATCAGCGACAATCGTTTCGTTGACGAACTCCTTCAGGCTAGTGTGGAGAACATCACCATTGTGAGCTATGGGTCTGACGATCCTGCGGATCTCATCACCCTGAGCGAGGCAAAATCGGGTGTCTTTGAGAACGTCGCAACCGCGGCGGACGACGTTGCACTCCTCGGACCAACCTCTGGTACGACCGGCACGCCAAAGATTACAATGCATTTTCACCGGGATATTCTCGCCAACGCCGACACCTTTGCGCTCTTCATCCTGAAGCCCGTTCCGGAAGATGTCTTCGCCGGTTCGCCTCCACTGGCGTTCACCTTCGGTCTGGGCGGTTTGGTTGTCTTTCCGCTCCGCTTCGGGGCTTCAGTATTGCTGACCGAACGGACGACACCCGGCGAACTGGCTGAGCTGTGTAGTACTCACAGAGTCACCGTGCTCTTCACCGCCCCGACCGCGTACCGGGCA
>JABMNV010000043.1 GCA_013203475.1 Acidobacteriota bacterium
CCCGGGGGGGCGCGACCCTGCTCCAGTAACCGCAGGGCGTTGGCGAGTTTCAATCCACGCGCCCCCGGGGGGGCGCGACGCGAGTTGTTTGTGTCATCTGCTGTCTCCCTTGTTTCAATCCACGCGCCCCCGGGGGGGCGCGACCCCGGCCAGTCTAACTGATTCAAAGTGAGTCACTTATGGCCGCAAATCCGCGAACTCACCCAAATCCAGCGTGATTGAGCATGCGCGACGCCAAGTGATCCAACATGTTCAGAACTGTCAATGACTTAGGCCCGCGCGAACCTTCGGCGACGACCACGACTGCTTGGGGTTCGCGCTCAGGCGATCAATGGCCCTTTCATGTCCACGCTAGGCTTCACTCCGAGATGTTCGATCCGCCGCTTCCAGTTGCTTCCGAGCAAGTAGAACCGCAGACTGTCTTCCTTGAGATCGACGACATCCAATAGGCGCGCCTTTAGCGTAGCGAACTGAGCAGGGTCGACATCGCACTCGAACACTGAGTGCTGAACCCGCTGCCCAAACCCCACGCAGGTCTTCGAAACGCGGCTTAAGCGGTTCCGCCCTTCAGGGGTACGGGTACTGACGTCATAGGTCACTAGGACCAGCATGCGCTATCTCCAGAGGAATGATGGATACGCGTCGAGGTCGCCTCTCAAGTGGCGAGCGAGTAACAGGGCCTGCACATAGATCAAATGCCCGATAGTGACCTGCTCAGCGAGAAATGGATGCAACAATTCCTCGAGTTTTCGCTTCTGGTAGGCGGCGATCACCTGTTTCCGTGTGCTGTCGTTCATTACCACGCCGCCGACGGGGGTCTCTACAAAGCCCTCGGCTGATATTTGCTCCCGATTGATGAGAGACAAGACCAGCCGATCTGCCAGGAACGTCCGAAATTCCTCCATGAGGTCCAATGCCAGTGAGGGCCTGCCTGGGCGATCGCGGTGGAGGAATCCGACCTGGGAATCAAGCCCCGCGGCTTCAAGCGCGGCCCTGGCATCGTGCATCAGGAGCGTGTACACGAACGACAAGGCGGCATTGACATTGTCACGTGGGGGCCGCCGGCTGCGTCCTCTGAACTCGAAATCACCAGGTCTACTGATCAAGAGCCGGAACACGGAGAAGTACGTCCTGCCGGCGTCACCCTCGACCCCGCGGAGGCCGTCGAGGTCTGCTACGTGCCGGGCTGACAGAGCACTGGCGGCCAGGCTTCGGATAGCCCGACCAACGTCTCCATCGCCAGCGCACTGCGGCACATCACGAACCGCGCGTTGCAGGACCGTTCGCGAATTCAGGATCTTGGCTAGGACCATCGGCCGCGCGAGCTCCAAGCAACTCTCGTCGACCCGGTCCGCTCGTCGGTACTGCTCACGTCGGAGCAACACATTCCCCGGTGTGCAACCAGACACCCGGGCCAGGAACCGGCCGCGCTCAGAGAGGTACGTGACTGCAATACCCGTCTCGGCGCATCGTCCCAACAGCCTCGGACTGACACCGACGTTTCCAAAACAACAAATTCCGCCGAGGTGATGGAGCGGGACGCGCAGCACGGTCTTCCTCTCGACCTGCACCGCAAGCGCATCCCCCTCCTTCCTGAGGTAGGCGCCTTGAGTCGTCACGAACAGGGTATTCAAGTGCTGTCGCATCGGTTCTTCCTACTCCGCCTGTAGAATCATCTCCACTGCGTCGTCCAGATATCGCCGGGCCGTCGCCCTCGCCTTCAGGGCTCCAGGTATGCACTGGTGCAAGAGCGAGCACCGATCACACTTCAGCTCTCGGCGGGCGATAGGGGTCCTACCGTGAGAGATCAACTCATGGAGTCGGGCCGCAGCCGCCTCCGTCCGGGCGCGCAACTCGACCGAAAAAATCACCTCCACACGTCTCCGGATGGTGCCGTAGAACAGTTCGCCAGCAGGCACGTGGCAGGAGAGCATTTCCTCGAGGCACATCGCTTGGGCACAGAGCTGAACTTCATCAGCATCGTGGGCCTTTGGGCGGCCGCGCTTGTACTCGATTGGGTGCGGCGGGCCGCCTGGGTCGAACTCCACCATATCTGCAATACCGAACAGGCCCAGTCGCTGCGAACACAGTTGCAGTCCCCGCTCGTGCCGAATGGCTCCCCTTACCGTCTTTCCGGCCTCGTGAACACGCTCATGCAACAGTCGCCCCTCAACAGTTCGGCGATTCTCAGCCCACAATCCCTCAAGGTGGATCAGAGCACACTGCCGTTCGCAGAACTGCAGGTGCTGCAGCGCAGAAATCGGCAGGAGATCGCGGTCCTCTTCCATCTCCCGAACCGCTACATCAGCGGCATGTCGATGGTCTCGACGCCCTGGGGCGACTGGCCGGTCACAACCGCGTAGTCGGAGAAGTCGCGCGGCGGCTTTGCTTCATCCTTCCGACTGACGGTCACGAGGTCGAAGAGCATATGCGCAGGCGCGTTTCCAAGCTCGCCGGCGTGCTTGAACACGATCAGCTTTCGAAGCGACATCAGGCCGCGAGCCGCACTCCGATCGTGCTCAAACATGCCCTTGACGGCCTCCCAGAAGACCCCAAGGTCCTCCTCAGAAAAGCCCGTCTGTCTCGCTAACTGTGAGGAGATGAAACCATGGGCGCGGTAGAGCCCGTACGGCACGGTGTTCTTCCGCCCCATGGTGCGGTTGTCGCCACCCTGCTTCTCGGCTTCTGCCTCCGTCGCCACGGCCATGCGGGTGATTGAGTGTTCGAGCGCGACGATCGGGTCGATGGACCGGGCAAAGGTGAGCTGCACCGGCCCACGGACCTGGCCCGCGTTGGCCCCAGTCGACATGACGGCGCCGAAGGTCCGTACATCGAAGAAGGTGCGCTGCATCTGCCCCCGCGCTGCCTCCACCTCGCTGCCCTGCCCCTGGTCCTCCTTGTTCCGCTTCTTGCCGTCCTTCTCGCTCTTCGGCGGCTTCGTGAGGTCAATCTTGAGGTCGGCGTAGGCGCTGTCGATCAGGCGATTCAGCACGCCTTTCTCCTTCACGAAGATGTCCAGTCCGGCTTGCCCGCTACGAGTCAGAAGGACGTAGTTGCGAATTTTCCGCTTGAGGCACACGTCGGTCACGATGCCGTGGTTTGTCTCAGGGTCCACCCGGGGCAGGTTCCCGGCGTCTGGATCCCCATTCGGATTCCCGTCCTTCACATCGAAGAGGAGCACGAAGTCGTAGCGGTTCTTGATTTCGGTCATTACACGGCCTCCTTGGTGGCGTCCTTCTTCGTGAAGAAGGCATCTCGTTGGTGGTAGTACCCGATGGCGAACATGCCCTGATCGGCGAGGGAGAAAAGGGCAGGGAACCGTTTCGCCGGCAAAGCGCTCACGATGTCTTGGATCCTCCGTTCGATCCCGAAGCCTCGGTTCTCGGCCTTGGCTTTGGACACATGGTGCTGGGTAAGCCTCAAGAGACGCGGGAACACCGTCCCCGGTGAGGTCGAAGCAGCAGTGAAGTACCGGTCACGGATCGTCGCGTTGAGCCCGGGGAGGGCGTTTTCCTGAGCCTTCTCGAGCGTCGCGAAGAGCCTGCCGAGTAGATAGGCTTGGTCAATATTCAGTGCATCCAGACTCACATCGGTCTCCTTCAGTCGTGGTGGGGACAGGTTTACGAGGCACGCCTTGATGATGGCTGCTCGCGAAAACGCCAGGTACTCTTTGTCGTCCCGGCGGAATCGCAATAGCGCGTGCCGGAGAAGGTCTGCGGGAAGTGCTCGCCCCCAGAGCGCCGACATCGTGAGCCGCGAGGAGATGCTCGGCGGCAGTTCGGCATTGCCAGGTGGATCGAGCGACTTCAGGATCCGCGGTATCGTCGGGCTCTCTTCGGTGCTTCCCCGCTTCAGTGAGAGCGCCCTGAACCAGTGCCGGACGTTGGCTTTCGCGTCGGCCACGCTGGTGTTGAAGGAACCGCGCACCACCGCGCGCGCCGCATTGCCGGATAGGATGACCCCAAATAGACCGACCGTATCGTCGTCTGCAGCCGGCGCGGTGAGCCTCTTCCACGGAGCCTCGACAATAAGCTCGACTTTTCCTTCTGCCAATGAAGCACCGACGACCGACCGCCGCTTCTTGGGTTTCGCCGCGTCCTCGTCCTTAGAGACAAATGGTGGGTCCAGCGTGGCCACAAGCTCGTCGGCGAATGGGCTGTCTGCGTCGGTCCAGGCAAGGAGTACCGCGCCCTGACCCAGCCGAATGCCTGATCGGTGAGGCCTGGTATCTGTCCCCGCTAGCATGAAGTTGAGCGCCGTGCTGTACGCGACTGCGGCCTCCTTGGAAATTGGCGCGTTGTCGCCCTGGGTCAGGCCATGCGATGCGAAGGCATCTCCGTTGAAAGACACCAGACTAGTTCCACTGCTCTGGCCGTTCGGGACGCGTTTCAGCACAGGGTGCAGGCGGGCCGTAGGCCCGCGGCGTCCTGTTACCAGGCAACGCACGCGCCCTTTGGACAGCGACCGGCTTCCGCTGACCATGGTAGCCCGAACAAGCGGTCGTTGGTGAACTGGCTCGGTATCGGTAACGAGCTGAAATCCGAGCAGCTCGGAACCCGTCCACGTCGCTTGGGACCTCGCAGCGGCCTGCCTGGCTTGGGTGTCGCAAAGGAACGCAAGCGTCCCTTCAATTCCGGCATCCCCCTCGACGGCCTCAGACAGTTCCTCCACGCGCTTCCGGAATGCTTCAGCGCACTGGGCAAGACGGTCCGAGCCCTTCCTGTCGTCCCCCACGCCAAGTACGTACTTGGCGTTGTCCACCAAGAGGCTTGCCGACACCCCACTGGTTCGCTTGGGTAGTCGGGGGATCTCCATCACAGCACCAACGAGCTTCTTGCCCTTCTTCTCACGACGATCGACCAAACCAAGGAATTGTCCCCGCTCGTTGATGTGAACGAGAAAGTCCACTGCCTTCTGCTCGAACGCTATGTCGTCAACGAGCCGCTTTCGTTCGGCGAACCGAACAAGTGATGCTAGCAGCATCAATGCCCCCCGTTCTCGGCAAGGACGTCCGACAGCGCTGGCACACGGAGCACACCAGACTGAAGAAATGCCTCAAAGAAGAGCGGCTTCGGAGGCGCTGTCCTGAAATCAAAGTCGTAGAACATCAATCCGAGTGGACGTCGGACCTTCGCCAGCGCTGGGTCCACCGTGATAGTCTCGGCCACGGGCCGGATGTCCGCTGCGAATTCGCGACATCCTAGGTACGGTTGCTGGAAGCACTGGCCTTTCGCGAGGCGACGCTCAAACATCTCCTCGAACTTCCCGACGTTGTCCTGGGCACCAGCCTTCTCCGTCATCACAAAGTGTGCCTTGACGACGTATGCCACGTCCCTAAGCGCGACCGTATTCCGCTGCGCCCGGTCTTCGTCAGCGAAGTACGCGCCCATTCGTGGTGAAGAGCGGCTATTCACTTCATTTCGGCGGAACGATACCCAGTCGATTGGGTTGAGAACGACGATTTCATCCGCTTGCCACGTGATCGCGGGCTTCCAGAGAACGGCCTCAAGCGCTCCTCGGGCAGCAGAAGGCGTCATGACGTCGTAGCTGACGCGCTCAGTCTTCAGCTCCGGTCTGGTGAAGCACGCGAGCGGTCCAGCAATATGAACGAGAAAGTCTTTGGATCTGGTTCTCATGTTCTTTGTATCCGTTTGCTCAGACGATGAAGTCTTCCGGTTCAAAGTTGCTCAGTCGCTCAGGCAGCAAGCCAAAGCGTGCGTCGTAGGCCATAGGGTTCTCCAGGACATGGATTGTATCGTCCACCAAGCGCAAGGCTGCCGCGGACTCAACCACCCGTCTAGGCAAATTGACGGTGAACCGCTGAAGTGCCCGCATTCGCGTCCGGGAGACACCGTGCCGCACAATCTCGTCTACCGCCGCGCAGGCCGCCGTGTTACCAGGCACGGGCTCAGTTAGGGGTGCTTCGCCATGGACGCGGAGGGCGATGACCACAGGCACCATGCCGCTCTCGATGAGGCGGAACGCCTGCGCGACTTCTCCGAACTTGCGCTCAGTACGCAGCTCCTGAATGTTCTGGCCACCCTCCATGCTGACGTTGGCGTAGAGACGCCGAAAGAAGTCCGCGTGGGTTTGCGGGGAAAACAGATCCAACTCCCGCCCGGCCGCCATCGCCGCACTTCGCATGACCTTCGTCACCGACAGCGCGGTGCGAAGCACGCCCGGAGGTGGTTCCGTCTCAGCCGTGAAAATAAATAACTGGCCGAGACCGCTGAGCCTGCCTTCACGGTTGCAGCGACCTGCTGCCTGCGCAAGCGCGTCAATACCAGCCATTGCGCGGAAGACCACCGGGAAATCAATGTCGACGCCAGCCTCCACGAGTTGCGTCGCGACGCAGCGGACAGGATGACCAGACTTGAGTCGCTTCTTCAGGTTGCCCAGCACTGCGGATCGATGCGCCGGAGCCATCAAGGCCGTCAGGTGCAGCGCCTCGGTATCGCCCGCGATCTGGTCAAGGTGCTCGCACAGTACGCGGGCATCGGCACGACGATGGACGATGCTCAGTGACGAGGGATGCTGCGCGACGAACTGCGCAAGAGCGGAATACGGGACAGACGCTTCGCCCATGAACGTCGGGCAAACACGCTGGATCCGGCGAGGGAGGTCGAGGCTGGCAGGACAAATTTCGCGTACATTCTCCAAGAACCACCGCATCCCGCGGGGCAGTATGTCGCGGGTCCACGCCGGCTGCGTCGCCGTTGAGATGACGAGGGTTGTTCCGAGGTCGCGGACTAGGGACGACACCATGTCGACAATCGGTGGCAAGAGCTTCGGCACCACGACCTGGGCCTCATCGAGGACGAGGACGCTCCGAACGAGGGAGTGAAGCTTGCGCGCCTTCGAAGTGCGGTTGGCGAAGAGGCTTTCGAAAAGCTGGACTGTTGTGGTCACGACGATAGGCGCGTCCCAGTTCTCGCTGGCCAGTCGGTTGCGCGGCGTCTCTTTGGCTGAGTCGATGGCGCTGTGGTGCTCGACAACGTTCTCCGCGCCAAAGACACGTCGGTATTCGTCGGCCGTCTGCTCAATGATCGATGTAAAGGGAATAGCCACGATCACACGGTCCAGGCCGTGCAACTCGGCGTGACGCAGCGCGAACGCCATCGACGCCAGGGTCTTGCCGCCCCCCGTCGGAACCGTCAGAGAGAAGGCGCCAGGCCTGAGCTCCGCAGCGGTGGTGCAGGCACGGCGCACGTCCTGCCGAACATCGTGAACGGCCCCGGCACCGGCCTTCGCCTTCTTGTCGAGGTAAACATCGAGCGTCATCCGAAGGTCAGATAGGCTGGCGAACCCTCCACGTGCCGACTCGCTGTCGCCGTCGTGAAACGTTTCGGTGTCGAGGAAGTCGGCATCGCAGAGCGCAGAAAACAACAGTCTCACGAAAAACTCGAACGCCAGCGCGTCGTCCGCTTCAGTGCCGCGATCGGTCCAAGTCGGCAGTTCGAGAGCTGACGGTGCCGCTTGCAGGATCTCAGAGGGAGGCTCCTTCTCAAGCACCCGGTCGAGGAGTTCCCGTTTTCTCCTAAGCCGGTCGTTAAGATCCGCTTCGTCTGAGAGGCCCGCGTGGTGGCCGGCAATGCACCATGCGAGGGCCCAGCCAACGTCGTCACCAATCCGTTCCCTGGCGAGGAGGGCGCCAGCCGTCGAATGGTCGCGGGGACCGCCTTCAGCTTCGATGTGCGCTTCCAGCCCGTATACCCCATGGATCATGGTCTGGAAATCCCCAGAGAACTTCCCGAGGTCGTGCCAACGCCCGGCCAACCCTCCGCATTCGGCAGCGCCGAAACGCGCACCCAATTTTCGAGCGAGCTGTTCCACGCCGCGCAGGTGGTCGACCAAAAGGTGGAGCCTCCCATCCTTGTCTATGTGCGCGAGAGGAACGTGCGTGTTCGCCATCCCAATACTCCTAGTGACACCAGGCACGACCGCGACGACCCGAGCAAAACTGGCCATGCGGGTCGAAGGCATCCTGACTGCGGTGGTATCTGTTAACGTCCGACCTCTCCACAGCCTCTCGTCTAGTGTCGCGAGTCAGAGATTCGCCGCCATATTCCGGAGCGTGCCGTCCGCCTGGCCATGTGCCTCGCCGCGCTTGGTGCACACCGAACTTCAGAGACACGACACCAGTTCGACCAGTGCAATCGTATACTGGGAGGTGTGACAGGACAGGTCAACTGCACCTTCTGACTTCCGAACGAGGTTAAATCAAGATGTCTCTAGAGCGGTTCGGCTGTGCTGCGCTCGACAGCGGCAGTGAAGGAAGCCCTGCTGCAGAAACCCACCGCGGAATGACTCAAGACCCGCTTGACCATCATCCGGGTTCTTCAGCTCGTCGACCTCGGTGAAACCGTCTGCGCTGACCGAAAAGGCCCTCAAGCGAAGCCGAGGATGGCCAGGCTGATCAAACTCCGATACCACCAGCCGGCGACGTTCGGCGTCGTACGCGATTCGGGTCTCGGTGGCGGTCACCCGTCGCGCCACGGCCTTTGCCGATGGAATGTCAGCCGCCACCAGATGGCGGTCGTGGGTGGCAAAGAGGTAATGGCCAGTCGGATCCGAATCGAGGTAGGCGGGCGTCACCAGTTTCGGCCAAGGCGCGAACGTATGCGTGGCGGCATCAATGACATACAGGCCAGACTTGTTGGCCACTGAAAAGCACAATTTGCTCGGGACGGTCTCAAACATCGAGGCGTACCACCCTGGTAATTTGATCGTCGTGCTCCGCTCACCACTCTCGGCGTCGTAGACGACGAGTCCCGATTTGCTGGTGGGGACATACATTTCACGCAGCGTCGGTTCATATGCGAGCCGGGCGGTGCGCCACTGACGTCCGCCCAGGATCTTCGGTGGCTTGCTGGAGCTCAGGTTGATGTAGCCGAGTTGATCGGGCGTGGTGTAGAACAAACGGCCCGGTTCCGGCGCGACGTCGATCGTACCGATACTCTTGCGGAAGATCGGTCCTCTGATTCGCGGATCGGCGTCACGCACGTCGATCTATTACACACCCTGTTGCGACCCCGCATAGAGCCGCTGGTCCACTGGGTCGAACGCGAAGCTGGACAACGCCTGCCCATTGACGATGGAAGGCACGCGAGCCACCTGTGAGTAGGGCGCGGCATCGGCACGGCCGAAGACCACGCTGGTCGCCAGGAACACTACGGCAATTCGGAGCGAGAGGGACGTCGTCATGCGTGGCACTGGTGTGCTCCCTGTCCCTGCGCGACAGTCCAGGCTAGCTGGCGAAGCCATTGTCCGCTACGGTGAAGTGGGCTACCAGCGAAACCTCACGCCGAACGACGGCAGGCGGGGCAGGGAAATGTCGCTCATGCGGGTGAGGCGCGGGCGATCGGAGTTCGGGTCGAATTCGAGGTTGGCGCGCAGGCGGCTGGCGTTCTCGCGGTTCAACAGGTTGATGACTTCCAGATAGAAATGCCAGCGACTTTGCTCCCCGCCTGGCGTGTACGACAGTCGCATGTCGACCCGCGCGAAGGCCGGGAGCCGACCGACGTTGAGCGCGTCGGTCGATCCGTAGTCGACGACCCAGACCGGGAGTCCACCCCGGTCGCGCTCGGGGACGATCTCTCCCGTGTTGCCGTCGTGGTCGGCATCGAGTTGGTCTTCGATGCCGGACACTCTCAGGCCGATGGGTTCTGAATCCGGGAAGCCCGACTGCGCGCGGATGGTGGTTGCCAGTTCGAGTCGTCTCGACAATCTGTAGCTGGTGACCAGGCTGAATGCGTGCGGACGGTCGTAATCGGACCGGTACGTTCGTCCGTATGAGGTTGTCTCGGCCCGACCGGTCTCGTAAGACATCCAGCCGGTGAGCCTCGTGGACGCGGATGTCGCGCGCCGTGCGACATACAGTTCCACACCAGAGGACCGGCCCCGGCCATCGTTGCCGGGTGTGCTGGTAATGATCGGTGCGGTCGGGATGCTGAAGGCCAACTCGGCAGGGAAGTCGTAGTTGGCCACCCTCGCCGCTCGCGTTTCTTCGGTTTCCAATTGCCCGACGATGAGCCGGTCAAAGCGCTTGTAGTAGCCCTCGAGTCGTGCCGTTACGCCGGAACCGAGTGTGCGTTCCAGACCGGCGACGAGATGCCACGATCGCTCGCTCTTCAGGTCGAGTGTGTCGGCGTCGCTGAGATCCACAAAGTAGTCGGACTGCAGCAGCTTTTCGTAGCCCGGACTCTGGGTGAAGAGGCCGCCGGAGAGGCGCAAGGCTGTTCGCGTCCCCAGGTCGAGCGTGGCTGCCAGTCGAGGTGACACCGTGGTCTCGCCGGCGAGTCCGCTCCAGTCTGCCCGAAGGCCCGGCTCGATCTTCAGACGTGGAGTGACCGTCCACCGGTCGGTCAGCCACGCACCGACTCTGGTGTTCGACCGAGACGAGTCAAGGATGGATGGCAGGCCCACGCCGCCCTGGATGCTCGAGCCATTGGCCTCGCTGACATTGCGGGCGCCTGGAATACGCCAGGCCCAGTCGGTCTGCAGTGCGTGGATCTCGACCCCGGCGTCCACGACCTGCGACTGTCCGCGGCGCAGCGACAGCTCGTTGCGAACTGCGAGGTCACGGATGACGAGATTGCGCGTGAAGAGCACGTTGGTGAGCGGCGTATCGTTGGCATCAGGGGCGTTCGATCGTTTGTCGGAGTCTCGAAAGTCACCATCGAAGTTCAGGTCCTCGGCGTTCCGGTACCACGAGAGCGTGAGCTTGTTGGACACTCGGTCACCGACCAGGGCGGACCAGGCCACACCTCCCAACGTATTCCGCGTCTTTGACTTGAGTGCCCCTCGTTCGCCGCCGCCATCGTCTTCCTCAAACGTTGCGTCGGCCCCTTCGCGACTGCCGAGCCCGAAGACGGTGACTCGATGCCCGGTCGTCGGCTCCCACGTCGCGCGCAACTGCACGTCAGCGAAGCCCGGCAGGTCAGTGCCCACGATCCGATCCGCGATCAGGTCGTAGTAGGTCCGGCGTCCGGTGATCAGGAACGACGCGTTTGACAGACCGGGAATCCGTCCTTCGGCCACCAGATTGCCGTCGGTGATCGTGAGCGCGGTCGAGCCGCCAAACGTTCGGGTGGCATCGCCATCTCTGTTCTCCACGACCAGGAGCGACGACAACCGGTCGCCGTACTTGGCGCTGAAACCGCCGGCGGTCAACTCGAAATTGGCGATGGTCTCCGGGTTGAAGGCACTGGTCAGGCCGAAGAGTCGATAGGGATTGTGGATCTCCACGCCGTCCATGATCGTCAGATTCTGATCGGGACCACCGCCGCGTACGGCAACGCGGCTGTCGAACTCATTGACGGCGGCCACGCCAGGGAGGGTCTGGAGGGTTCGAAAAATGTTCTCGGCCGCACCCGCCACACTGCGGACTTGCATGGGACTGACGTCGATGGAGGAGGGCGCCGCGCGATTCGTGCGCTGGTCACCCGTCACGAGGACCGAGCCGGAGAATCCAGCCACCTTCATCGTGAGAAGTACGGAGACTGTGGTGCGAGCGAGCGTGATCTCGGCATCGACTGCAAGCGGCGTGAATCCCTGTCGATCGGCGAGGACGGCGTAGCGCCCCACTGGAAGATCGGTAATCGAAAAGCGTCCGTCCGGTCCTGTCGCCGAGACCCATTCGGCGACGGGACTGATGCGGGTCACCGTCACGCGGGCATCGGCCAGGGGGGCGCCGGTCTCGTCGAGCACCACGCCGACGATCGACCCCAGATTCGTTTGGGCCGCGGCGACCGTGGACACGGCAAGCGCGCAGGCGACGAGGGCCGTGTGGAAGGCAGATACCATTCCTACAAACTTACCCTTTCGGCCGCACTTCGATGATCCACCTCAGGTGGACGCGGTGATGACGTGATATGATGACGTCATCATGCGCACCATAATTGAGCTTCCTCAGGACCAGTTACTCGACCTGGATGCCCACTGCCGTCGCGAGAACCTTTCGAGAGCGGAGGCGATCCGGCGGGCAGTGGAGGCAATGCTGTCCGAGCGGTCGACGGGGGAAGCCGCTGCAGCCTTCGGATTGTGGCGCGACCGGGCCGACGATGCGCTGGCGGAGCAGGAACGGCTCCGGAACGAGTGGGCGTAGCCGTGGCTGGTCCACATATCGAGGCGGTCTTTGACACGAACATCCTGATCGATTTCCTTGTCGGCCGCGACGAGGCCCAGCAGGAGTTTGATCGCTACGCTCGTCGCGGCATCAGCATCGTCACCTGGATGGAACTGCAGATTGGAGCCAGGTCCGAAGGCGACGCCGACGTGATCGATCTCTTCCTCCGCGAATTCCGCGTCCTGGAGATCACGCGGTCGGTGGCGCGCAGGGCGGTTGAAATCCGGCGTCGCACTCGAGTGCGGCTCCCGGACGCGATCATCTGGGCGACGGCCCAGAGCGAGTCGGCCTTGCTCGTCACTCGCAACACCAAGGACTTTCCCCCCGACGATTCCAGCGTTCGGATTCCGTACTGAATCACTGGGGCGGCGTTACCGGATGATCGGGTCTGCCCGCACCGCGAGCGTTCCCGTCGCCTCGTTCGGTCCGAGCCGGAGGGTGAGTTGATACGTGCCCGGCTCGAGGGCGCCGCCGCCACCGCCGCCCCGGCCAGTGCCGCCACGACCCGCCCCCCGTCCGGCGGCCTGACCGGCCTGACCCGGCGCGGCCAGACGTCCGTCCCACTGATAGCGTGTGATTCCGGGCTTGGCCGGCAGGTCGATCTGAGCCGACTGCCCGCTGGGCGCCGTGATTTCGAGCGTCGCGGTGCCGCTCGCCGCGGCTCCCATCGAGACGGTAATCACCGGCGTGTTGCGAATCCGCGCGCGGTCCCGCTGGCCAAACGCTGCCGGCGCTACCGACGGAGGATTCTGACCGGCGAACGTGTTCTCGCCCAGCTGTCCGCTCCGGCTCTGATCGACCCAGAGCGTGGCGTGGCGCTGCTCGAAGACGTGGACCGGTCGCGCCGCGACCTCGTCATCCCACTGTTCAAGTGCCGTGATGTCGTCGAGGATGTACAGCCCACGCCCGTGCGTGCCTGCGATGAGATCACGATCACGCGGATGAATGACGAGGTCGTGTACGGCCACGGTCGGCATGCCGTGGCTCATGCGGCCGCCAAACGGCTGCCACGACTGACCGGCGTCCTGCGAGATCTGCACGCCGAACTCCGTCCCCACGAACAGGAGATTCGGGTTGCGGTCGTCCTCGACCAGCACATAGAGCGGCTGATCCGGTGCCAGGCCTCCAGACAGATTGGTCCACGTCGCGCCTGCATCTGTGGTCTTGAACAGCCAGGGATCGCGATTGTCGCTCCGGTGTCCATCGAACGTCACGTAGGCCGTGTTCGGATTGGCCGACGATGCCTCGACGTCGCTGACCCACAGATAGGGGGGCACGCCGTCGATCGCCTGATCGACCCGCGACCACGTCTCGCCGCCGTCACGCGTGAGGTGGACGTAGCCGTCATCGGTGCCGGCCCAGATGAGGCCTTTGCTGAGGGGCGATTCCGACAGCGATACGACCGTGGCGTACGTCTCTGCTCCCGAACCGTCCGGCGTGAGCCCGCCCGACTCGGTCACCAGTGTCTCGGGCATGGACCGCGAGAGGTCCGGGCTGATCGCCCGCCACGTCAGGCCGGCATCCGACGTCCGCAGCACATGGTTGCCGGCGAGATAGATGACTGACGAATCGTGCGGCGAAAAAATCATGGGGCTCTGCCAGTTGAACCGCAGATTGCCATCGGGTCCGGCGACCTCATCGAAGTTCTCGACCGTCGTCGCGCGGGGGCGGCGACTCGTGTCGGTGCGGGTCAGCGGGTCGAACAGACGGAAGCTGCCGGCCTCGGCCGACGAATAGACCTTCCGCCAGTCACTCGGGTCGATCAGCACGTGCATGCCGTCTCCCCAGTGCATCTTGTACGCCGCGTCGTTGCGAATGCCGAGCACATCGCGCGTAAAGCTCATGGTGGCAAACGACCCGTTGTCCTGCAGCCCGCCGTACACCGCGTAGGGCTCCCGCATGTCCACACCGATGGCGTAGTACTGGGCGATCGGCAGGTTGTCGAAGAAGTGGAAGGTGCTGCCGTGGTCCTGTGTCAGCGTCAACCCCTTGTCCTTGCCAAGGTAGAAGCGGTCTGGATGGTTCGGATCGATCCACATCGCGTGATGGTCGTAGTTGGAGCCAAAGGGCGGGGGAGCCGCCGTGATCGTTCGTCCACCGTCGGTCGACATCCGAAAGCTCGTCGTGAGCACGTACACGAGTTGGTCGTCAGATGGGTTGATGCGGATCTGGCTGTAGTAGAACGGCCGGTTGTTGTACCGGTTCATGTAGACCCAGGACTCGCCGCCATCCTCCGATCGATAGACGCCGGTGCCCAGCTGTGTCATGTCGCTGTAGTCAGGCGAGTCCTGATCGGGCTGGAACCCATGCTCGACCAGCGCCACCAGAATGCGCGGATCGCGCCGATAGATATCGAGGCCGATACGGCCAGTGGCGCCCTCGGGCAGGCCCGTGGTCAACTTCCGCCACGTGCGCCCACCGTCGGTGGTCTTGAAGATCCCTCCGTTCGGCCCGCCACTGTCGAAGCGGTACGGTCGCCGCAGCCGCTGATAGAACGCAACGTACAGCGTGTCGGGATTCGTTCGGTCAATCACGAGGTCCGTCGCCCCAGTTCGTCCGTCGTTGGGCAGCCCCCCCGCCAGCTTCTGCCAGGTGGTGCCACCGTTGGTCGTCTTGAACAGGCCGCGGTCTCCCGTCTCGCCCCAGAGGTTACCGACGGCGGCCACGTAGACGACGTTGGGGTCGGACGGGTGCGTGACTACACGCCCGATTTGGTGCGTGTTGCGGAGGCCGACGTTCTGGAATGTCTCGCCACCGTCGGCAGACTTGTAGATGCCATCGCCCCAGGCCACGCTGTTTCGATTATTCGCCTCGCCGGTGCCCACCCAGACCAGATCGGGGTTCGGTTGAAACACGGCCACGTCTCCGATGGATGCCGAGCCGTACCGATCGAAGATGGGTGTCCAGGTCGTGCCCGCATTGCGCGTCTTCCACACGCCACCCGAGGCGGCTGCGACAAAGGCCACGCGGTAGTCACTGTCGAGTGCCTCGACGTCGGTGATGCGGCCGCCCACGGATCCGGGGCCAATCGAACGCCACTGGTAGTCGGCCAACGCCGTGGAGGCCGACGGCGTGTCGACGCCGACGGGCACCTGCGCCGCTGGCTGCGCACCACCCAGGGCTGCTGCCAGCAACACCGCTGTGCCCACTACCGCGCCGCTCGTCGTCATCATTCTGGTTGTGTTCATTGGAGCCCTCCGAAGGTGGGAGAAGGTCAAGTCGTTCGCGATTGTACATCCTGGCATCGCGGGTAGCGCGAGCCTCGCGGGTAGTAGACTCGCCCCATGCCTGAAGCGAAGTGGCTGCAGTCTTACTCAGGAGTCCGGGCCACCATCGGTCTCGGCCCTGGGGTGAGCGCGGATGATGACGCCTTCGCGTTTCGCCATGCGTACTGTTATGCGCTGTCCCGTTTGCAGGCCAACCCGGCGTCGCACGTTCGGCTCGTACTGGCTCGCGACCCTCGCCCCACCGGGCCCTCGCTCGCCGGTGCCCAGGCGCGCGGACTGGCATCCGCGTGCCGCGACCTGGGTGTCCACCTCGACCTCATTGACCTCGGTGTGGTCACGACACCGATCTGGCAGCACTCCGTTCGTCTGTTCGACGCGCATGGAGGTGTGATGGTCACGGCGAGTCACAATCCGATCGATGACAACGGCTGGAAGTATGCGACGGGGGTCGAGACGTTCGGCGTCGAACCGGCACCGCCGGGCGCCCTGCTCTCCGCGCCTGAAATGGGCAACCTGATTCGCGCAGCCAGAGCGTTCTCGCCAGCCACGACCAGCCTTGAACCGGTCGGCGCTGCTGATGAGACCGCTCACACGCGGGCGGTGTCGCAGTATCTGACGTTCATTTCGAATGCGTACCACACGCCTGCCGCCGGCGCGCGGGTGGTGGTCGATCCGAACGGCGGGGCCGCGAGCCGTGTCGCCGAGCGCGCGTTTCGAGCACTGGGTGTCGAGCCCATCATGGTCAACGACCAGGAAGGGCATCCGGCGCACGAGATCGATGTGGAGCACGCCCAGCCGGACGGCACACACGTGCTCGATCAGCTGGCCGAACGCGTGCGCCGCGAGCAGGCCCTGTTCGGCCTCGCGTACGACTTCGACGCAGACCGCGGCAACCTGACGTTCGTGGACGCGGCAGGCACGGGGAGAATCCCGTCCCCCCAGGAGGCCGCGGCCATCAACACCGCCATTGCGCTCGCCGTGCATCGCCGCTCCGGCGACACCCGGCCGGCAGCCATCGTCGCGTCCGATGCCACCTCGTGCCGGGTCCATCAGGTCGCGGCCGCCTTCGGCGCGGAGGTCTTCGAGGTGGAGACCGGAGAAATCCATGTGGTCACGGAGATGCAGTATCTGGAACGGCGAGGGTTCTGTGCCGTCGTCGGCCTCGAGGGGGCGAACGGCGGCACGATCTTCGCCGGAACGACGTGCCGCGACGGCACACTCGTCGGCGCAGGCGCCCTGCTCGCCTCGGCCGACCCCGAACTACGGGACATGGTCGCCCGCGCGCTCGGTCCGCATGACGGTCACATGGCACCAGGACTTGCTGGATTCATCGACGTGCTGCCGCGACAGCGGTCGTTCTCCGACAAGCGCGCCGCGCCTGGGGACTGGGCGGCGACCGTGACGTCGCTGGAGCTGGAGTTTCCGAAGGCCTTCGCGTCCACACTCGCCGGGACGTGGGAACGCTTCGAGATCGTCTACTCCTACGGACGGCACGTCGGTCCGGACCGCCCACTTTCCTCTGGGTTCGGCTGGAAGGCGCGCGTGTCCCGGCCGGGCGCGGAGGGCTTTCTGTGGATTCGCCGGTCGAAGACCGAAGCCCAGGTGGCCCGCCTCGTGGGCGACGGCCCGGACGACGCCTCAGCCCGCACTCTGCTTGACCTCGGCCGGCGGCTGCTCGACACCGCGGCTACCGCACGACCACGGTCGTCGGTGCGGCCCGTCCCGTAATTTCCGGCGCATAGAGATAGAGCGCTTCGCCCCACGTGCCCTGGGTTTCGAATGTGCCAGAGGTTGTGGCCCGAGCGAGATAGCTGATTTCGTGCCGACCGGCACTGAGCCTCGTTGCGAACGCCACGACCCGGTCGTCGTGTTTTTCGATATGGTCACCCCCCCCGCGCCGCCACCATTCGAACACGTTCCTGTCACTTGACTGGCGAGTCGCCTGCTCTCCGAGATCGCTCGCCGTGGTCCTGAGTGCGCCATCGATGGGCTCAAGCCCTGCGGGCCCGGGATCGGTAATGGCAAGGAACCGGCTGTCGCGAGGACGACTTTCGTCAGCGAAGTGATCTGGGTCATGAGTCTGTCGTTCAGACTACGCCGAGGCCCCCCGGCCGTCTGCAAATGGCGCCAGTGGACAGGCCCTAGCGATCAAACAGCCGACTCGCAGCGGCCGTGCTGACGATCTGCCGCGTCTGCTGGTCGGGACACCAGTCGCGTCGCGTAGAGAGCACTCGGTCCGTTTCCACGGGGGGCGACACATCAACGTGCGGCCAGTCGCTGCCCCAGAGACAGCCTTCCGGATTGGCGGCGACAAGAGCGCGGGCCAGGGGCGCCACATCGGGCCAGGGCGGGGCGTCGCTTGAAAGGCGATAGGGCGCAGAGAGTTTCACGAAACAGCGCCCGCTGCGGACGAGATCGATGAGCGCCGTCGGGTCCGCTCCGTCAGGATCAATGCAGCCGGGCGTCGGTCGGCCCATGTGATCGACCACCACGGGCACGTCCAGGTCACGCAAGCGGTCCACACTCGCCGGCACGTCCGCAAGAGGCACGTGGATTTCCACATGCCAGCCGAGCGCGCGCAGAGCTGCGCCCCAGCCGCTGACGACATCGAGTGAGAGCCCGCCCGGATTGATTAGGTTGCAGCGCACCCCGCGCACGCCATGACGATGGAGGCGTTCGAGATCGGCGGGGGTCGCGTCTGGCGCCGGGACCGCGATTCCGGCCAGTCGGCCGCTTGCGCGGTGCAGTGCATCGAGCAGGCAGCCGTGATCGAAACCGTAGACACTCGGCTGTACGAGGACCCCGTGCGCCAAACCATGGCGGTCGAGCATTGCCAGATACGACTCGAGCGATGCGGGTTGAGGTGTGTAGCTTCGGCCAGGCGCGAACGGGAAGTCGCGCTCGTCTCCGATCACGTGCGCGTGAGCGTCCCATCCTGACAAAAAGCTCCCGGTCGGGGCGTCGGCAGCTGGGTTTGAGTCGGTCACTCGGCGCTCGCGGAATCAGTCAGAAACGAGAAAATCGAAATCGCACCCGCGGTCAGCTTGCAGCACGTGCTCGGCGTGCAGTCGGGCGTACCCTCGGGCCGGGGATGTCGGTGCCTTGAACGCGGCGCGACGTCGCGCCAGTTCGTCCTCGGGCACAAGCAAGTCGAGTCGCCGACCCGCGGTGTCGAGCCGGATGCGGTCGCCATCTCTTACGAATGCCAACGGGCCACCAGCGGCGGCTTCCGGCGCCACGTGAAGAATGACGGTTCCGTACGCCGTCCCACTCATGCGCGCATCGGAGATCCGCACCATGTCTTTGACACCAGCGCGCGCCAGCTTTGCCGGAATCGGGATCGAGCCGGCTTCGGGCATCCCCGCGCCGATGGGGCCCGCGCCCCTCAGGACGAGAATGTGCTCGGCAGTGACAAGGAGTGCGGGATCGTCAATGCGTGCGGTCAAATCGTCCAGGCCTTCGAAAACCAACGCTGGCGCTTCGTGCTGAAGCAGCGAGCCACTGGCCGCTGCGAGTTTGAGCACGGCCCCGTTCGGCGCAAGCGATCCCCGCAACACCGCAAGCGCCTCGCCTGGGGCGACAGGCCGCTCCAGAGTTCGGATGACGCGATCATCGGTCCAGTCGGGCCAGTCTTCAACAACCTCGCCCAGCGTCCGCCCGTCTGCAGTGAGCACATTGAAATCCAGCGACGACCGCAGGCGCCGCATGAGTGCCGGCAGGCCGCCCGCGTGATGAAAGTCTTCCATGAACCCGCTGCCGATCGGTTTTAGATCCACCAGCACTGGTGTCGTCCTGCCGATGCGATCCACCTCGTCGAGATCGAGTGTCAGTCCAGCGCGTCCGGCGATGGCCGCCAAATGGATCAGTGCGTTTGTCGACCCACCCAGCGTTTGCAGGACCCTGATCGCGTTGCCAAGGCTCCCGGCCGTCATCAGCGATCGCGCCGTGGGGCCGCCACGCGTCGCCATCGCGACGGCTCGTCGACCCGTATCCTCACCGAACCGGAGGCGCTCGGAGTGCACCGCCGGGATGGAACTACCGCCGGGCAGGACGAATCCCAGCGTTTCGGCGAGGCAGGCCATGGTGCTCGCCGTGCCCATCACCATGCAGGTGCCGTGCGTCGGCATCAACCGGCCCTGCGCACGGGTGAGTTGCTCGGCGTCGATGTCGCCGGCGCGATGTCCGGCCCACAGCCGTCGGCAGTCGGTGCAGGCGCCCAGTCGTTCGCCGCGGTCCCACCCGGCCAGCATCGGGCCAACCGGGGCGACCAGGGCCGGCACGTCGGCGCTGATGGCGCCCATGATCTGTGCGGGCAGTGTCTTGTCACAGCCACCGACCATCACGACGGCGTCAAGGGGCAGCGCGCGCAACATTTCCTCGGTGTCCATGGCCAGGAGGTTGCGAAGCAGCAAGCTGCTCGGGTACGCGAATGATTCGTGTATCGAGATGGTCGGGAATGTGAACGCAATGCCACCCGCCATGGTGACGCCGCGGCGAATGGATTCGATGAGTGCCGGCGCCGTGGCATGACAGGGATTGAAGTCGCTTCCGGTTGACGCGATACCGACCACGGGCCGGTCGAACGCGTCAGGCGTGAGTCCCGTGGCCTGGAGAAACGCATCGCGCAGAAACTGCGCAAAGCGATCGTCACCGTAGCGCGTCAGCCGACGCGACAAGCCACGCGAATTCGGTCGTGCTCCTGCGCCAATGTCTCCGCCGTCGTCGTTCGCCACGGCGACAGCATACAATGTCCGCCTATGTGCAATTCAGTTCGGGCCCTGGTGCTGGTGACGGTCGCCTGCGCCGCGACGGTGGCCGCGTGCGGCGGGGAGACGCCGACGAGCGTCACGCTGCGCCTGGGCCATGACCAAGCGGCGGGTCATCCATACGATCTCGCGGCTCAGCGGTTTGCCCGCGGCGTGGAAGAGGCGTCGAACGGGGCGATTCGAATCTCGGTGTTTCCATCGGCACAACTCGGCGATTCGCCGGAGCAAATCGAGGGGCTGCGCCTTGGCACGCTGGACCTGGCGCTGGCGGCGTTTAGTCACGCCAGCCAGTTCTGCCCGGAACTGGGGTTGTTCGGCGCGCCCTATCTGTTTGAGAGCGAGCCACACTTTGCCGCCGTGTTCGATGGTCCCATCGGCGAGGAGCTCGACGAGACATGCAACGCGCGGTATGGCATCCGGCTGCTGTCAACGCTCACGTCGGGTGATCGCGTCTTCTTCAACGGCCGCCGGGCCGTCAATCGCATCGAGGACCTCGAAGGACTCAAGGTGCGCGTCATGGGGGGAGAAGCGGACGCGCTGACGTGGCAGGCGTTCGGCGCGCTGCCCGTGCCTATGCCGTACTCCGAGGTGTATTCCGCGCTGCAAGCCGGTGTGATTGATGGGGCCGAGAATGAGCCCGCGTCGATCCTGAGCAATCGTTTCTATGAGGCCGCACGCTTTATCGCCCCCACGCGGCACCTGGTGCTGCCGATGGGGGTGTTCATCAGCGATCAGACGCTCAGCCGACTGTCCGAATCGGACCGAGCGATGGTGCGCGAACAAGCACGGTTGGCCGCCCAGTGGGAGCGCACGATGATGGCCGAGCGCAACCGGGCGGCGCTGACCGAAATGCTGGAGCGCCATGGGGCCAGTCTTTCGCAGGTGGATACCGCGCCGCTGCGAGAGAAGGGACGGCCTATCCAGGATCAGGTGGCCGAGCAGCTGCAGGTGCAGGCGCTCCTGGCCAGCGTTCGGGAGGCTGGGCGCTGACCGATGTGGACACTCAACCGCTACGTGGCCGTCATCGTCTTTGCGGCCCTGACGATGGTTGTGGGGTTGCAGGTGTTGGACCGTCTCGTGCTGCATCAGTCGTTCATCTGGTCTGAAGAGGTGGCACGCTTCCTCTTTTTCTGGGTCGTGCTGCTGGGGGCGGCCATGAGTGTGCACACGCGTCGGCACTTTGTGCTCGACATCACGAAGAGGCGTGGCCGGGGACCGCGTGGCGTCGCCGGCTTGATCCTCGATCTCATTCCTCATGTCTGCGTTTGTGTGTTCTCGGCGTTTCTGTTGTGGCAAGGCATCGACTATGTGCGGGCAGGGTTTCTGCGTACGGCCACCAACTCTGATCTCAACATGGGTGTGGTCTATGCGGCCATTCCCGCGTTTGCTGCCTTGTCGGTCCTCTACTCGGGCCGCAACATGCTGACCGACTACCGGACGTTCCGCGAGGGTCGGCGCGTGGACGTGCCGGTCCTACCGGCCGAGTGATGCTCTGGTTACTCTTCGGTGCGTTCGCGGTTCTGTGTGTGCTTCGTGTGCCGATCGCGTTCGCGATGTTGATCTCGGCGACCGTGGCCATTGCGGCACAGGGTGATGTGCCGTTAGCCATCGTTCCGCAGCGCATCTGGGTTGGATTGAACAACTTCCCGTTGCTGGCCGTACCGTTCTTCCTGTTTGTGGCCCAGGCGATGAATGAGAGCGGCGCGTCCGTCCGCCTCATCGACTTCACGCGCGCCGGTGTCGGGTGGCTGCGCGGCGGGCTGGCCCAGGTCAACGTCACCGTCTCGATGATCTTCGCCGGCATCTCCGGCGTGTCGTCAGCCGACACGCTGGGCGTCGGGTCCATCATGATTCCCGCGATGAAGCGCGAGGGGTATCCTGCTGGATTCTCTGCCGGCATCACCGCGGCGTCGTCAACGCTGGGCAACATCATCCCGCCGAGCCTGATGATGATCATTTACGCGGCCACGGCCGGGCTGTCGGTCGGCGCCATGTTTCTGTCGGGCATTGTCCCGGGTGTGCTCATCGGCGTCGCGCAGATGGCGTGGGCGAGCCGAGTAGCCTCGCGTCTGGGTATTGGTGACTCAACGCCGTTCTCGGTTCGTACGCTGCGATCGACTGCGCGGTCAGCGTGGACTGCGCTGGTGATTCCCATCATCGTGATCGGCGGCATTCTCGGCGGTGTGTTCACGGCGACGGAGGCCTCGGTCATCGCGGTCGTCTACGTCCTGGTTGTGTCACTGGCATCGCGTCAACTCAGACTCAACCGTCTATTTCGGCTCACCGAGGACAGCATTGGCCTGTTCTCGCTGTCGCTGCTCTGCGTGGCCGCGGCGTCGCTGTGGGGATGGGTGCTGGCGTTCTACGGTGTGCCGCAAGCGGTGGTGGCGTGGCTGGGTGAACTGGGCCTGCTGGGTTCGACGTTTGGCATCTTCGCGGTCGTGATTGTGGTGTTCCTCGTCATCGGCACCTTCATGGATGCGATTCCGGCGATCATCATCTTGCAGCCGATCGTCGGTGCACTCACGTTGGCGGGCGGCATTGATCCGTACCATATGGGCATCGTGGTCGTGCTCACGCTGGCCATCGGACTCATCACGCCACCCTACGGCCTCTGCCTGTTGATTGCGTCCGACCTGGCCGGACTGTCAACGGTGGAGGCCGTTCGGGCGCTGGTACCGTTCTACATCATCTCGCTCGGCGTGCTCGCGGTCGCCGCATTCTTTCCTGACCTGGTCCTCATGATTCCCCGGCTCGCGATGGGGGGGCTTTCGCGATGATTCGTATTGGCGTGGCCGGCGCCGGCTGGGTTTCGGGCCATCACCTTGAGGCGTGGCGTCAGCTTGCCGAGCGTGCCACCGTCGTGGCGATTGCCGACCCGGATCTCGCAGCGGGCCGGAGCCGCGCAGACGCTTTCGGCATACCAGCTGTGTACGGGTCTGTCGACGCCATGCTGGATGCCGAGTCGGGTGAGTCGGGTAAATCCATAAACGCGATCGACGTGGCCGCGCCTCGTGAGTTTCATGGGCCGATCTGCCGAATGGCCGCCGATCGGGGACTGGCGATTCTGTGTCAGAAGCCGCTCGCTCCCACGCTGGACGAAGCGGAGGAGCTGGTGGCCGCCATCGAAGGACGTTGCCGACTGATGGTGCACGAGAACTGGCGCTTCCGGCCGCACTATCGCCGCATCGGCGACTGGCTCCGCGCGGGTCACATCGGCGATGTCCGCACCGTCTCGCTGTCGCTCTTGACGTCGGGATTGCTGCCCGATGGGGATGGCCAACTCCCCGCGCTCGTGCGTCAGCCGATGCTGGCGACACTCGATCGGATGTTGGTGATGGAGGTTCTGATTCACCACGTCGACACGTTGCGGTTTCTGCTTGGTCCGCTGCAACTGGCCGGTGCCACGTTGGGTCGATCGTGCAAGATGGTTCGCGGTGAGGACCGCGCTGCACTGTTGTTGACGACCGACACCGGCGCGGCTGTGACCATCGTTGGAGACTTCGCGGCCTACGGGTATCCTCCTCAACAACGTGACCAGCTCGAAATCTTCGGTACCCGCGGTCGGGTCAGCCTCGACGGGGACCGACTACGTCGCTTCGGTGCCGCGGGGCCTCGAACGCTTCAAGAGCCTGAAGAGGACGTGGTGATCGATCTCGCCGCTGACTACAAGGCCTCGTACCTCGGTGCCTTGACTCATTTTCTCGATCGCCTGGCGGACGGCCGACCGTTCGAGACCGGACCTGAAGACAACCTTCAGACGCTGCGAATCGTGGAGGCCGCGTACCGTGTCGGTGGTGGCTCAGTACCTTCTCTCAGTCGTTGAACGACCCTATTATTGGTGGCGCCTATGGCTCAACAACTCACGCGACGTCAGGTTCTACGGCAACTCGGCGCTACTGCGGGGGCCGCGATGCTTCCACTGGGCGTGATTCGCGGTCAGGACGCGCCAATCATGGTGGCCGGCCGTCCCGTGGAGGTGGCCGTGTTCTCGGCCAGTGCCGACACAGTGCGAATCACCGTGCGTCCTCTCGAAATCGGCACGCCAGCGCCTATAGCAGACACGGGCGCGCTGGTCAGCGCGGAGTTCGGCGCGGCACGAGGACGAAGTCGGACGATGGGCGGTGTGAGCCGAGTCAGCGCGGGCAGCCTCGTCGTCGGTGTGGAGGACGAGCAGCCCACCATCAACATCGTGCGAGCGGCTAGCGGAGGGACGCCCGCAAGTGTCGTCCAACAACTCAAGCTCAGCGCGACCGAGCCCGGCATGTCGTTCCTTCTTCCAAACGGCCCCCTGCTCGGCCTCGGAGAAGGCGGCGTGCAGTTCGATCGCAAGGGCGCGACGGATCGGATGCGGAACGGTCAGGTGAATTCCGACGCCGATGGCTATCGGCTCGCCATTCACGGGACGCGAATGCCGATTCAGTGGTTGGTGGGCACCGACGGGTGGGCCATGTTCATTCACCAACCGTATGGCGCGTTTGACTTCACCGGGGAAGAGGGGCGGTTCACACCGACAGACGCGGCCGCGTTGCCGCTTGATGTCTTCGTCGTCGCTTCCAACGACCCGGCCGTGATCATGCGCGAGTATGCGGCAATCACGGGACTGCCAGAGATGCCCCCGATGTGGGCGTTTGGGTATCAGCAGTCGTCGCGAACGCTCGACGGCCCCGAGGAAATCCTCGGCGTGGCGCGGTCGTTTCGGGAGAAGAAGTTGCCATGCGACACACTCATCTATCTTGGTACTGAGTTCGCGCCCTCGGGATGGAACACGCGGAACGGCGAGTTCACGTGGCACGAGACCAACTTCCCTGATCCAAAGGCGATGATGAGCGCCCTGCACGACGAGCACTTCAGGGTCGTCGTGCACGTCGTTATCGAAGGGCGACAACTGATCGGTCGTGTGTCCGACCCATGCACAGCCGAGCCGCTGCCGAGCGGGCGAACGCCCGACGACCGCTGGCCCCGGTCTCGACAGGTGTCGTGCTACTGGCCGGTGCACAAAGACGTCATGGACGCCGGTGTTGACGGATGGTGGCCCGATCAGGGTGACGGCTTCGATGGTCCTTCGCGGTTCAACCGCCATCGCATGTATTACGAAGGCACGCAGGTGTTTCGCCCGAACGAGCGACCGTTCGCCCTGCATCGCAACGCGTCGGCTGGCGTCCAGCGTTTCGGCGGGTTCATCTGGTCAGGCGATGTGCAGACGCGGTGGGAGACGCTCAAGACCCACATCCCCGTGGCGATTAATACGTCGCTTTCCGGATTGCCGTTCTGGGGCACGGACATCGGAGGATTTAATCCCACCGAGGAATACACGGCCGAGTTGCATGTTCGGTGGTTTCAGTTTGGCGCGTTCAATCCGCTGTTTCGCGCGCACGGGCGCAACTGGCACCTGCGACTGCCGTGGGGCTGGGACGCCGGCGACGGAGGGCCGTTTGAATCGCGAGACTGGCGAGTCGCGCCGGAGGAACTCAAGCGCCCGGACGTCGAAACGATCAGCCGGAAGTACCTCGAACTGCGCTATCGCCTGATGCCGTACCTGCACACGGCCGTGCGCGAGGCCCACGAGACGGGCCTGCCGATCATGCGCGCGTTGTGGCTGCACTATTCGAATGACGCAGCGGCGGTGGCGCGTGGTGACGAGTACTTGTGGGGCCGCGACATTCTTGTGGCGCCCGTGGTGGAGAAGGGCGCGACGAGTCGACGACTGTATCTGCCGCGCGGCACGTGGGTGGATTACTGGACCGAAAAACCTCAGACCGGGGGCCGCGAAGTCGACCGCCCAGTCGACCTGACGACCATGCCACTCTACGTGCGCGCCGGGGCTGTGGTGCCACACGGCCCGGTCAAGCAGTACGTGGACGAGGTGGTGGATGAGCCGCTGACGCTGGTGGTCTATCCCGGCGCTGATGGGGCATCCACCTGGTACGAAGACGATGGCCGGAGCTTCGACTACCGGACCGGTGCATGGATGAAGGTCGCCATGACCTGGAGCGACTCGACGCGGCGTTTGACGCTGGAACTGGCGCCGGGTGCGCGACTGTTACCACCCATCCAGCGGCAGCTTGTCGTCCGCGTCGCTGGCGAAACAGAAACGCGGGCGATCACGTTCGAAGGCCGACGCATGGAGATCGACCTGCCCGGCAACGTCTACGTTGGGAGGACACGCGGCGGCCGCTGATCGATGCGGCCGAGGGACGGCCGAACCACTACGTGGCGCCCGACTACGACGTGCTGGCCGCTACTGGGTGAGTGCCAGTCCCTGGCGGGCCGGCCAGGGTGATGTCGTGCGCGAGTTTGTCGACGCGTGTCGCGCTGAAGGTCTGCGGACGGGACGGTACTTGTCGCCATGGGACCGTAATCATCCCGCGTACGGTGAGTCGCCGCGGTACAACGATGTCTACATCGCGCAGTTGACCGAACTGCTGACCCACTACGGGGCGCTCGCGGAAGTCTGGTTTGACGGTGCGAATGGCGAGGGGCCGAATGGGCGGCGGCAGGAGTACGATTGGCCGCGTGTGTGGGCCACCGTGAAGCGGCTGCAGCCTGGCGCGGTCGGGTTTTCTGACGCCGGGCCTGACATGCGGTGGGGCGGGAATGAGCGTGGCGTGGCTGGGGACCCCAATTGGTCGAGCGTCGACCCCGTGCGGGTCGGCCGAGGCCGACGTGTCCATTCGGCCCGGCTGGTTCTATCACCCGGCTGAGGACACACGCGTCAAGACCGTCGATCAGCTCGTCACCCTCTACCTCCAATCGGTCGGGCGCAATTCGAAGCTCCTGCTCAACGTGCCACCGACGCCAGACGGACTGATTCACGACATTGATGCCGACCGTCTTGTCGGCATGCACGAACGCCCGCGCGAGTTATTTGCGACCGATCTCGCAGGGGGCCGCGAGCACGTCTCCGTCGATGGTCGCGTCAGGGACGTGGACCTGACCGTACCTTCACCGCTCGGCTTCGTGCGACTCGCCCCGCGCCCCTCGCCTTAGCGCGTACGCCCGGCCTGAAGCAGATGCGGACCACACTTTTGTCAACTCCGTCACCTCCGTCACTGATAAGGTTCCCGCTATGAAGAACTCAGTCCGTCGCCTGGGCCTTGCGCTGGTCCTGTTCCTTCTCCCGTTTGGCGCGGCGAGCGCGACTCAGGGCCAGCAGGCCGGTCGCGGGAATCAGCCGCCGCCTCCGCCGCCGACCTTGGGACTGGAGCAGGGGGTACTGGAGTTCGACACGCCCGACTTCACGCTGAAACTGGTCAAGGCGTCGCAGACCATTGCCGCCCTGGAACCCAAAGGCGTGCCCACGTATACACCGACGCCGAGGCCGCCGCGCGGCCGAGGCCGCGGGGCTCAGGCCGGCGCGGCGCCGGCGTCCACCACACCACCACCGGCCCCGACACCGCTGAACTTCGACTTCACGCCGGCGGACCGGCTGGCCGAGCGAGCGGCCGACGGCTTCAATCACCTTGGCGACATCACACTGCGTGTGCGCACGGGGACCACCGGCGACTGGAAGGACTATGCGAGCTCGACCGAGCGCAAGCCGGTTACGGCGCTGCCGGCATCGGGCACGACGCTGGCGGCCGCCGACCTTTCGCCCACGCTCCCTGCCGATATTCCCGTCAAGGTCACCCGTGCATGGACGCTGGTCGGCGGCAAGTTGGCGTTGACGTTCGACGTGACGAATCGATCTGTCACGGCCGTGCAGATCGGGGCGCTGGGCATCCCCGTGGTGTTCAACAACATCATTTCTGGTCGAAACCTGGAAGAGGCGCACGAGATTTGCTCGTTCTTCGACCCGGCGATCGCGGGCGATGCGGGTTTCGTGCAGGTGACCCGCCTCTCGGGTGAGGGCCCGGCACTGGTCGTGGTGCCTCAGGGCCACACGCCGCTTGAAGGGTGGCGCACGGTGGACGATCGAACGCGGCGCACGCAGACATCCGAAGGCGTCTTTGAGTGGATGGCCCACACGAGCGCCTACGCCGAGAACGAATGGAAAGACGCGCAGCCGTGGAACGAGCCGACCTCGGCGACGCTTCAGCCGGGTGAGTCGCGCGCCTATGGGCTGGAGTTCCTGCTCTCGCCCTCCATCAGAGCGGTGGAAGACACACTGGCGGACGCCGGGCGTCCCGTGGCCGTCGGCATCCCTGGCTACGTGGCGCCCATGGACGAGGACATGAAGCTGTTTCTTCGCTACGCCGCGGGCGTGTCGTCCGTGGACGTCGCGCCCGCCGGCGCGATGACAGTCACGGCCGCCGCCAATACGACAGACGACTGGAAGCAATATACCCTGCGCGCCAGGCAGTGGGGACGTGCGCGCGTGACCGTGCATTACGCCGACGGTACGAACCAGGTGTTGTCGTACTACGTGACGAAACCGGCCTCAGAGGTGGTGTCGGACCTTGGTCAGTTCCTGTTCACCAAGCAGTGGTTCGAGAAGCCCGACGACCCGTTCGGCCGGAGTCCTTCAGTCATGAGTTACGACCGTGCGAACGACCGCATCGTGGAACAGGACGCGCGTGTGTGGATCGCCGGACTGGGAGACGAAGGCGGCTCGGGGTCGTGGCTGGCGGCCGGGATGAAACTGTTTGGACAGCCCACCAAGATCGAGGTCGCCCAGTACGAGCGCTTCATCGATGGTGTGCTGTGGGGCGGCATTCAGTACAGCGACGGTGCGCGCAAGTACGGCGTCCGCAAGAGCCTCCTTTACTACGACACGAAAGACAAGCCAGATTTCCCCTACGACCCGGAGTTGAACTGGACGACGTGGACCAGTTGGAACAAGGAGGCGTCCGAATCGACCGGTCGCGCCTATAACTATGTGCACGTGGTGGGGGCGTACTGGTCGATGTATCAGGTCGCGCGCAATCACGAAGGCCTTGCGACCGCTCACGCCTGGGACTGGTACCTCAATCAGGCCTACGAAACGATGATGTTCCTGACGGATCCGGCGACCAAGGTGGGCTACACCAACGTCGGCCTGATGGGCGCAGACGTGTTCGTGCTCACGCTCAAGGACATGAAGCGGGAAGGGTGGGCCGACAAGGCTGCCAGTCTGGAAGCGCGCATGAAGACGCGGACCGATCGGTGGGCGGCACAGGCGTATCCGTTCGGCAGCGAGATGGCCTGGGACTCCACGGGCCAGGAGGAAGTCTTTGCGTGGACCAAGTACTTTGGCCTTGAGCCACAGTCGCAGTCGGCCCTGAGTTCGATTGTCGGCTACATGCCGCTGATTCCTCACTGGGGGTACAACGGATCCGCACGGCGCTACTGGGACTTCATCTACGCAGGTGCCCCGGGCTCCAGCTACGAGCGGCAACTGCACCACTACGGATCGGGCCTGAACGCCATTCCGGTGCTGGCGCAATATCGTCAGCAACCCGACGACCTGCACCTGCTCCGCATCGGGTACGCGGGCACGATGGGCGCACTGACGAATATCGATCAGGAGGGTTTCGCGTCGGTGGCGTTCCACTCGTTTCCGGAAACACTGAAGTGGGACGCGTATTCGGGAGACTACGGTCCGAACTTCCTCGGCCACGCGCTCAACGCGGCCACGTATCTTATCAACCATCCAGAATTCGGCTGGCAGGCATTCGGCGGCAACGTGTCGACGACAGGCACAGGCGTGACGGTGCACGTGACGGACTCACTGCGCAAGCGCATCTACATCGCGCCCGCGGGGCTGTACCTCACGCTCGACGCGGGTCAGTTCGAGCGTGTGGACGTGGATACGCGCACGATGGCCGTGCGCGTCACGCTGGCGCCGGCCAGCGTCGCTACCCCGCGCGCGCGATTGCGTGTGGAGCAACCGTTCACACCTGTCGGGGGCGGAACCTATGCGGTCACGGCCGCTGCGATGGAGCGCGGGGCTTACACGATCGCGCTCGGCGCGTCGCCGACTCGCGTTGACATTGTGCGCTGACGGGGCTCTCTACCATCCGGCATGCACAGAGTGTCGGATGTACGCGTCGTACACGTCGCCGGCCGCGGCCAGCGTTGAGGCATCAAGCGGCGACAGACGAGCCGCGCCGGCGTTGAGACGGGCCTGTTCCGGCGTGCGGGCGCCAGGAATGGCGCACGTCACCGCATCGCACATCAGAACCCAGCGAAGGGCAAACTGGGCGAGTGTCGCGTCGCCCGGAACCAGCGCCCGGAGCGCCTCAACGGCGGCCAGGCCCACGTCGTACGGAACGCCGGAAAACGTCTCGCCCTTGTCGAACGCTTCTCCCTGCCGGTTGAACTGGCGGTGATCGTCGGCGGCAAACGTCGATGACGCCGACAGTGTTCCGGTCAACAGGCCACTGGCGAGCGGCACTCGGGCAAGGATGCCGACGCCGCGTTTCGCGGCCGCAGGAAACAGTTGCTCAAGCGGTTTCGTCCGAAACAAATTGAAGATCACCTGAATGGACTGCAGGTTCGGATGGGCGAGGGCGCGAAGGCCCTCGGCGACTGTTTCGACGCTGGCCCCGTAGTAGCGTATTTTGCCGGCCGTCGTCAGGTCGTCCAAGACGCCGAAGACCTCGGCGCTGTCATAGACGTCGGGATGTGGGCAATGGAGTTGGAGCAGGTCGAGCCTCTCTGTTTCCAGGTTCCGAAGGCTCTGGTCCACCCAGCCGGTCAGGGCCTCTCGGGTGTATCCGGCCAGCGTCTGCGTTGGCAACTGTCGCCCGGCCTTGGTCGCGACCCAAATGTTCTCGCCTGGTCGCTCGCGCCGCAAGCGCCCGACCAACCGCTCACTACGACCCATGCCGTAGACGTCTGCGGTGTCAACGAAGTTGACGCCCGCATCAATCGCCGCGTGCAGCGTGCGCATCGACTCTTCATCGTCGACCGCACCCCAGGACCCACCAATCGCCCAGGCACCGAACCCGATCTCCGACAGCATCATGTCCGTACGGCCGAGACGACGATGGTGTGGCAAGTCGCGGCGGCTCTCGACGTTGGGCATGAGGCCGATTGTAACCGTGGCCAGACGACCATTTTTGAGAAACGTCAGGACAGGAATAGACTGAAGTCGACGATCCGGCAGACGCTGTGAGGTGGGAAAGGGCTGAAGATGCGACGCATGTGGATGTTGTTGGTGGTCTCGCTCACGGTCGCCCCTGTCGTCGGGAGCGCGGTCGCACAAGGTGCTGGTCAGGCCACGCCGCGGCCACCTGGTGGCGTGGCGACCGGGCCACCCATCGTCGCCAGTTACGAGAGCGCGATGATTACGGCGCCGCCAGAGGCCCTGGGGCTCGACCCGTTCTACAAGAAGTACGCAGACGCGTACGGGATTCCGATCGTATCGTCAGAGCACGTTGCCGACGCCGCCCTGCTCATGGCGCGCGACATCGTGAACTACATGCTCCTGAAGCGGCCCGACATTCGTGACGTGATTGTCGGACGCAAGTCTCGCGTGCTCGTCATGGCCCAGACGGAAGGCGAGACCGATCTGCCGGAGCGCAGCAATTGGAAGAAGCCCGCCATCGATGATCGACGCCTGACGCCAGGCGAGCGCGCCAACTACAACGGCCCGAACGGCATCGCGAGCAAGACGGACAAGGAGTACTGGGATGGTCGCGCGCGTGGGATGGGTGGCAACATCACATCATGTGCTGAAGAGAATCTCCTGGGCATTCCCGGGACCAGGTACTACGGGGAACACATCACCGTTCACGAGTTCAGTCACAACATCATGGGGGCATTGCGGACGGCCGATCCGGCGTTGTACGAAGAGATCCAGATCGCGTACGCCGCCGCGAAGGCCAAGGGGCTCTACCAGGGACCGAACGGTCGTCCGCAGTACGCGATCAACACGGCCGCTGAGTATTTCGCCGAGGGGACGCAATGGTGGTTCTGGTCGAACATCGAGTTCTACGACGGCACGACACAGGCGCGCGTGCAGTCACCAGACGACCTGAAGGCGTACGACCCGGCGCTGTTCGGAATTCTTGACCGGATCTATGCCGGACACCACATTCCCGCAGACGTCTACTACGGGAGGAACCTGCGTCCGGCGCGTGTCCCCGGCGCGTGGCCGCGGTCTACCAGTTGATCCGGAAGACGAGCTGGCCAATGCGGCCGCCGGGATCAAATGTGGTGTTCGTGTCCGTGTACGCCGAGGTGATCCGGAACGCATTGGCCGTGTCGCCCGGGGTCAATTGGTGATTGAAGTTGACGTTGTTGAACGCGTTCAGCATCTCGACGTCGACTTCGAGGCTGCCATGGCCGAGGAACGGAAATAGCTTCTTGGCGCGCAGGTCCACCCGAACGAACACGGGGCCGTTGATATTGATGTCTGGCGCGGTGCAGTCCTGACGGTAGATCGCGAGGCAATTGGCGTCACTTGACGGCTTGATGTACCGGCCAGAGGGGACCCCCAGCGAGCTGTACCCCGTGGGCGACGTGGGGTCAGTACTGAACGCCCTGCGCGTATTGTCGATAATGGCCTGTGACATCGAGTACACCGTCGTTGTCCCCGTGGCCGTGTCCGTGTAGACCCGAACCTTGAACTCCTTCTGGAGTTCCTTGACGGACATGCCGACCAGCTTGACGTCGCGCAGCTGGAATCGTGACGTCTGGAAGCGGGCGTTACCCGAGAATTCCCAGTTGCCGAGAATGCCGTTGAGAAGAGAGTGCATGTCGGTGCCGAAACGCCGACCACGCCCGACCGGCAGTTCATAGGTCCAGTTCACCTTGAACTCATGCGGCACTCCTGTCGAATCCACCTCCATACGATCGAGTCGGATGGAGCGGTTGATCAGCGACTTGCGAATGCCATACGTGTAATTGGCGCCGATCAGCAGTCCCTTGGACAGGCGGCGACGCAGTTCCACTTGGAGGCTGCCGTAGCGCGTCCCTTCGCGGTCTGTCACCACCTGAGCCGAACTGGCCGACGGGTTCAGGACAAAGAAATTTGCTGGGAGCCCAGCCGTCAGGGCCCGAACTCGATTCGCGGTCGTATCGAGGGCCGACGCGGCCCCGATGATGTTCGGCTGAAAGTCACTGAGCCGCGCCAGGAACGCCGAGTTGGCGTAGGAGGTTGACGTGTACAGCGATGGATTCCCGGAATCCGCACCCGACCGGCCACTCAAGTAGGCCTGGTGAATTGGGAGCGGCGAGGTTCCCGCGGCGCCCGTATAGGCGAACGTGTTGCCGCGTCCGGCGGCGATGTTCGCCTTGAGATTCGCTTTGGCGAGCAGGAACTCATCGTAGAAGCCGTTTTCGAAAATGACACGTTCGTTCCAGGCTTCTTCAGCCCAGCCGTACTGGTTCTTGTTGCCGACATAGCGCACTTCGAGCGCCATGTTGTCGCCGATCGATCGCTGGAAGCCCGCCGAGAAGGACTGCACCCGTGGCGTCCTCAGGTTGGGCTGGAAGAGTTGAATGGTCTGCGCCGCCGACCCGTCGATGGGATAGTTCGGGGCGTCCGGGAACGCTGGCGCGCCGAGCCGACTCGTTTCGCTGTAGAGCAGGGGCCAGGCTTCCCCTGGACACACGAGGCAAAAGCCTGTGGTGGCGTTCCGGTTGGCATTGAGCGTTCCACCCGGATTCGCCCCAATGCTGCCCGTAAAGCGATCGATGCGTTCATGGTTGAAGGTCCTCGAGTAGCCCACGCGAATGGTGGCCTGTTCGGGGTTCCCGAGGATGGTGCGCATCCAGCCCCCCTCGACATGTGGCCGCCACGCAAAGCCCGCGTTGAAGCCGAAGTCGGCGTAATTCGTGTTGTAGGCCCGCGAACCAGGAGAGTACTGCTGATATTGGGGGACGGCCTTGCCTGAGACGTTGCCGGGCTGGAACAGGTTGCAGACGCGTCCATCCGGTCCCGAGCCCACGCCAGAGATGCCGCAGAGATCTGCGAACGTGGCTGTCGAGAACGTCGGCGTGACCGCACTGAACGGCAACTGAAGATCCCACCGCACCCCACCGCTGAATGTCAGGGTCGGGGAGACACGCCAGGAGTCCGACGCGTACGCGGCGATCGAGAACTGCTTGGCCTTCTGGGTCAACTCGCCCAGGTATACGTACTTCCCCGTGGATGCATCCAGACGGGCGGTGCCATTGACCGATGTAACCCGTCCGGTCAGCAGCGCGTACAGGTTGCGGGCCGACGTCAGGTTGGCCGACGACGCCCCAGGGAAATTCGCCGTCGAGAACAGTCCCGCGGCTGGGTCGTTGTTCGTGTCAAAGCCCAGGTCCACCGTCGACACGTTGTCGTAGGGGCTGGACCGGTTGTGGACACCCGCCAACGACGCGCCGAAGGCGAGGCTATGGTTCCCCTTGAGCCAGCTCAGATTGTCGCTCACGCTCCACGTCGTCGTGTTGCGCGGCGCGGCGCCGACACGAGCTGTGGCACTCGTGATCGTGCTGCCATCGATGGCTGTAAAGCCGATGCTGTGACCACCCTGATCGTCGAACATCGACGGGGTGATGTTGCTGAAGAAGTCGTTCGGTGACCACTGCCAGCCACCCCTGAGCTCGTTGACCATGTTCGAGGTCAGGGTTGACCGCAAACCGATAGAGCCCGTGGTGCGGTACGAGTTCTGCGTGCCGAAGTTGGCGAAGCCCGGGAAGCGCGCCTCCACGTTGTTCAGCAGGTCAGGGTTACTCTTGAATCTCTGCCAGTAGTAGGTCGCGCTGATTCGATTGTTTTCAGTCAGGTTGTAATCGAGACGCAGGGTCGGCGTGTACTGATCGCTCTCGCGTGTGGGCTGGAACACATATTGGTTGACGTTCCGTGCTGTCGTTTCGTTGATCGTGCCGACGGTGGCCGTTGCCGCCTTGATGCGAGAGAGAATCGACATCACCGTCGGATCCGGCGTCGAGACCTGACCCTGGGCTGCCGCCAGCGCCAGCAGGTTCACCGTCTGCTGGGTCGTCACGCCTCCAACGACGCGGTCGTAGGTGAAGATGCCGGCAATGGCGCTGTCCTTGAGGACGTTGCGCGTGCGGGTCGCCGAGGACGGCTGGCGCTGGTGCTCCATGTTGAAGAAGAAGGACGCTTTGCCTCGCCCGTTATAGCCCGGCAGGACGAGCGGGCCGCCGACGCGGCCGCCGTACTGATACACCTTGACCTCGTTCTTCGGGAGGTTGTTCACTGCATTGAAGAAGTAGTTGGTGTTGAACTTCGGGTCACGCCAATAGAGATAGACGCTCGAGTCGAAGGTGTTCGAGCCGGACCGGGTCACAAACGCAATCTGTGTGGAGCCGGCACCGGCACCCACGCCAGGCACCGCGCCCGTGACCGTGACTTCTTCCACGGCATCCATGCGGGGCGTGACCATGGAAAAGAACCCGTCGGCAGACTGCAGCGCGTTGCCGGTCCCGATGCCGTCGATCGTGATGTTCACCGTGTTGTTCGGCAAGCCGTTGATCAGGGCCCCGCGCGGACCGCCGGTCGTCGATATGCCGGGGAGGGTGGTCAGCGCGTAGAGCGCATTGCGTGAGACCAGAGGCAACTCGGTGAGCTGCTCGGTGGTCAGCGTTGAGGACACGGTCGCAGTCTGGCTCTGCACGAGTGTGGCATTGGCTCGCACTTCAACGGTTTCGGAGATGCCTCCCACGTCCAGGTTGACGGTCAGTGCACTGGGCCGTGAGGAAATCAGTCGGACGTCGCTGGCCACAAAGGTCTTGAACCCGATCAGAGTGACGGTCACGGAGTACGTGCCACGGTCGAGCACCGGAAAGGAAAACTGTCCGCTCGAATTGCTGAGTGTTTCGTTGGTGACGCCCGTCGCCGCGTTCGTCACGAGGACGGTGGCGCCGGGGATGGCACCGCCGTCCGTGTCCCGTACGGTGCCCGTCAGAGAGGAGGCAGACGTGGCCTGCGCGAACGCAGGTGTGCTGGCAATCGCCAGGAGCAGGACAAGCAGAGACAATCGTACCAAGTAGTTCTTCATCGTGACTTCATTCTCCAACCGGAAAGCAGCGAACTCCACAATAGAACGGCGGGTCGCTGTCGTCAATGAAATGGAAGGGGGCAGTCGCCGAACCGAAGCCGCCATAGTTCGTATGATTAGGGCATGCTCAACCAGGACCTGCGATACGCCCTGCGGAGTCTGATCACGCAGAAGGCCTTTGCGGCGGTCGTCGTCACGTGTTTTGGGCTGGGCATCGGGGTCAACGCCACGATTTTCTCGGTGGCTGACGGTGTGCTGATTCAGCCGTTCCCGTATGCCGAGCCGGACCGCCTGGTCGTGCTGTACACCACAAATCAACCCCTGGACGTCGACCAGGGGAACGTGTCGTATCCGGACCTGGTCGACTATCGGGAACAGTCCTCGACGCTGGCAACGCTCGGTGTGACTTCCGGCAGAAGCTTGACGCTGTCCGACGGCCAAGAGCCGACTCGGTATCGCGGCGCCGCGATCTCCTGGGACCTCTTTCCGATGCTGGGCATCACACCTGTCGTGGGCCGCACGTTCGGAAAGGCCGATGACCAACCTGGGGCCCCGGAGGTGTTGCTGTTGAGCGACGAGGTCTGGAACCTTCGGTATCAACGTGAGCCGTCGATTGTGGGCCGCAAGATTCTGATCAACGGCCGGCCCCATGAGGTGGTCGGCGTGATGCCCGAAGGGTTCAAGTTCCCGAGTAGTCAGCAACTGTGGGTGCCGATAACGCCGCTGGCGCACTCGGACCCGCGCCAAGCCCGTAGCCTGTCCGTCTATGCCCGACTGGTGCCCGGCGTGTCGATGGAGCAGGCGGACCAGGAGGTGCGGGCGATCGCCGGTCGGCTTGAGGCCACCTATCCAGCAAGCCACCAGGACTGGAGCGCCCGGGTGGCGAGCCTGCGCGAAGAGTTCATTCCCCCGGACGTGTCGCTGGTCATCTGGCTGATGCTGGGGGCGGCGACTCTGGTGCTCTTGATTGCCTGTTCTAACGTGGCCAACCTGCTGCTGGCGCGTGCCACCGTCCGCCGGCGCGAGATTTCGGTCCGGGCTGCGCTGGGCGCAGGGCGCGGACGCATCATCCGGCAGCTGCTGACCGAGAGCGTCGTCTTCGGCGTGGTGAGCGTGCCCCTGGGATTGGCGATCGCCTACGTGGGGACCCAACTGTTGACGTCGGCGATGCCACCCGATCAGGTGCCGTACTACATCCAGTGGCGAATCGACTGGCGGTCGGTGGCGTATGCCGGGACGGTGTCGGTGCTGACCGCGATTATGTTCGGCCTGGTGCCCGCGTGGGAGGCGACGAGTGGCTCGCTGCATGGCGAACTGAAAGAAGGGACCCGGGGGAACACGGGGGGGCGCTCGATAGCGCGCAACGCCCTGGTTGTCGCCCAGGTCGCGTTGGCCATCGTATCGTTGGTGGGCGCGGCGCTCTTTGTCCGGACGTTCGTCAATCTCGATGGCTACGATGTCGGTTTTGATCCGGCGCCCCTGATGACATTTCGCATCTCGATGGCGGGCGAAGAGTACGAGGCTCCGGATGCCCGCCTGCGCCGGGTTCAGGATGTCGCCGGTCGGCTCGAATCCCTCGCGGGTGTCAGTCGCGTGTTCGCGTCAAACCTCGTGCCGGTCTCCGGCGGGGGCGGTGGCGGAGCCCTGCACATCGACGGTGTCCCGTTTGAAGTCGGCCGGGAGCCCTTCACGGCCGTGGTCGGCGTCACGCCGGGCTTCCTCACGACGCTGGGAATCACACCGTCAGACGGCCAGGATTTTACCAATGCTCAGGGGTGGGCCCGCACGCCCGTAGCCCTGGTCAACCAGACACTGGCGACCCGCTTTTTTGCCGACTCGAGCGCGGTTGGGCGGCGCGTGCGCGTGGCCAATAGCGGCGCGACTGAAGAGTGGCTGACCGTGATCGGCGTAGTCGAGGACATCCAGCACAACGATATCGACCCCAGCGGCCGGCCGTTTCCCGCGGTGTATCTGCCGTATCTCTATCAGCAGACGTTGAATACGGGCTTCACGCTTCGCGTGATCGGCGACCCATCTGCCGTGATGCCGGCCGTCCGGTCCGAGATTCGTCACGCCGATCCCAACGTGCCGATATTCTCGATCTCGTCGATGGAGGCACTTCGAAAACTGAGCTTCTGGCAGTACGAGGTGTTTGGCTGGGTGTTCGGGATTATCGGCGGGGTGGCCCTGCTGCTGTCAGCCGTGGGCGTCTACAGCGTGCTCTCGTATGCCGTCTCGCAGCGCACGCAGGAAATCGGCGTGCGTCTGGCGCTTGGAGCGTCGACAGGAAACGTCCAGGCGTTGATTGTGAGGCAGGGCCTGTTACTGGCGGCGATCGGCGTCGTCGTGGGCGTCGGCGTTGCGGTGGCCGTCACGGGGCAAGCGACCTCACTGCTCTTTAACGTCTCTGCCACTGATCCGATGAGCTACGTCGGCGTGAGTGTGTTCCTGCTGGCGGTGGTTGGTCTGGCCAGTTGGGTGCCTGCCCGACGCGCGATGCGCGTGGATCCGATGGTGGCCTTGCGCGGAGACTGAGGGCGGCCGGTCGGGAGGGTCACGTATGCTAGCGGGAGGCCCATGTGTCTTGTGACCTTCCGAATCTCCACTGTATACCTTCTGCTGTTCTGCCTCGCCGCGCCTGTCGCCGCCGCGCAGGCGCCCGTCAGCCTCGCGCCTCACGCGGGACCAGGAAGATGGAAGGGTTCGCGGCAAAGAGTCTGGGGCCGCACTGGTCGATCGGGCTTGAGGGGCGCGTGAATGCGTCGGACTTTGGCAACATCAGCTTCTCGTCCCGGCTGTCTCCCGCCGTGGAGTTCAGTCTGTTCCCCTACCGCGACTACGCGTCCCGCCAGATGCTCTTTCAGTACCAGGTGGGCGTGCAGCACGCGAGATATCACGAGATCACGTTGTTCGACAAGACTCGAGAGACGCTGCCGAACCACGAACTCCGCATTTCGTTTGACCAACGGCAGCCCTGGGGCTCGGTGAGCACAAGCGTTGAGTGGTCGCAGTATCTTCACGCCCTGTCGAAGTACCGCATTGAGGTCGACAGCGAAGTGTCGATCCGCATTATCCGAGGACTGTCAGTCAGCCTGGAAGCCCAGGCGTCACGGATCCATGACCAATTGTCATTGGCCCGACGGGGCGCCACGCCGGAGGAAGTGTTGCTCCGATTGCGTCAACTGCAGAGTAGCTACGAAGTAAACTTTCAGATCAATCTTTCCGACAGCTTCGGATCAATCTTCAACAGTGTGGTCAACCCGCGGTTTGGAGGCGGCTGATGGTTCAGTGGAGACTCGTCCTTGTCGTGGCGTGTATCGCCGGGTTGCCGATGCACGATCTGACACACGCGCAGAGCATGCCGCCACCGGGGCCGGTGCCCTTGCCGGTATTCGATGTCCTGATTGTCAACGGGCATGTCATTGACGGGAGCGGGAATCCCTGGCTGCGTGAGGACCTCGGGATTGTGGAGGACAGAATCGTCGAGCGGGGACGCTTGGGGGGCCGGGACGCGAACAGGGTCATCGACGCGAAGGGGTTGGTGGTCGCACCTGGGTTCATCGATGTGCACTCGCACGCCGTGGCTGCGCTCCGACGACCGGAACTTCGGACTGCGACCGCGCTGTTGTCGCAGGGCGTGACGACGATCGTCGGGAATCCTGATGGCGGAGGCCCGATTGATCTGGGAGCCCAGCGCGAGAGTCTGGAGCAGGCCGGCATCGGTGTGAACGTCGGCCTGATGATCGGGCACGGCAGTGTCAGGCGCGCCGTCCTGGGAAACGCCATTCGCGAACCCGACGCGAGCGAAGTGGCGCGGATGGAAGCGATCGTGACCCAGGCGGTTGGAGACGGGGCGTTTGGACTGTCGAGCGGACTGTTCTATGAACCCGGCCGCTATGCCAAGCTCGAGGAAGTGATTGCCCTTGCGCGAGTAGCCGGGGGAGTCTACGAGAGCCATATTCGCGACGAGGGCAACTACGGGAGCGGCCTGGTGGCCTCGGTCGACGAAGTGATCCGTGTGGCGGAAGAGGCCCAGGTGCGGGGCATCGTGACGCACGTCAAAGCTCTGGGACCTGACTCCTGGGGGTTGTCACAGGCGATCGTGGACAACATCGATCGAGCGAGGGCGCGAGGTGTCGAGGTCTTTGCCGATCAGTATCCGTACGAGGCCTCGTCGACCAGTCTGGGCGCTGCCGTGCTGCCGGGACCGTCCACTCCCGACGCGATTCGTCCTCGTCTCGCTGAGCCTCCGTCTGCCGATCAGCTCCTCAAGGAAGTGACCGAGAACATCCGCCGTCGCGGCGGACCGGCCTCGATTGTTATTGCCTCCGGACGGGGCGCGCCTGGGCAGGCCGGGCGTAACCTCGCGCAGATCGCAGCGGCCACAGGTGTGTCTCCGGCGATGGCGGCGATCAATATTCTGCTCGAGGGCGGCGCTTCGATCGTCTCGTTCAACATGTCGGACGGCGACATCGCGACGCTCATGAGACAGCCATGGACGATGACCTCGTCGGACGGGGACTTGTCCGTGCCTGGACCGGCGCGACCGCATCCGCGAGGGCATGGGGCGTTCGCTCGCAAGCTGGCGGTCTACGTCCGCGAGCGTGGAGTGCAGACCCTGGAAGACGCCATTCGCGCGATGACGTCGCTCTCTGCCCGAGTCTTTGGGCTCAATGGGCGCGGCGAACTGCGCGTCGGCAGTATCGCTGATGTGGTCGTGTTCGACCCGGCGACGATTCAGGACCGCGCGACGTATGAAGATCCGTTTGCGTTCGCGACAGGCGTGCAGCATGTGCTCGTCAATGGCCAGGTCGCGATCCTTGATGGGGAACCCACCGGTGCGTTAGCCGGGCGTGTGCTGCGACGCTGAGCGTCAGGCCATGATCGGTGATGCTAGACTGCCTCCCGCAGGAGATTTCCATATGAGAATGTTGACCCGTGGACTGGTTCTGGCTGTCGTCGGCGTCGTGGCGTTTGGCGTGCAATTTAGTGGCCTGTCCGCGCAGGATCGCCTGGCGAAAATGCCGGGCGTGGCGCAATTTCAGAAGATGCAGACAGCGCTCACGGACGGGGCGTACGTGTCTGGCGCGGTCTCGGCAGTCTGGGCCGAGGATTCGAAGGCCTTTACGTATACCCATGCCGGCGAGCGGTTCCGGTTTGATGTCAGCGCGCTGACGGCGGTGAGTGAAGGACCCGCGCCGGAGGGCGGCGGACGGGGTGGACGTGCTGGTGGCCGCGGTGGGCGGGCCGGAGGGCGTGGCGGCGCGGCACGGCCCGAACTGGGCGGATGCCCACCAGAGCGTGTCGAGCGTGGGCGGCAAGCCACGTGTTACGGGGCGCCTGATGGTGCGATGCGTGCCATGTACAAGGACCGCAATATCTGGATTGCCAACGCGGACGGCACCGGCGAAAAGGCCCTCACCACGGACGGCAGCCTGGAGGGTCGAATCAAGTACGGCACGGGCAGCTGGGTGTATGGCGAAGAGTTGTCGCAGACCACGTCGGTGTGGTGGTCGCCCGATTCGTCCAAACTCGCCTTCTATCGGTTCGACGAGAGCAAGGTGAAGGACTTCTATCTGCAGATGGCGCAGACCGACATTCAGAGCCAACTCGACGTTGAGGCGTATCCCAAGGCTGGGGCACCCAACCCGGTAGCTGACATCTTCATCTACGACACCAAGACCGGCCAGACCACGAAGATGGACGTGCGCGACGGGCGTCCCTTTACCGATATTCCAGAAGATGGATCGGCATTCCTCGATGACAACGTCGGCCACTACGTCTATCGCGTGAACTGGGCGAGCGACAGCAGCGAATTGTTGATGAATCGCACCAATCGCAAGCAGAACAAGCTCGAGATGGCCGGCTGCCTGCCGGCGTCGGGCGAGTGCCGCGTGATTCTGGCCGAAGAGTGGCCCACCGGATGGGTGGTCAATTCACCGGCCATGCAATATCTGAGCGACAACAAGCGCTTTATCTGGACGTCCGAGCGCAACGGTTGGAAGAACCTCTATCTCTACGACATTGCGACGGGCCTGTTGGTCGCGCCGTTGACGCTGCACTCCACGTTTGAGGTGGTCGGTATCACCAAGGTGGATGAGGCTGCCGGCGTGGTGTATTACACGGCGCGGTCGGGCGATAACTGGATGAAGGTGCAGCTGCACCGCGTCGGCCTCGACGGCAAAGGCGATGTGCGTCTGACCGACCCCAAGTTCACGCACACCGTGTCGATCTCGCCCGACAACACGTTCATCGTCGACACCTATCAGACGCACACGGATCCGCCGGCGACGCAGTTGCTCGATGGCAGCGGCAAGGTCGTCAAGCCGATTGCCTCCAGTGACATGACCAAGTTCACGACCCTGGGCCTGAAGAAGAGCGAGCAGTTCACCTACCTCGGCGCCGATGGGAAGACGACCCTGTATGGGATGATTCACTTTCCGGCGGACTTTGATCCAGCGAAGAAGTATCCGGCGCTGGCGTCGGTGTATGGCGGTCCTGGATCCTCAGTGACGAACGAGAACTTCGCCACACCCAATCCAACCGCCAACTATGGATTCCTGATGTTGCAGCTGAGTTCGAGGTCGGCGCCAGGCATGGGCAAGCGGACGCTTGATGCGGCGTATCTCAATCTTGGTGTGACCGAGATGGACGACATGGCGCTCGGTGTGAAGTCGCTCTGGAGCCGTCCGTACTTCGACAAGGCGCGCGTTGGGATCTATGGCACGTCGTACGGTGGCTATTCGGCAGCGCTGTCGATTCTCAAACACCCTGACGTCTGGGCGGCGGCGTCGGGCTCGTCGGCGGTGACCTCGTGGTACCACTACGACTCGATCTACACCGAGCGATACATGTGGATTCCGCAGGAGAACAAGGCTGGGTACGAGGCTGGGAACACCATGAACCTCGCCAAGAACCTTGAAGGCCGGTTGTTGCTCTACTACGGCACCGCCGACAACAACGTGCACCCGAATAACTCCATGCAGCTCATCAAGGCGCTGCAGGCGGCAGGCAAGAGTTTCGAGCTCCAAGTCGGCCCCGACGCCGGCCATAGCGGCGTGAACAACGGCCGCATGATGGAGTTCTTTATCGAGAACCTGGTCATGAGGCCGGAGCGGTTGAAGGGGGCGTAACGTGGGACTACTTGATAACGTGCTGGGCAGGTCACCGGCGGTGGCGGAAATGACCAGCTAATGAGCCTGGTGATGGGCATGCTGACCGATCAGAAGAGCGGTGGGTTGGCTGGATTGCTGAAGCAGTTCGGCGCGGGTGGCCTGGGTGATGTGGCCAGCTCGTGGGTGGGCTCGGGCCAGAACCTTCCGGTTTCTGGCAGCCAGATCGCCAGTGTTCTGGGCTCGCCGTAAATCGCCGAGATGGCCGCCAAGCTCGGACTGTCGCCGGATGCGCTGTCTGGTCAACTGGCGGGCATCCTCCCGCAGATTGTCGACAAGCTGACCCCTCAGGGCAACGTGCCAAACGAATTGTCGAAGGTGGACGGGATTGAAGGCTTACTCAAGGGGTTCCTCGGCCAGCGCGCGTGCCGTCAGGTCAAGCAACCAGGAACCAATCACGCTGCCTCGCCGCCACAGTTCTGCGATTTCAGGCAAGGGCAGGTCGTACTTAAAATGTTCAGGTTGGGCGAGCGGGGCAGTCTCTGCGTCGGTCGGCCGGTCTGCCGCACCCGCGTTGGCGTGCGCCAGGAGGTTAAAACCTTCGGCATACGCTTCCATCAAGGCATACTCGATCCCGTTATGCACCATCTTCACGAAGTGTCCTGAACCGGCCGGGCCGCAATGCAGGTAGCCCTCGGCGGCGGTGGTCTGGACCTCACTCTTCGGCTGGTCTCGCCCAGGTGTGACCGGCGCGGCATTCACGCCAGGGGCCAGCGTGGAGAAGACCGGGTCAAGTCGTTTCACCGCCGGCCCGTCACCGCCGATCATCAGGCAGTAACCGCGTTCGGTGCCCCACACTCCACCGCTCACGCCGACGTCCAGGTAGTGCAATCCCAGTGGCGTAAACTCCTTTGCGCGTCGAATGTCGTCCACATAGTGGGAGTTGCCGCCATCCACCACCACGTCGTCGCTCTTGAGCAGGGGCATCAGATCCTTCAGCGTGGCATCGACGACCGCCGAGGGAACCATCAACCAGACCACGCGCGGCCGGGCCAACTGGGCCACGAAGTGTTCAAGTGATTTCGAAGCCGTGGCGCCCGCGCTGGCGACGTCGGCCATCGCGTCCGCACTTCGATCATAGACAACGCAGTCGTGCCCACCGAGCAGCAGGCGTCGAACCATGTTGCCACCCATCCGGCCGAGACCGATCATTCCAATTTGTATGTGTCTTCACACCATACCGCACTCTCTGGTCGCCTAGAGGTCTGGAGATTTGGGGATACCCCACACGTCAGGACAGCCTGAAACGCACGCTCGACGAATGTCGGCAGGCCCTGCCCATCGCGACGCACCACCGCCGGCGCTTACCAGAGATTCGCGGCGCAGCCCGGTTCGATGGCACTGCGCGAAGTACCTTCGGCCCGACCGGCAAGGGACCACGACCGCTTACGATTCCTTATGAGTGCGCGACGGGCCTGAGATAAGCTCGGTCGGATGCGCGCTCTAAAGAATTCCGCTTCTGTTCGGATCATCGCCGCGGGACTCCTGCTGCTGACCGCGACCGTGCCGTTTTCGGCCCAGTCGTCGCCGACGCGGGACCTGCGAAACGGCTGGGAAGTCCACCGCGAGTTGGTGGTCGCCCCCGAGGCGCGGGCCGATGCTCCGAAGTACTTCCCGAGTTTCTTCGACTACCACGACCTCGTCATGTTTCACCCGACGGTCGGGTACTACTCAAGCGGCCGGGTCGACTTTGTTGACCACTTCCGCACCTATCCTGTCGTGCTGGCGCCCCTGTTTGGCCACATGGTCGCCGAGCAAGTGTTCACCATGTGGAACGGTATGCGCAGCGCAGGCACACTCGGTGAGCGCGACCGGTTCACGATCGCCGAGTTCGGCCCGGGGGACGGAGCGCTGGCCGAAGCGATTCTGGCGTATGTGGTGGGCAAAGCGGAGGAGGATGCGGACTGGCGGAGATTCGCCGGCCAGGTGCTCTACGTCTGCTACGACCGGTCCCCTGCGCTCAACAAGATACAAAAGGAGCGCAATGTCCGCTTCGGTGCCCGCTTCGACGCGCGTGTGGCCGACGCCACCGACATGACGGCCACGATCGCCAGAGACAGCCTGAATGGCGTCATTCTTTCCAACGAACTGCCGGACGTGTTCAGCGTCCACAAGGTCATCCTCTCGGCCGACGGAACAGCGGAAGTGGCCTTTGTGGTGCCGATCATTCCCGCCGGGACGTGGGCGACCGTGCAGCCGCTGCTGCCGGCGACCCTCGTGCGAGCCATCGACGAAGACGACCGTGCCGTCGAAGACCGGTTGTTCAACGGGCGGCGAGAGTCGGCGGTCTACCTGACACGCGCATCATTTGTGACGCTGCTCGAGCAACTGCAGTCGAGCCGCGACTACGAATCCATCGCCAACGCCGTTGAGTTTCGGGAGCTCTACGCCCCGGTGTCGACCGTCCCCATCGCCGCGGAGCATGTGCGCCGCTACGCCGAGATGTATGCCAACGTCCTGGCCAGGGACCCCAACGGGCTTGTCACCTACGTCAATCCTGGCGCGGAACGTTTTATTCAAGACTCGGCGCACGTCCTGCGCGCCGGGTACGTCTTGACGCTCGACTACGGGGGCAACTGGGAGGAGATGCTGGCCCAACAGACCTACCCGCGCCTTCGGACCTATGGACCCGCGCAACGAGACGAGGCGAATCTGGCTCCGAACAAGATCGACACGTCGGCGCCGTATGTCGGCCCAACACTTAACGACCTCACGACGGACGTCAACTTCAGTCTGCTGGCCGCCCAGGGGGCGTCGGTCGGATTGCGGCCGGTGTATTACGGCGCCCAGCGCGCGCTGCAGGCCGGCACCCGCGTGTCGCTGAACCGCGTCCCCGCCGAACGCGTGCGCGAAGGCAACGCCGACGAATTCCGGAGCTGGGTGGAGAGTTTTTCGGGACCGAGTGTGTACAAGATGCTGCTGCAGCAGAAGAGCGGAACAGATCCGAAGTACACCTTTCCGGGCCAGTCCCCCGAATCGCTTGACCTCGGCACGGCTGCCTTGACCACCGAGGAACGACGTCGCGCGGAGCAGATTGCCCAACGCCTGAAGGGGCTGGGCGGCCTGCGCTGAGCTAGCTAGTGTCCTGCCGGACGCTCACTGGGTGCGGCACTCCCGCGTCAGCCGACGATGACTTTGCGGACGCCGCGCTCGATGAGGACCTGAGCCAATCGCTTGCGGTGATCGCCCTGCAGCATCAGGCTGTTGCCTTCGACGCTGCCGCCGCAGCCGAGCGTGGCCTTCAGCGCTTTGAGCCAAATCTCCAGATCAGCAGGGGAGAGTCCGAGCTGTTCCACAACGGTGGCTTCTTTGCCGCCACGTCCAGCGCGTTCCATCCGCACGACGGCGCGGGGAACGGGGCCGGGCTTTGGGGGCCGACGGGAGTCTGGGGTCCCGGGATCCAGAGGTTCTGGGGTTCGCGGTGGCTCCGCAGCCTCCCTGGACTCCGGCAATCCAAGCTGTCCTCTCAGTCCCGCGAACGGGTTATTTTTCATACGCCAGCACCCAGCACCCAGCACCCAGCACTAAGCACTCAAGCCCCCAGCCCCAGTTCCTAGAACTGCCCCCACAAATACTGGTTCGTCACCTCGTGGTGGAACATGACCTCCGCAGCCTTGATGCGAGAGCCCAACGCCCGCGGGCAGCGGTCCGCCGAGGCGGCCTTGACGTCCACATAGCGTTGGTGCACGTCCGAGCCGAGCACTTCCGTCATGAACTTGCTGCTCTTGAACAGGCGGATGGCGTCGTACACGTTGTCGGGCAGGAACTTCGTGCGTGTGCGACGCGTCTCCGCGTCTTCGTCACCGACCGGGCCTTCCAGGCCGGTGCGCAGCAGGATGTAGAGCGCGAGGTAGGGGTTGGCGTCTGGCGCGATCGAACGCACTTCGATACGCGCCGACTTTTCGTTGCCGATCGGGATGCGCACCATCGCGCCGCGGTTGACCGCCGAGGCCTTGATCTGGTTCGGCGCCTCGTAGTGCGGGTCCAGCCGACGATAGGCGTTCACGCTCGGATTCAAGGTCAGACAAATTTCCTGTCCGCTGGCCAAAATACGCTCGATGAAGTTCCACGCCGACTTGGAAACCTGGTCCTGCCCTTTGGCGTCCCAGAACAGGTTCTTGGCACCCTTGGAGATCGAAATGTTCGTGTGCATGCCGTTGCCGTTGACGCCGGTGACCGGCTTGGGCAGGAAACTGGCCGTCAGGTCGAGGCGTGCGGCGACCTGGCGACAGACCAGCTTGTAGAGCAGCACTTGGTCGGCAGCGATGTTGGCCTCGGTGTACGAGTAGTTCATCTCAAACTGCGACGGGGCGACTTCAGGGTGGTCCTTTTCGTTCGAGAACCCGAGCGCGCGCTGCACTTCCGCAGCGGTGTCAATGAAGGTGCGCAGGGTGTCTCCGGGAAGCGAGTGGTAGTACCCGCCGGTGCTGATGAACTCAAACCCCCCAGTCTCGTGGTACCGGCGCTCCGCGTTCTGGCCCTTGAACAGGAAGCCCTCAATCTCGTTCGCCGCATTAATGACCGTGCCGTTCTTCTTGAACAACTGCTCCGTGTAGGCCTTCAGGCGCGAACGCAGATCCGCCACGTAGGGCGAGCCGTCTTTCTCAAGGACGTCGGCAAACACCAACACCTTGCCCGGACCGAACACGTCAGCTGGCAGCCAGTAGAACGCCGGCCAGTCAATGGCCAACCGCAGGTCTGATTCGGCCTGCTGCGAAAAGCCCCGAATCGACGATCCGTCAAACGTAAGGTTGTCGGCAGACTTGAGCAGGAACTTCTTGTCGTAGTCGAGCATGTGCAACCGACCTTCGAGGTCGGCGAAACACACGGTCACCGCCTTGATGCGCTTCTCATCGTTGAGATACTTCATGTGCTTCTCGCGCATCTTGCCGGGCGAGACACGTTTGAGCCGGGCCTCCTTGGTGGCCAGGTTCATCTCTTCAAGCTTGTCGTACGGAATCTCAAGGAAGTCGCGGAGGGGGGCAGTCGGCATGGAATGGCTCCTGGATATAAAGAAGAATATTTATAGCAGAAAAATGAGTCCAACTAGCTCTATTTTCACTGAGATAATATTTGTGATGCTCTAATTAACAAAAGGCTGGCCTCCAGTTGCCCGTGTTGCCCATCGCCTTGACAGGCGAAGGCGCACCATCTATCCTTGAATCCGGATTGACGGATGTAATGACAGCGACCCTTCCACTCCTTGACTCGTTGTCGGCACTGGCCGACGTCACCCGCTGCCGCATGCTGGCCGTGGTGGAAGATCACGAGCTGACCGTCTCTGAGCTGTGTGCCGTGTTGCAGCTGCCACAGTCGACCGTGAGTCGTCAGCTGAAGATCCTGTCGGATGGGGGATGGCTCGCCTCCCGCCGGGACGGCACCAGCCGCTACTACGCACTGGCACTCGACGATGATTCGCGGGCTCAGGTCTGGCGGTTGACCCGCGCTCAGGTCACCGATCGGCCCAACGCCGCCCAGGATGTTCGGCGTCGTGAGCGAGTGCTCAAGATGCGGGCAGCTACGTCGCAGCAATTCTTCGCCTCGACGGCGGGCGGCTGGGATTCGGTGCGCGAAGAGCTGTTCGGCCGTGAGTTCCTGTCGGCCTCGCTGCTGAGCCTGCTTGACGACACCTGGGTGGTCGGCGATCTGGGGTGCGGAACGGGCCTGGCGACCGCCGCGCTGGCACCCCACGTGGGGACGGTGATCGGCGTGGATGTGTCAGACGAGATGCTCGGCGCCGCGCGCGAGCGGCTGGCGGCCATCGACAACATCGAATGGCGCGCCGGGGCGCTTGAGGCCCTTCCGATTGCGCCCGACACGCTCGACGCCGCCGTGATGTTGTTGGTGCTCCATCACGTCCCGTCTCCGGGCGTGGCACTGGCGGAGGCCTATCGGGCGCTCCGCCCCAACGGTCGCCTGCTCATCGTCGACATGACTCCCCATCATCGCGAGGAATACCGGCGGCAGATGGGTCACGTGTGGCTGGGATTTGGCGATGACCAGATTCGGCGGTTTCTGGCCCAGGCCGGTTTTGAGGCGGTGCGCATTTCGCACGTACCCGAGGATCCTGATGCCCGGGGGCCTGGATTGTTTGTAGCGACGGGAAAGAAGAGCACGCGAGGCATGAAGGCATGAAGAAAGGGCTTGGAGAACTATTTCTTCACGCCTCCACGGCTCGTGTGCCGGGAAAAAGGCAGAACGAGACACAAGTGCGACTGAACTTTGATTGACTAAGGAGAGAGTGAATGACGACCGCGACAATGACTGCACATCCGTTTGACCTGGCCACGGCGGCCGGAAAACTTCCGTACAAGGTGGCTGATCTTGGCCTGGCCGAGTGGGGGCGCAAGGAAATTCGGCTGGCTGAGCACGAGATGCCGGGCCTGATGGCGATCCGCGCTGAGTACAAGGGCCAGTTCCCTCTCAAGGGCGCGAAGATCATCGGCTCGCTGCACATGACGATTCAGACCGCGGTGTTGATGGAGACGTTGACCGTACTGGGCGCCGATGTGCGCTGGGTCTCGTGCAACATCTTCTCGACACAAGACCACGCGGCGGCCGGTGTGGCCGTGGGCCTCGACGGCACGGTGGACAACCCGCGGGGGATTCCCGTCTACGCCTGGAAGGGCGAAACGCTGGACGAATACTGGTGGTGCACGGACCAGGCCCTGATGTGGCCGGATGGGTCGGGCCCGAACATGATCCTCGACGACGGCGGCGACGTGACGATGCTGGTGCACAAGGGGCTTGAGTACGAGAAGGCCGGCGCCGTGCCGGCGTTCAACGCGGACGCGGAACCCGAAGAGTGGGGCGTCATCCTCGAGTTGCTGCGCACGCAGCTCACGGCGAACCCCGGCCGTTTCACGAAGATGGCCGCTGACATCAAGGGCGTCACCGAAGAGACGACCACAGGCGTGCATCGCCTCTACGAAATGATGAACGCGGGCACCCTGCTCTTTCCTGCGATCAACGTCAAC
>JABMNV010000044.1 GCA_013203475.1 Acidobacteriota bacterium
GATCACCACTTCGTCGCGCATCATGGCGATGTGGGCGGCCGGACCGCCAAAGGCCACTGTGCCCAGTCGGCCGAAGAGCAGACCGAGCTCGATCAGGGTAGAGTGAGCGGCCATGACGCCAACCATCATAGGGGTTCCGTATGACGCCAGTTCGTCCTTTCTGCGTGGCGCGGCGCAGGCCCCTTCGCTGATTCGAGAACAGTTCCGATCTCGGGCGGGCAACAGTTGGTCGGAGTTGGGCGTGGACGTCAGCGGGGTAGGGGATGCTGGCGACCTGGTGTGTGCCGTTGGGGCCGATTCGCGCGTCGTAATCGAAGAGGGCGTCCGGACGGTGCTGGCCTCAGGCGGATGCCCGATCGTGCTCGGTGGGGACCATTCAATTACGTACCCCGTGCTGAGAGCGGTCCGGCCGCTGCACCAGACGCTGACGATTTTGCACATTGATGCGCACGCCGATCTCTATGACGACTTTGAAGGCGATCGGTTTTCCCACGCCTGCCCGTTTGCTCGAATCATGGAAGAGGGGCTCGCCGATCGACTCATTCAGGTGGGCATTCGGACACTGACGCCGCACCAGCGCGATCAGGCCGAGCGTTACGGCGTCGAGATCATCGAGATGCGCGCTTGGGCCACGGCGGTTCAGCCGTTCATCTCGGGGCCGGTCTATCTGTCGATTGATCTCGATGGTCTGGATCCGGCATTCGCGCCCGGCGTGTCGCACCGGGAGCCGGGTGGGCTCTCAGTGGTGGATGTGGTTGCCATGATTCATGGCCTGAACGGTCCACTTGTCGGTGCCGATATCGTTGAGTACAACCCGAGTCAGGATCTGGGCGGCGTGACGGCGTCGGTCGCGGCCAAGCTACTCAAAGAAGTGGCCGCGCAGATGTTGGGTTGACTCTCAGTTTCTCAGTCTTTGCTGATCCGTTCGCGCACTCGCGCGGGCACACGCTCCGTCTGGCCGTCGACCTCAACAGCGATGGTGTAGTCGCCCACCTCAAGCGGCAGTGTCGTTGGCCCGCTGCCGCGCCCACCGGCGCGTCCGCCTCGCCCTCCGAGGGCTCCGGCCAGTGGCACCAGCACGCGATTCATTCCCGCGCGCGCCGGACCGGTCAGTTGTCGCACCGCCTGTCCGGCGGCGTCAGTCACCGTAATCTGCGCCTGGTCCGCAGCCGCTGCCAGATGGAACTGCACGGCCAGTGCTTCCGGTTCGTTCGGCACCTCAAGATATTTGTCGCCAAAGAGGTGGTAGTTCATGCCCTGCGTGCTGAACTCGTATCGGGCGCGAGGCTCCACCGCATAGACGTGAAAGGGCTTTGCCAACACGTCGGCCGAGAGTTCCTGCAGGGGGGTGATGTCGCCCGCCCACACGGCACGTCCGTAGGTGGCGAGCACTAGGTCGTTCTCACGTGGGTGCACCGTGAGGTCATGCACCGCGACGGTGGGGAGGTTGGCCTTGAGCGGCGACCACGCGGCGCCACCAGTGATGGACACATACACACCGAGGTCATTGCCGACGATCAGCAGATTCGGGTTCTGGCGATCCTGCACCACGACGTTGATGGGCGAGGCGGGCAGGTTCCCACTGACAGACGTCCACGACCGGCCTTGATCGGTGGTGCGATAGAGGAAGGGCCTGAAGTCGTCATTCCGGAATCCGTTCTTCGCCACAAACGCCGTGTCCGCGTCATGTGATGACGCAAAGACGCGACTGACCCAGCGGTCGGTCGGTGCGCCGGCGCCGGCCAGCGCCGGCGTGACATCACTCCACGCGCCGCCGTGGTTCGCCGACACATGCACCCTCCCGTCGTCGCTTCCGACCCAGAGGATGCCGGCGGTGATGGGCGACTCCGAGATCGACGTGATGGTGCAGTACGGCACATTCAGGCCGATCTTCGAGGCGTCGTTGGTCGTCAAATCGGGACTGATCTCTTCCCAGGTATCGCCACGATTGAGCGAGCGGAAGAGCACCTGGGCTCCTGCGTAGAGAATCTGCGAGTTGTGCGGCGACATGGCGATGGGCGCGATCCAGTTGTAGCGAAGGCGCGGTTGGCCAGCGTCGCGGCGCGGGCGAATGTCGGTGCGCACGCCAGTCTGTTGATCCATGCGGCCCATCTGATTGAGCTCGCGGGTGTTGTAGACCCAGCGGCTGTCTGTCGGGTCGATCACGTTATACATGCCGTCGCCCGGTCCCACGGTCACCCACTGCTCCAGTGTGATGCGGCCCGTCTGACCGTTGCTGGGCCCCTTCCAGGAGTCGTGATCCTGAAAGCCCGCGTAGACGTTGTAGGGGTCGTCCATATCGACGCCCAGCGCGTAGGCTTCGCCGATGCCAAGGTTCGGAAAATAGTCCGACGTCTGGCCACCGTCGTACGACACGTTCACGCCGCCATCGCTGCCAAGCATGATGCGCTGCTCATCGACCGGGTCCCACCACATGCTACGGAAATCACCGAAGACGCCACGGAAAAAGTTGGTATTCCACGTCTTGCCGCCATCGCGAGAGATGTACATCGAGTCGCTGGTGACGATGACCGTCTGGTCGTTGTGGGGGTTGATGCGAATCTGATTGAACGAGTACGGCGCCTTGCCGCCCGCCACGTTCACGTCCGTCACCTTCCGCCACACACTGCCGCCATCGTCGGTCCGGTACAACTCGTTGCCGATAATGCCCGCAGCCAGCGGTGACGTGGCTGAGGCCTCTGCTCCGGCCGCATTGGGCCGCAGGTTCTGGTTCTCGACCAGGGCGTAGAGGATGCGTGGGTCACGCTGGTAGAGGTCGATCCCGATGCGGCCGATCTTGCCAGTGGGGAGGCCTCCACCGAGTCGGGTCCACGATGTGCCGCCGTTGTCACTGCGATAGACGCCGCTTTCGGGGCCGCTCTCCACGATCTGCCAGGGACGTCGATCCTTGTCGTACATCGTGGCGTAAAGCGTTTCAGGTGTGCGGCGATTGATGACCAGGTCGATCGCGCCGACGCCGTCGTTGATGTAGAGCACCTTCTGCCAGGTCTGGCCGCCATCCGTGGTGCGGAAGACGCCGCGCTCTTCGTTCTTTGAGAAGAGGTGGCCGATGGCCGCGATGTAGACGATGTCGGGGTTGGTCGGGTGGATTACGATGCGCGCGATGTGATGGGAGTCGCCGAGTCCTACAAACTGCCATGTCTCGCCCGCGTCGGTGGACTTGTAGGCGCCTGTGCCCGAGTACGACGACCGGGCATTGTCTTGCGCGCCCGTGCCCATCCACACGATGTGTGGATCCGACGGGGCCACGGTAACCGCCCCAATGGCCGCGGCTCCGACGCTGTCAGAGATGGGCCGCCACGTGATGCCGTTGTTGACCGTCTTCCACAAGCCCCCGCTGCGCGTGGCCGCGTAAATCGTGTAGAGCCGATCGCGGCTCGTGGTCTCAGGCACCGCGATCTCGGCCACCCATCCCGATGAGCGGAACGGGCCCAGATTCCTGAAGGTCATCGCATTCAGGATGGTCTCCAGCGAGGTGGCATTGGCGGTTTGGGCGCGCAGCGGCAGGCGCGGTGAGAGCGTCACAGCTGCGAGCGCGACAAGACAGAAGGGGAGCAGGAAACGGCGATGGTTCATGGGGCCTCCGATAAGTGGGCATTGTATGCGCCGAGGGGAAGTTTTGCCCGGCCTGAGGGGAATATCCCCCCAGCACCCAGCACCCAGCACCCAGAACCCAGCACCCAGCACCCACCCCCCAACTTTAACAACATCTTTTCCCCTTAATCAATGACTTCTCTAAAAACAAATTA
>JABMNV010000005.1 GCA_013203475.1 Acidobacteriota bacterium
ACCCAGCACCGAGCACCCAGAGACAACCATCGACCTTGACACCATGTCGCCCACTCGTCGACAGTCTCGGCATGAGCCAAAGACGAAAACTCGTTCCCCTGTTTCTTCTAGCCGTGGGTGTTGCCACGATCGGCGCGCAGAGTCCTCCGCCAGCCCAGCCCTGGCCCACGTACGCCGCCGACAACGCCGCGACTCATTATTCGCCGCTCTCGGACATCGGTCCGGCGAACGTCGCCGCGCTTTCAGTGGCGTGGGAATGGGCGACCGGCGAACAACCGGTCGAGGAGTTCGGTGCCCGACCGGGCAATTTTCAGAATACGCCGCTCATGATCGAGAACGTGCTTTACCTGAGTACGCCATACAACCGAGTCGTGGCACTCGATGCCGAGACCGGAAAGGAAATCTGGTCGTACGACCCGAAGTCGTACGAAGATGGCCAGCCGGCCAACGGCACTGGGTTCGTCCATCGGGGCGTTGCGGCGTGGCGAGACGGTGCGCAGACACGCATTTTTCTTAACAGCCGATGGCGCTTGATCGCCCTTGACGCCAGAACCGGTGAGCCGGTGTCAACGTTTGGCACGAACGGCGTCGTTGATTTGACGCAGGGCCTCCGACGCGAGGTCAACCGGAAGCACTACACCAACACCTCACCACCGCTCGTCTACGGCAATCTCGTCATTCTCGGCAACGGCGTCGGTGATCGGCTGACGTACAAGGGCGACCCACCCGGTGATGTGCGCGCATTCGATGCCCGGACCGGCAAGCAGGTGTGGCGCTTCAACACGGTGCCTGGTGCAGGCGAGTTTGGCAACGACACTTGGGGGAACGAGTCGTGGAAGACCACGGGCCACACCAATGTCTGGGCGCCGATGTCTCTCGACGACGAACGGGGCTTGCTCTATCTGCCTGTCAGCACACCCAGCAACGATTTCTACGGCGGCGATAGACCGGGCGCGAATCTGTTTGGCGAGTCGATCGTCTGCCTGGATGCCGCCACTGGCGAGCGGAAGTGGCACTTCCAAATCGTCCATCACGGTGTGTGGGACTACGACCCGGCGTCCGCGCCGGCGCTGGTGACCATGACCGTGGATGGACGACGCATCGACGCGGTAGTGCAACTGACGAAGCAGGGGTTCGCGTTTGTGTTCGACCGGGTGACAGGACGACCGATCTGGCCCATCGAAGAGCGGCCAGTGCCTGCCAGTGATGTGTCAGGCGAGGCCGCGTGGCCGACGCAGCCGTTTCCCTCGAAGCCAGCCGCCTTTGCCAGGCAGGGCATGTCGCTGGACGACGCGTTCGACCTGACGCCTGAACTCAAAGCGCAGGCGCAGGCAGAGATGCGCAAATATCGAATCGGGCCGGTCTACACGCCACCGTCGGTCAACGGCACGCTCATGAATCCAGGCGTCATCGGCGGCGCAAACTGGGGAGGATCGGCGTTCGACGTGGAAACGGGCCGTCTGTACGTCAAGACCAGCAACCAGCCGGCCCTGGCTCGAATCCAGCCGACCGATCGGACCGCGGCGAATCCGCGCGCGTCCGAGGTGGATGCCGAATTTGTTGGCGCGCTCGGCGGAGCGACGTTCATGCCCTCGCGACCGGCCGGTGACACGGGAACAGGCCGCATGGGCGGCCTGCCGCTTGTCAAGCCACCGTATGGGGAACTGGTGGCGATCGATCTTGGACGCGGGGACATCGTCTGGCGCGTTCCGTTTGGCGACACGCCGTCCGTGCGATCGCATCCGTCACTACGCGATGTGACATTGCCTGGTCGCCTCGGGGCATCCGGTGCGCCCGGTGTCATTGTGACGCGCAGTGGTCTTGTGATCGGTGGAGGCGGCGACGCCGCGCTGAACATCTTCGACAAGACCACGGGCAAGGAACTCGCCAGGTTCGATTTGCCCCGCCGATCAAGTGCTACGCCCATGACCTACCGCGCTCGTTCAGGCCGCCAGTTCATTGTCATGGCGACGGGATCGGGCGCGAACGCGGTACTTATGGCGTGGGCGCTCAAGTAGTTCCTGGGGGCGCAGGCTGCGGGCTCGACATGCTACCTGGCTCCGAAGGCAAACACCGTCTGCGACAAGTACGCCATTTCAGGCCGCAGTTCGATGGACGGAAAATCGGGATGATTGGGTGAATCGGGAAAGTGCTGGGTCTCGAGGCAGAAGCCCGATCGCCGCGGATAGATCCGGCCGGCCTTGCCCGTGATCGTGCCATCAAGGAAGTTGCCCGAGTAGAACTGCAGTCCGGGTTCGGTGGTCGAAATCTCCATCGTGCGCCCGCTCGTCGGCTCGTAGACGCTCGCGGCCTTGAGCAGGCCACCGCCTGGACGATTGAGCACAAAGTTGTGGTCGTAGCCGGGGCCCCGTTCGATCTGTGTGTCCTTGGCGTCGATACGGGCGCCGATGGTGGTCGGCGTGCGGAAGTCGAAGGGCGTCCCCTCGACCGTCGCCAATGCGCCGGTCGGAATCAAGGTGGCGTCCACGGGCGTGTACCGGTCGGCGTCGATCATCAGCTCGTGGCCGAGGATGTCGGTGGTCTTGGCGCCGCCGAGGTTGAAGTAGCTGTGTTGCGTGAGATTGATGATGGTCGGGGCGTCGGTCGTGGCGTAGTAGTTGACGATGAGCTGGTTGTCGGGCGTCAGGGTATAGGCCACCTCCGCTGAGACCGTGGCGGGATACCCCTCCTCGCCATCAGGGCTGGTGTAGGACAAGCGCAGGCCCACGCCTGTGCGATCCTGGAACGGCTCAGCCGTCCACACGACCTTGTCCCAGCCCTTGACACCACCGTGCAGGTGATTCGGCCCGTTGTTTTGAGCAAGCGCGTACGCCTTGCCGTCGAGCGTGAAGCGGCCGTTCGCGATGCGGTTGCCGACGCGTCCAATCAGGCTGCCGAAGTAGGGCGAGTTGGCCTCGTAGGCGGCGACTGAATCGTGGCCGAGCACGATGTCGTCGGCCACACCATCGCGGTCCAAGGTCTTGAGCGACATGATGATGCCGCCGTACGTCAGCACTTTCATCTCCATGCCATTGCCATTGCGGAGGGTGAACATATCGACCAACCTCCCATCCGCAGTGGTTCCGAAATCGTCGCGAATGATCCGAATTTGGTCACGAATGGTGCCCTCAGAGGCCGTGTCGCCCCCGCACCCTGCGGCCACCAGCCCTGCACCCAACACCAACAGCATGACGTTCTTCATTGTGACGATCTCCTCCAAGTAGAGCGCCCGAGGGTGCCCCGAGCATCCAGCACGTAGCACCCAGCACTGAGCACTGAGCACCCAGCCCCGAGCCCTGAGCCCCAGCCCCCAGCACCGAATCGTATCCGATGACCACCGAATAGCAACCGGCGGACAGACGATGTTATCGTATGTTTATGCCAAAAAAGCCTTTATCAGTGACGCTGGAAGAGACCAATCTCCTGTGGCTGAGGGGACGGGCCGCCTCCACGAAGCGGCGGAGCCTGAGCGAAGCGCTGGATGATCTGATTACGGCCGCCCGGACCGGAGGCCACGGCGCGTCCGCCGCTCGGTCGGTGATGGGCACGATTGATATCGCGCCCGAAGACCCGCTCCTCGAACAGGCGGATGCTCATCTGCAGGCGATGTTCGCCGCCTCGTTGACGCGGCCCTTCCTGGCGCGGGAGACATCGCCGGCGTCCGCGCGGCCGCAGCCGTACAAGACAAAGAAGGCGCGGCGTGGCTGACAACGCCGTGGTGACCGATACGCATGCGTTGGTCTTCCACGCCGCCGGCGGCGGCAGCCTGGGCCCGAAGGCCCGGGCCGCCTTCGCCGCAGCCGAGAGGCGCGAGACGATTATCTATGTGCCGGCGGCCGTCATCTGGGAAGTCAGTCTCCTGGCGCGCAGCGTCCGCATCAATCTTCGTCGCCCCGTGCGGGAGTTCTTCGCAGATCTGTTCAGCAATCCGGCCTACCAACCACACGCGCTTGAGGCGGATCAGGTCTTCGACGCGGACGACCTGCGCTTGACTCGAGATCCCTTCGACGGGCTCATTGTCGCCAGCGCCCGCGACCTGAGTCTGGCGCTCATCACCCGCGACGCCGCCATTCGCGGATCGGGGGCCGTCAGGACGATCTGGTAGGTCTGGAGGCCCGCGTAGCACGTAGCACCCAGCACCCAGCACCCAGCACCCAGCACCCAGC
>JABMNV010000045.1 GCA_013203475.1 Acidobacteriota bacterium
CCCAACGAGCTACCGGACTGCTCCACCCCGCGCCAAGGAAAACTCATCGTATCTCTATTAGGCAGATTAATCAACGCCGCCGCGGTGTCCGCCGCTAGATCTTCGGCAGTGTCACACCCGTCTGTTTGAGGTACTTGCCCTTCTTGTCGGCGTACGACCGCTCACACACCTCGTCACTCTGAAAGAACAAGACCTGGGCGATCCCCTCGTTGGAATAAATCTTCGCGGGCAGCGGCGTCGTATTCGAAATTTCCAGCGTGACGAAACCTTCCCACTCTGGTTCAAACGGCGTCACGTTCACGATGATGCCGCACCGGGCGTAGGTAGACTTGCCCAAGCACACGGTCAGCACGTCGCGAGGAATGCGAAAGTACTCAATCGTGCGAGCGAGAGCAAACGAGTTGGGCGGCACAATGCAGACATCCGCCTGGAGGTCGACAAACGACCTCGGATCAAACGCCTTCGGATCAATCACGGTGTTATTAATGTTCGTAAACACCTTGAACTCATCCGCCACACGGATGTCGTAGCCGTAGGACGACAGGCCGTACGACACGATCCCGTCGCTCACCTGCCCATCGACAAACGGCTCAATCATGCCGTGTTCCTGGGCCATCTGACGTATCCAGCGATCGGATTTTATGGACATGGCGATGGTCTATTTGAGAATGACTGGTCGCGGTCTCAGAACTCGAGCCCGCGGAAGAAGTAGCCCAACTCAAAGGCTGCCGTTTCCGGGGCATCTGAACCATGAGTGGCATTGTTCTCGATCGACGCGCCGAAGTCCTTCCGCATGGTTCCCGCGTCAGCCTTCGCCGGGTCGGTCGCGCCCATGGCCGTACGCCACTTCTTGATGGCATCCGGAGCTTCCAGGCACATCACGACGCAGGGCCCTGACGACATGAAGTCTGTCAGGCTTGAGAAGAACGGACGCTCCCGGTGCACGGCATAGAACCCTTCGGCGTCGCGCTTGCTCAAATGCACCATGCGCATGGCGCGCAGGATAAATCCGTGTTCTTCGATACGAGCCAGCATGCGACCCGTGAAGCCAGCGCGCATGGCGTCCGGCTTGATAATGGCGAAGGTTCGTTCAGTCGACATAGTCAGCGATTCTACTCCAGGATCTTTGTGTCGTCTTAGCTCAAGCCAGCCATGAGTGCATCGAGCACTGCCTTGGTCGGCCGGATCTTTTCTTCAGGCAGGTGCGCCAACGGCTGGTCGACCAGGTTCAGCGTCGAGAGGAAGTCTTCCTTGTCGGGCTCCAGATAAATGATCCCGGTTGGGAATTCGCCTCGGCGGGACGCTTCGTGCAGAAGGCGACTGGCGGCGATCTTGTCAGTCGGGTCGTAGTCGTCTGCGATCTTCTTGAGGAAGAGGTGTGACCCATCATGCATGGTGACTTCTTTTGTGGTCCCAGGCTCGTAGTCGACGGTAATGTCGTCAAAGAACGGCACAAACGTCACTTCGCCGAGCGCCTCGTCATGCTCCTGCACATACGCGTAGCTTTTTGTGGAACCTTCGTGATCGTTGAAGGTCACACAGGGTGAAATCACATCGATCATGGCCGTTCCACGGTGTGCGATCGCCGCCTTGAGAATGCTCAGCAGTTGCTTCTTGTCACCCGAAAACGACCGCGCCACAAAGGACGCGCCCAACTCCATCGCGAGGGCGCAGGTATCGATGGGTGGCAAATCGTTCACCACCCCGTTCTTGGCTTTCGTGCCCATGTCTGCGGTCGGTGAGAACTGGCCCTTGGTCAGGCCGTAGCAGCCATTGTCCTCGATGATGTAGATGATCGGCAGATTCCGCCGCATCAAATGCACAAACTGGCCGATCCCGATGGCACCGGTGTCGCCGTCACCGCTCACGCCGATCGACATCATGGTTTGATTGGCGAGCATCGCCCCCGTCGCCACCGACGGCATGCGGCCGTGGACGGAGTTAAAGCCATGCGAAGCGTTCATGAAGTAGGCGGGGCTCTTGCTCGAACACCCGATGCCCGAGAGCTTGAGTACCTTCTTGGCATCCACGCCCATCTCGTAGCAGGCGTCAATGATGCGCTCGGTGATGGCGTTGTGGCCGCAGCCGGCGCACAGCGTGGTCTTGCTGCCGCGGTAGCTCGAAAGTTCGAGCCCTAGGCGGTTCGTTTTTTTCGCCCTCGGGGCAGGAGCTGCACTGGGTGTCTCGGTCGACATTACTGTTTCTCCTGCGCGACGATGGATTCGGTCACGCTGCGGGCATCAAGGGGTAATCCGTTGTAGTGCAAAACGCTCCGCAGGCGTGTCTGCAGGGCCGGGTCCAGATCCATTCGAAGCAAGCTGAGCATCTGTCCGTCGCGATTCTGTTCCACGACGTACACACGGTCGTGTTGACGAACGAACTCTTCAACCGACGCCTGGAACGGATAGGCCCGCAGGCGCAGGTAGGATGTGGGCATCTCCAACTCGTCGCGGAGCTGATCGCGCGACTCCTCGACTCCCCAGTGACTTGAGCCGTAGGCAATAATTCCCACCCTGGCCCCTGCCTCGACATCAACGATCGGTGTCGGCACCAACGTTTTGGCTGTCTCGAACTTCTTCGCCAAACGATCCAGGTTCTGCACGTAGTCGTCTGACCGCTCTGTGTACTGCGCCGCGGCGTTGTGGCCAGAGCCTCGCGTGAAGTACGACGGCATCCCCGTGTCGGGCAACGAACGCCACGGAATACCATCATCGTCGATATCCTTGTAGCGCCCCCACGAGGCGCCCAACTCGCGGACCTTCGCCTCATCGAGCACCTTGCCTCGATCAAGCGGCTTGGTCGGATACGTGAACGGCTCGGTCATCCAGGTATTCATCCCGAGATCGAGATCACTCATCACGTAGACGATGGTCTGCAAACGTTCGGACAGGTCGAAGGCATCGCCGGCCATGTCGAAGCACTCGCCCATCGAACACGGGATCAGCATCACGTGTTTGGTATCGCCGTGGGAACTCAGTGCCGCCGACAGGATGTCGCCTTGCGCCGTACGCGTGGGCAACCCGGTGGACGGACCGACCCGCTGAATGTCGAACACGACGGCGGGCACCTCGGCGTAGTACGCCAGACCAGAAAGTTCGGCCATCAACGAGATGCCGGGCCCCGAAGTCGAGGTCATCGCCCGCGCCCCCGCCCAACTCGCCCCCATCACCATGCCAAGCGCCGCGA
>JABMNV010000046.1 GCA_013203475.1 Acidobacteriota bacterium
CCTCAGTGAACTGTCGTCGTGCCCGTCGTGTTTGTTTGGACCCCATTTGGGACATCGTATCCGCCTCTCGGAAAGTGTCCACGAAATCGGATCAACCTCACACCCACCCGCGACAGATCTGCTCCTGCTCGCGCGCGCTCAGATTGTGGGGATCACAGATCACGCCCCCCTTGCCACCGCCCAGCGGGATGTCCACGACGGCGCACTTCCAGGTCATCCACATCGCCAGCGCCCGTATCGAGTCGAGCGTCTCCTGCGGATGAAAACGCACGCCGCCCTTGCATGGCCCACGCGCATCGTTGTGTTGCACGCGGAAGCCGCGGAAGACTTGTATGCCGCCATCGTCCATGCGCACCGGGATGACGAAGGAGTACTCGCGCAGCGGATAACGAAGCAGGTCCCGCGAGCTCTTGTCCAGTTTCAGAATGTCCGCCGCGTGATCGAACTGGGCCTGAGCGCTTTCGAACGCGTTGAAACCGCGTGTCATCGAAGTACTTCTTCTGGCAATCAAGATCCGAGTGGGACAACGAGCTCAGCCCAGACGACTCCACCAGCATATTCTATCGCGCCCGGCGACGCCCCTCCCAAGCAGGACGTGCTGACCAGCGTGTTGTGTCGTCGTGGGTAGCGCGCCCGTCAGACGTACTTCGAGAAGAAGAGCTCCTCAGACTCCGGGTCTCCGATCAGAATGAGTTCTGCCTCTGCCCGAAGCGGCGCATTGATGTCGAACCGGGTCTCGGTCCGGCCGTGCTCGCGGATCGCGAGCACATTGACGCCTGTCTCGCCTCGGATCTGGGCTCCCGCAAGACTCTTTCCCACCAGCGATGGGGGCATGACGGCCGTAAACACGTCGAGCCCCTCGGCGACGGTCAGCAAACGGGAGCGCCGGAGGGTGTTGAAGATGGCGTTCGCCCCCGTTGACGCATAGGAGAGCACGAAGTCCGCACCGGCACGATGCAAGGTCGACGCGTTCCGTTCCTGTGTCGCTCGGCTGAGGATGAGCATCCCGGGGCGGAGGCGCCGACAATACAGCGTGAGGTACACGTTGATGGGGTCCTCGTGCGTGGTCACGATGGCGCAGGAGGCTCGGTCGATTCCGGCTTCCTTCAGCACCTCGAGGTCGGCAGCGTCACCGACAACCACGTTGGTGTTCTCGCGGACACGACCCGCGACCTTCTCGATAATGCGGTGGTCGATTCCACGATCGGAGAGCGCCCGTGCTGCCGCCCGACCGACTCGCCCCCCCCCAATGATCACCACGAAGATCTCGGTCGGCAGGCCGGTTGCGAACAGATCGTCGTACGCCTTGAGGTCCTCCTTTGCGCCGGCAAGAAGCAGCATGGTGTCCTCAGTGACCACGGTCTCTGGACGACCAGGCCTGTAGTGGCCACGTTGCCAGACGCCCGCCACATTGAGACGCAGTTGAGCGCGCAGCTGCGACTCTGCAAGCGAGCGCCCCACCAACGTCGTGCCAGCGGCAGCGGCTTCAGCAATGACCAGGTCGACGACCTGACCGATCGGGTGGCTTCGGCCATCGCCGGCGAACACACGTCGCGCCATCGCCTGGCCGAGAAGCTTCCCAAGTTCGATGACGTTCTGGCACCCGGCCAGTTCGAGGATGTCGACGGAGGCCGGAGACGCGGCGAGGGCCACGATCGGCACGGTGTCGGCGTGTTCCCTGACGGTGACGGCAATACTCGTGTTCACAGGATCAGACTGGGTGGCCACGACAAGGGCCGCCTGGTCGGCCCGCGCGCGACGATACGTATCCGGGTCGTCAAGGTCTCCCACCATGACCGAGATACCCTCGTCGTGGAGCGCCAGTGCCGCCGTGATGTCTGGGACAATGACCGCATAGGGCGTCTTGAACTGTTTCAGTCTTCTGATCAGTGCGGCATCGACGGGGCCATACGCCGTGAGCAACACGTGGCCTCGAACCAACGGCGGTAGTGTCCTGGGCGCCCGGGCGGCATCGCGGGCTTCGAGCCACGGGCCGTAGAAGAACTGGATGAAGGTGAAGGGCAGCAATACGAGCATGAACATCGTGCCAGACACCACGACGAGGACCGAGAACATGCGTCCGAGATCCGACTGGAATGTCACGTCGCCGAACCCCAAGGTCGACATGGCGACCATGGTCCAGTAGAAACCGGTGAGCCAGCTGTGGTGCTGCCCCTCCCACTCCATGATCACGTGAAACGTCAGGCTGTAGATGACCACCAGCGCCAACAACAGTCCGATCAGTCGGAGGAGCACGCGCACGTTGCCGTGCTGGAACTGTCCCTGCCCAAAATACGCCGTCGTCAGCGCTGCAATAGTCTTCATGTTCCGTCCGAGGGCTACGACTCCGCGTCCCGCATCTTCCCATAGCGCCGAATCAAGCTGTTCGTTGAGCTGTCATGCTCGAGCTCGGGTTCGGCTGCGCTCTCAAGCTGATCGACGATCGTCTGTGCCAGGGCCTTGCCCAGTTCGACGCCCCATTGATCGAAAGAGTTGATATTCCAGATGACGCCCTGTGTGAACACGCTGTGTTCATACAGCGCGACGAGTGTGCCGAGCGCTGCGGGCGTCAAGCGCTGCATCAGAATGGTATTGGACGGTCGGTTCCCCTCAAACACACGATGAGGCGCCAACCAGTCTGGGGTGCCTTCGGCCTTCACCTGATCAGCGGTCCTGCCAAACGCGAGCGCTTCGGCCTGCGCAAAGACATTGGCCATTAACACGTCATGATGACGCCCGAGCGGATTGAGCGTCTGCGCACACCCGATGAAGTCGCACGGGATGAGATGAGTCCCCTGGTGAATCAGCTGATAAAACGAATGCTGGCCATTCGTGCCCGGTTCGCCCCAGTACACCGGACTGGTCGGGTAGTCGACAGGACTCCCCTCCACGGTGACACCCTTGCCATTGCTCTCCATCGTGAGTTGCTGCAGGTAGGCGGGGAAACGCTTCAGATACTGCTCGTACGGCAACACAGCCGCCGTAGCGGCGCCGAAGAAGTCGGCATACCACACCGTCAGCAGCCCCAGGAGGACCGGCAGGTTCCGTTCGAACGGCGTGGTGCGAAAGTGTTCATCCATCTGATGACAACCGTCGAGCATCTCGCGAAACTGGTCCGGACCGATCGCGATCATCGTGGACAGACCGATCGCCGAATCCATCGAATAGCGCCCGCCCACCCAATCCCAGAA